>JBCDFZ010000001.1:0-294798 GCA_039177115.1 Myxococcota bacterium
GGGGGCCGGGGGGGCGCGGGGGGGGGGCGCGCGCCGGCCCACACACAGGGTGCGGGGGGGGGGCCCCCGGGCGGCCCCCCCCGCGTCTCGGTGTGGATGCTGCTGTGGTTAGAATGCCGCTGGCTGGACGGTGAACCCGCCCGTTCGCAGGGTACCGACCGTCCAGTCGTCGAACTGGGTGTTGGTCACCGCGCCTCCGCGGACCGCCCCGACGTGGGTCAGGTCGTAGCCGCCCGTGTCTTCGGCGACGTCTTGGTTGAAGCCGCCGAAGCCGTCGTCGGCGATGATGAACGGAGAGCGCGTATCGTCGCCGTCGACGAAGCCGTCGAGGTTCGTGTCTCCATCGAGGAAGCCGTTGAGGAACCCTGCGTCGGCGACCAGCCCGTTGCCGAGGCCACGGATGTTGTCGAGATACCAGCCGGCCGTGAAGTTGTTTCGGCGTTCGGCAATCTCACCCGTGAAGTTGATCCCACCGGCGAGAGGCTCGAACGGGGTGTTTGCCCCAGCGAGCGCCGGGCCCGCTCCGTTGTAGTAGACCAAGCCATCCCCGTTCGAGTTGTTCGGAGCCACAACGCCGGCGGCGAATCCGAAGGAACCATCGTCCACGATCCCGAAGTTCGGGTTGGCGCCTGCCTCGTGGGCACAGTGAACGCCATCGAGGTACGTCGGTCCTGGGATATCCGTGTCGATGTCTTCGAGGTCGGCGCCCGAGACTGCCGCGTAGCAGCCGTTTCGGAAGTTGGCGATCAACACGTTGGCGAGTCGAATCTGGTCGGTGTTGTCGGCAAACAAGATGCCGAACTCGTTGTCGTCGAGCCCCGCTGCGACGCTCGTCGAGTCTCGGCCTACGAGCGTGGCGTTCACGATCCGGGGGTTCGAGTCGCCGTCGTCGGTTTCGCTGGCGTAGATGCCCGAGCGGCCCACGGCGCCGTCGGCATCGCGGTCGTGAATGACGAGCAGGTCTTTGATGAGCCCCGTGAAGTCGCGGTACCAGACGCCGTCACGGCCCGCGCCTGTGGCCAGGAGCCACGACGCCCGCGGGTCGCCGTTCAAGATGTGAAAACCGTCTCGGGCCGAGTTGTGCGACTGCACGAAGGTGAGCGTCGTGCTGGCGTCCACGCCGTTGAGAACGATCGCGTCGGCGTAGGTCACGGTTCGCCCGTCGATCGTGACCTCGGAAGGTGCGCCGGCCTCGGCTACGACCACGTAGTCGAGTCGGCTCGCACCTTGGTCACCGCTCAGCGACGGAAGCGCGTTGTAGCCGCGGAGGAAGACTCCGCCCCATTCGGCGGAACCCTCGATCCCCGCGTCGTCCGACGTGAACCGGATCGGTCGAGCCCCGGTGCCGAGCGCGTCGACGCTCGAGCCTGGGAACACGAGGAAGTAGTCGGTGACTGCGTCGTTCCCGCCGCGGATGCGCGTGCCGGACTCGATGGTCAACGTGGCTGCGCTGAGCTCGTCCCCGACGTGAACGCCACCCGCGAGGAACCACTCGACGTTGCTCGTGAGCGTGGCGTCGCTGGTGAAGGTTCCGGCCACCTCGCAGGCGTTCCGTCCGGCCTGGCGGTCGAGCGCGACCACTTCGGCTCCCCCGAGCGCGTCTGGGCACTCGGATTCACCGATGAGGTTCTCGTTGAGCTGTACGGCGAAGCCCTCGGTGGCGCCGGTCCCGACCGTCCATCCGTCGAACTGGACGTTGGTGACCGCGCCGCCACGCACCGCGCCGATGTGGGTGAGGTCGTAGCCGCCCGTGTCGTCGGCGACGTCCTGGTTGAACCCGTCCACCCCGTCATCCGCGATGATGAAGGGAGCGTTCGTGTCGTCGCCGTCGAGAACCCCATCGTTGTTCGTATCGCCGTCGAGGAAACCGTTCAGGGACGTGGTGTCGGCCACGAGCCCGTTCGGGATGCCCCCGATGTTGTCGAGGTACCAGCCCGCGGTGAAGTTGTCCGCGCGGTCGACGAACTCGCCTGTGAACGTTACCGGGTTCGCGGCGCCGTTGTAGTAGACGAGTCCGTTGCCGTGGATGCTGTTGTTCGGTGCGATCGTTCCTGCAGGAAGCCCAGCGGAACCGTCACGCACGACACCGAAGCCGGGGTTGGCGCCCGCTTCGTTCGCGCAGTGAACGCCGTCCAGATACACCGGCCCCGGCACGCTCGTGTCGATGGCGCTGAGGTCGGCGTCCGAGTCGGCCTCGAAACAACCGTTTCGGAAGTTCGCGATCAAGACGTTCGCGAGGCGCACCTGGTCGGTGTTGTCGGCGAAGAGAATGCCAAACTCGTTGGCGTCGGCGTCGCCCGGCTCGCTCGTCGAGTCTCGCCCCACGAGCGTGGCGTTCACGATCCGAGGGTTCGACTCCCCCGCGATGGTCTCGCTTGCGTAGATGCCGGACCGGCCTGAGCTGCCGTCTGGGTCCGGGTCGTGAATCACCAGCAGGTCCTTGATGAGCCCGCTGAAGTCGCGATACCAGATCCCGTCGCGCGCCGAGCCCGTGGCGAGGAGCCACGACATGCGGGGGTCGCCGTTGAGGATGTGGAACCCATCACGCGCCGAGTTGTGCGACTGAACGAAGCTGAGCGTCGTCGTTCGGTCGACGCCGTTGAGGACGATGTTGTCTTCGTAGGTCACCGTGGTCCCGTCGATCGTCACCTCAACGGGTGCACCGGCTTCCGCGACTACGACGTAGTCGAGGCGGTTGGCCCCTTGCTCGCCGTCGAGCGTCGGAAGCCCGTTGTAGCCGCGAAGGAAGAGGCCACCCCATTCGCCGCGCCCGTCGACGTCGTCGTCGTCGGAGAGGAAGCGAACGGGCTCAGCGCCCGTACCGTTCGCGCGGAGAGCCGCGCCCGGATACACCAGCACGTAGTCACTGCCGGAACCAAGAATCTCGGTGCCAGCCTCGATGTCGAGAGTGGCACTCGCTTCCGCGGAGCCGACCTGGAGCGCGCCGTCGAGGAACCACGTGATGTCCGCGACTAGGACACCGTCTTCAGTCAGCACGCCGCCTAGTTCGCAGGCGGTTGGGCCGACGACGTCTGGAACGAGGTTCCCGACGGTCGGGCATTCGTCGATCGCGGGCGGGTCGTCGGGCTCATCGGGCGCGCCACCTGGGTCTGGTATCGGGTCACCGCCGATGCCCGGGGCTGCCGTATCATTGCCGCAGCCCGCGACGAGCAGTGCACTCGTAAGTGCCAAGAAGAGAAGGGTTGAAGAGGAAAGGTCTGTGCGAAGAATGGTTGGTTGAAGCATGGCGGGGGGTACCGTGATAGCCGCACTTCGTTACCGCCAAAGGCCTTGTTTTTATTATTTTTTCTGGAATTCGTTTTTCGTTAATCCAAACGGTCTTGGCCGTCGTAGAGAGGTGCTTCGTTCCGCTCGGACGACGCCAAAACTCCTCGTCGCCGTCTGCAGAGAACCTCGCGACGGTCTCGTTTCCAACGGGCGGAACGAAGCGGTCGAACGAAGCTTTGAAAACCGTGTGATACCGTTCCTCCGTGCTCCTCGAAGGTTCATGCCATTGCGGCAAAGTGCGGTTCTCGCTGCAGAGCGAAGAACCATGGCCCTACCAGCGCTGCTACTGCTCGATTTGTCGCAAGACAGGGAGCGGCGGCTTCATGATCAATCTCGGTGGCGACATGCGCACCATGAAGATTGAAGGGGAGGAACACCTCTCGCACTATCGCGCCACGCTCGAGCGGGATGGGGAGCGATGGCAGAGCAAACACCATCGTTACTTCTGCAAGCGATGTGGCTGCCACCTCTACGCTTGGAGCGAGAACTGGCCTGACCTGGTGCATCCGGTCGCGAGCTGCATCGACACACCCCTACCGACGCCGCCCAGCTACGTGCACATGATGATCGGAAGCAGGGCGGGGTGGGTGCCGGTGCAGTCGGAGTCGGGTGACGAGCAGTACGAGGAGTTCCCTACGAAGTCGCTCGCCGCTTGGCACCAGGAACACGGATACTCCGAGCGGGAGCCATCCGAGACTCCCTGAGAACTCATGATCGAATCGCCAGAAGTGTTCGAAATCAATGGAGTTGAATACATAGATTATATAATGTATGTTAAATTCATGCGAACCGCGAGTGATCCGGAACGCCGCTCCCGCCGGACGCAACAAGAGCGTCGCGAGGCCACTCGAGCGGAGATCCACGAGGGTGCGATGCGCTGTCTCAAGCGCTCGGGCTACTCCGGGGCCACCATGGTTCGGATCGCGAAAGAGGCGGGCGTGACGACGGGAGCGCTCCAGCACCACTTCGAAGATCGGCGTGACCTGATGTGGAGTGTCGTTCGTGAGGGCTACCAGCGCTTGGTGTCAGACGTGGGCTCGCGTCTTCCGAACGGCGGCACCTTGAAAGAACGCGTGGACCGCGCGGTCGACGCGATGATCGAAGGGTACGGGAGTGCGCCGGCGATGGCGGCTTATGAAGTTGTGTTGGCGCTCCGCGACGATGAAGCCTTTGTCCGCGAGCACCTCACGATGACGGCTCGCTATTCGGCCGAACTCGATCAGCAATGGGACGCGCTGTTTCACGACGTTGCGTCGAGTGACGCTTCGAAGCGGACCGCGCGGCGAGTCGCGCGAAGCTGCATTCTCGGCCTGCTGAGCTCAGCGTCGACAGGGCTCGCATCGGTCGATGAAGACACCGTGGCCGGTCTCAAGGAGTCGGTCGTCCATCTGTTGTCGCCCCTGTGAAATCGGCTCTGCGGAGCCGGATTGGAGTCTCACCATGCGTACACGAAGTCCATTCCTACGAGCGTCCCAGCGTGCAGCGGCTCTCCTCCTCGGAATCGCCTGCTCGCTCGCGGTTCTTGTCGCATGCGGAGATTCGGAATCGGAGGACAACGGCGGGGCAGGTGGTGAAGGCGGCTCGCGCCTGCCGACCGTGCCCGACGACGACTTTTATCTCCCGCCGGATTCGCTTGCAGGCTCCAACCCCGGCGCACTCATCCGAAGCGAGGAGGTTCAGCCGATCGCGGCGGACAGCCGCACGTTTGTGGTGCTCTACGTGTCGGAGTCGCTCGCTGGCGAGGCCATTGCCGTGTCGGGGCTCGTGGTCGTGCCTGACGCCCCGGCGCCATCCGATGGCTTCAACGTGGTGTCTTGGGCGCACGGAACCAAAGGCATCAGCGACGACTGCGCGCCCTCGCGCGGCTTCAGCGGACCCACCCACGACTTCTTCATGATCGCCCCTGAACTCGTGGCTGCCGGGTACCTCGCGGTGAGCTCCGACTACGAAGGGCTCGGCACGCCGGGACTTCATCCGTACCTGGTTGGCGAAAGCCAGGCACGCGGCTCACTCGACATCGTTCAGGCAGCGGCCGAGCTCGACGAAGTTGCTGCGATCGATCGGGTCGCGGTGTGGGGCCGCTCGCAGGGAGGGCAGACTGCTCTGTTCGCGTCGGAGATCGCGCCGACGTGGGCGCCCGAACTCGACCTGGCCGGCGTGATTGGAGCCGCCCCCGCTTGCTGCATGGAAACGATTGCGAAGGCCGGGATTCGGGTACCCGGGTCGAGAGGGCTGGTTTGGATGTCCCTCGTTTCATACGCCGACGCGTTCGAGCTCGATCTCGATGCCGTGTTCACCCCCGACGCTCGAGCTGCGGTGGACGCTCTGCTCGAGGACGCGTTCTGCTACGAAGAGTGGGTTGCGGTCGCCGAGTCGTTTGGGAGCGAGACGGGCATCGCGATCGACTTCGATCAAAGCCAAGGGTGGATCGAGGCCTTCACGCTGGGTTCGCCGGGCCGGGCCGTCACGGACGTTCCGGTGCTGGTCCTCCAGGGCACCGAGGATGAGACCACCCCGAAGGCGCTTACCGACATTCTCACCACCGGCATGTGCGCCCTCGGGACTACGGTCGACTATCGGCTGTTCGAGGGCTTCTCCCACAATGATTCCACGGCGTTGAACATGCCGCTGATGCTGGAGTGGACCGCTGCTCGGTTCGATGGGGCGGCCGCCGCCACGACCTGCGACTGATTTCCGCAGGGTAGTGCTGGAGAGGCCTGCGTGCCTACAGGTTCCAACCGCAAACCGTCAGCTTTGACGGTATCTCGGCGCGCGCTAGGTGTGAGCGGTTCTCTGCTGGGAAAACCCACGCCAAGGAAGGACCTCTCGATGACAGAAGCCTTGATTTTCGATTCGATTCGAACCCCTCGCGGCAAGGGCAAGAAGAACGGCTCGCTCCATGAAGTGAAGCCGATCACGCTGCTCACCACTCTCCTGGACGCGCTCGAAGAGCGCACGCAGCTCGACACCGCAGCGGTAGACGACGTGGTGCTTGGATGTGTGACCGCCGTGGGCGATCAGGGCTGCGACATCGCCAAGACCGCGACGACCGCGGCAGGGTGGGACGAGTCGGTCGCCGGCGTGACGCTGAACCGCTTCTGCGGTTCCGGCCTTGAAGCCGTGAACCTCGCTGCGATGAAGGTTCGCTCCGGCTGGGAAGACCTCGTCGTTGCCGGCGGCGTCGAGTCGATGTCGCGCGTCCCGATGGGATCGGACGGAGGCGCCTGGGGCCTCGATCCGGAGACCAACCTCAAGACCGGCTTCATTCCTCAGGGAGTCAGCGCCGACCTGATCGCGACTCGGGAGGGCTTCACGCGCGACGATGTCGACGGCTTTGCCGTTCGCTCGCAGGCCAAGGCCACAGCCGCGCGTGAAGGGGGTCACTTCGACAAGTCTCTCGTGCCCGTCAAAGACCAGAACGGTCTGACGATTCTGGATCACGACGAGTACATTCGACCGGGCACCAAGGCGGAAGACCTCGCGGGCCTTGCTCCGTCCTTCCAGATGATGGGTGACATGGGCTTCGATGCCGCGGCCCTTCACAAGTACTACATGCTCGAGCGCATCGAGCACGTTCACCACGCGGGCAATTCGTCCGGTATCGTCGACGGTGCGGCGCTCATGCTCATCGGCAGCGAGGAAGCCGGTAAGGCGCAGGGCCTCAAGGCGCGAGCTCGTATCGTGGCCACCGGTGTCACCGCGATGGACCCCACGATCATGCTGACGGGGCCCGGTCCTGCCACCGAAAAGGCGCTCAAACGAGCGGGCATGAGCGCAAGCGACATCGACCTCTTCGAGGTGAACGAAGCGTTTGCCGCCGTGGTCATGAAGTTCCAGCGCGACCTCGGCGTTCCCGACGAGAAGGTCAACGTCAACGGCGGCGCGATTGCGATGGGTCACCCGCTCGGCGCGACAGGCTGCATGATCATGGGCACCCTCCTCGACGAGCTCGAGCGACGGGACCTTCGAACCGGCGTTGCCACGCTGTGCATCGGCGGCGGCCAGGGGATCGCCACCATCATCGAGCGCGTCTAACCCAGGCCGAAACCGACAACCTCCAGAAGAAGCAGATTTCAACGATGACTGAAGCCATTCGTTACGAGAAAGACAACGACAACATCGTCACCCTGACGATCGACATGCCCGGGCAGTCCGCCAACACCATGAACAAAGCGTTCATCGAAGCGTTCGGTACCGCCGTCGACAAGGTGGAAGCGGAGAAGAAAGACATCGCCGGGGTAGTCATTACCTCTGGCAAAAAGACCTTCTTCGCAGGCGGCGATCTCGGTGAGCTCATCCAAGCTACCGCAGAGGACGCGCAGGACCTCTTCGACGGGGTGCAGACGATGAAGTCCTACCTTCGTCGGATCGAGACGCTTGGGAAGCCCGTGGTGGCTGCGATCAACGGCGCTGCACTTGGCGGCGGGTTCGAGCTCGCGCTCGCTTGCCACGGGCGCATCGCGCTCGCGGGGAAGCAGACGCAGATCGGTCTCCCCGAGGTCACCCTCGGACTGCTGCCTGGCGGCGGCGGTGTCGTCCGGATGGTGCGCCTTCTCGGCCTACAGAACGCCATGCCGTATCTCGTCGAGGGCCGCAAGGTCGACCCGGAGCGCGCGCTCAAGGCAGGCTTGATTCACGGCGTGGCCTCCTCGCCGGAGGACCTGATCTCGAGCGCGAAGCAGTGGGTCAAGGACAACCCCAACGCCAAGGCGCCTTGGGACGAGAAGGGCTACAGGGTCCCGGGCGGCACGCCGGCGAGCCCCAAGACGGCTCAGATGCTGCTCATCGCGCCCGCGATCCTCAAGGGCAAGACCAAGGGCGTGTTCCCCGCCCCCGAGGCGATCATGGCCGCGGCCGTCGAGGGCGCCCAGGTCGACCTCGAGACCGCGACGAGAATCGAGTCCCGCTACTTCGTGAAACTGGTGCTGAGCCAGGTTGCCAAGAACATGATCGGCACGTTCTGGTTTCAGCTCAACGAGCTGAACGGTGGCGCAAGCCGTCCGCAGGGCATCGACAGGCAGCCGACCAAGAAGGTCGGGATCCTCGGCGCGGGCATGATGGGCGCGGGCATCGCCTACGCCAGCGCCACGTGCGGCATCGAGGTGGTGCTGAAGGACGTCTCGATGGAGTCCGCCGAAAAGGGCAAGGGCTACACCGAGAAGCTCCTTGCGAAGCGCGTCCAGAAGGGCCGAATGGCGCAGGAGAAGATGGACTCGATCCTCTCGCTCATCACACCCACGGTGAACGCCGAGGACCTTCAGGGCTGCGACCTCGTCATCGAGGCAGTGTTCGAGGATCAAGGCCTCAAAGCCAAGGTTACGCAGGAAGCGGAAGCCCAGATTCCAACGAGCGCCGTGTTCTCGTCCAACACGTCAACGCTTCCCATCACCGGTCTCGCGGAAGCGTCGTCGCGGCCCGAGCAGTTCGTCGGTCTTCACTTCTTCTCGCCGGTCGACAAGATGCAGTTGGTAGAAATCATCGTCGGCGAGAAAACCAACGACCAAACGCTGGCCAAGGCCTTCGACTACGTTCAGCAGATCAAGAAGACGCCGATCGTCGTCAACGACAGCCGCGGCTTCTACACCTCGCGCATCTTCGGCACCTTCTTGAGCGAAGGTGCCGCGATGCTCGAGGAGGGCGTCAACCCGGCCTCCATCGAGGCGGGCGCGCTTCAGGCCGGAATGCCGGTCGGGCCTCTCGCTGTAAGCGACGAAGTCACGCTCACTCTCGGCCAACACGTCCGCAAGGAGGCGAAGAAGGCCGCCGAGGCTGCGGGGCAGACCTACCAGGAACCGCCAGGTGTGAAGCTCGTCGACGAGATGGTCGACATGCACAAGCGCGGCGGCAAGTCGACGGGCGCCGGCTACTACGAGTACCCGGAGGGCGGCAAGAAATTCTTGTGGCCCGGGCTCTATGAGCACTACGTCAAGGACGACGCGCAGATCCCCCTCGAAGACATCAAAGAGCGCCTGCTCTTCATCTTCGCGCTCGAAGCCGCGCGGACCTACGACGAGAACGTGGTGCGTTCGGTGCGCGACGCGAACATCGGTTCTATCTTCGGTCTCGGCTTCGCGCCGTGGAGCGGAGGCACGCTGCAGTACATCAACCAGTACGGCCTTCGCGAGTTCGTGACCCGAGCGCGCGATCTGGCTGGCAAGTACGGTGAGCGATTCAATCCGCCCGCGTTCTTGGTCGACATGGCCGAGAAGGGCCAGACCTTCAGCGACGCCTAGTCCAGGCTACTCGGCTGCGTCCGCGAACGGAGCGATGGGTTCGTTCGCGGGCGCGCTCTCCGACGGTCCGGAGTCCCCTTCGGAGAACGGGAGGGCGCGCCGAGACAGCGCTGCGCGGCGCTACTTGCAGGTCGTGTAGCGGCTCGCCTCGTCTCTGCGCCCGGACCACGAGAGCCACGTCCGGCTCGGGGCCTGGTTCGGGATGTTGATCGATTGGAATCCACCCGGTGCTTTACCGGTCGGCGTTCGAATCTTGCTCAGGTCCTCCGAGATGATCATCGTGGCGTCCCCGCCTTGGTCTCCATGAATCAACGGTTGATCCCACAGGTCGTTCTGCGGGTTGTCTCCGTGTGAGAGCCCGCCGAAACGGCATCCGAGTCGGCCTTTGCAGTGCACGTTTCCGACCGCGTGGAGCTCGTTGAGACAGCCTCTTCCTCGTGCCTTGTCAGACGTGACGTACGCATCGCGGTTTTTGGCCCAGTATGTCTTGGGCGCATTGCATCGAGCCCAGCTGATCTTCTTGGCCTTGCGCGCCAGGTTGCCCACCGCGACAGGCTCGTCGCCTCCGCGATAGGCGCACGCTTTCGGAAACCCGGGGTCGGTAGGGCGTCGCCAAGAGGGGTTCTTCTGCCCGTTGCACGCAGGAGTGAAGTGGTGAGTCACCGACGTCACATCCACTACCGAGTCAATCTCGATTTTCTCGAACATGGAGAAGTGAAGCACCTTCACCTTGCCATCCGTCACCTCGCCATCGCGGTCCTGACTAAACTCCAGCACCATCGAGCCCGGTTGGTTGGACGCGATCAGGTCGCCCTTACCTCGATAGGTGTCGGTGACCTGCAGCACCCCGCTCAGCTTGTAGGCCACGGTGCAGGAGTCCCCCGCGCGCGCGCCCGCAGGAAACGTGATGAGTGCGATGAGCACGACCCAGGGACGATACCGACGAACCACCGCCGGATCATGCACGATTGTGCGCGCCCGCCCAGCCGACGGCCGGGCGGGCTAGGTCTGCCTACCGGTCAGGGGCAGGACACGACACCCGCGGGATCCACGCAGTACTCCGGCCGGGGCGCGTCCCACCTCAGATGAGGGAGGAGCGTCCGTTTTCGCGGAGCGAACGTCGCCGATCTACGCCTGTGGGTTAGCATTGCCGCGTGAGCGCTCTCGATGTCGCCATCGTGTTTGGTTTCGTGGCGTTCTCCATCGCCGCGGGTCTTCGCGCGCGGGCCAAGGCGTCGCGTGGGCTGGAAGAATACTTTCTGGCGGGTCGAGGACTCCGGGGTTGGCAGGCCGGAACGAGCATGGCGGCGACGCAGTTCTCCGCCGACACCCCGCTGCTCGTGACGGGGCTCGTCGCGACGGGAGGCGTGTTCGCGCTCTGGCGACTTTGGATCTACGGCCTGGCGTTTCTCGTGCTCGGGCTCGTGTTTGCGGGCCCTTGGCGTCGAAGCGGCGTCCTCACCGACGCGGAGCTCACCGAGATCCGGTACGGCGGACGAGGGGTGCTGTTCCTGCGTGGGCTGAAAGCGGTGTACTACGGAACACTCTTCAACTGCATCGTCATCGCGTGGATCCTCCTCGCGACGATCACGATCGCGGAAGTGCTCTTGCCGTGGCATGCGTGGCTGTCCCCGGCCGTCTATCAAGCCTGTGCGGTTGGCTTGGGTTCGCTCGAGGCGCTTGCCAGCGGTGCCACCGACCTGCCGGTGCGGCTTGCGGCTACGAACAACGCGATCAGCCTCATCGTCATCCTCGCGTTCGTCATGCTCTACTCGCTCACCGGCGGGCTTCGTGGGGTCGTCGCCACCGACATCCTCCAGTTCGGGCTCGCCATCGTCGGCATGCTTTGGTACGCGGGCGTCGTTTTCGAGCGCGTGGGCGGGGTAGAAGGCCTCGCCTCCTCGCTCTCTGCCGAGCTCGGGACCCGGCTCGCGGCGGACGCGGTTTCGTTCGTACCGAGCGCGCGCGATTTCGTTGCACCATTCCTCGTCGTGCTGGCGCTGCAGTGGTTCTTTCAGATCAATTCCGACGGGAGCGGCTACCTCGCTCAACGCACCATGGCTTGCAGAAGCGATCGTGACGCGCAGTCGGCCGGCGTCATCATGGCCTGGCTCCAAATCGTGGTTCGTAGCGTCCCGTGGGTGCTCATCGCGCTTGGCCTTTTGGTCATCTATCCGATTGCCGCAGGAGATGTGGGCACCCCCGGTTTCGAAGCGAGTCGCGAAGCCACGTTCGTCCGCGGCATCGACGAGCTTCTCCCGAGCGGAGCCAAAGGCCTCGTGATGACCGCGATGCTCGCGGCTCTCGCATCGACGCTCGATACGCACCTGAACTGGGGAGCGAGCTACTGGAGCAACGACATCTATCGGCGCTTGGTCTGCGAAGCCTGGCAACGACGCACGCCGAGGGGACGAGAGCTCGTGGTCGTCGCGCGACTATCCAACGTGGTGGTGCTGGCGTTGGGACTCCTCGTGCTACCGTATCTCGACTCCATTCAGCAGGTCTGGCGAGTGTCGCTTCTCTGGGGTGCGGGCGTCGGCTCCGTCCTCGTGCTTCGGTGGCTCTGGGAGAGAATCAATGTCGGATCAGAGCTTGCCGCCATGACGGTCTCGCTGGTCGCGGCGCCTCTTCTGTGGCTCGCGCGGGACCACGGCTGGTTCGGCCCGCTCAGCGAGGAGTCGTTCGACGCGGTGAGCATCGGGATCATGGCGTCCGTATCGACCGCGGCTGCCGTCGCCGCGGCGTTTCTCGCACCCGCAACCCCGACCGATCGGCTCCTCGACTTTTATCAACGGGCGCGACCCATGGGTTGGTGGAACTCCGCCGCAGCCGCAGCTCGCGAGGACCCTGCGGGACCGCGTGACGCCCTCGTGCATGCCGTGTCGACGACGGCGCTGGTGGGTGCCTCGCTCTACGCCGCGCTTTATGGGGTCATCCGGCTGCTGGTGCCGCACCCGGAGGTGCACCGCGGCTTTCCTCTCGGGGCGCTGGCGTTTGCGTTCGTGCTCGCGCCCGTTTGGATCCGCCGAATGCGAAAGGCGTCCGTGAACGGAGCGTCGGGCTGACCCGAGTCTTGCGCACGCTGAGAGCTCCACGCGCCCGGCGCACGCCAATGCCGGCGCGATTTCGCAAACGCCGCTGCGAGAATACAGGTTTCGTAAAAAGACTTGTATACGTAGACTCACCCAGTCTGCGCGAGCCGAAGGAGCCCGGATTCAGAGGGTGAGTCGCGGAGGGAGACCGGTCGATGAGTGAGCAGGGAGTGTGTTTGGTAGTGGGCGCAGGCGATTTCACGGGCGGTGCGATTGCGAAGCGATTCGCCCGAGAGGGCTTCACCGCCTGCGTGGTCCGTCGAAACGGCGATCGGCTCGCTCCGCTGGTCGAGGAGATCGAGGCGTCCGGTGGGCGTGCCGTGGCGTACGGTGTCGACGCACGCGACGAGGACCAGATGATTGCTCTGGTCGAACGGATCGAGCGTGATGTCGGTGCGATCGAAGTGGCCGTGTTCAACATCGGCGCCAACGTTCGCTTCTCGATCCTCGAAACGACCGCGCGCGTGTACCGGAAGGTTTGGGAGATGGCGACGTTCGCGGGGTTCCTCATGGGCCGCGAGTGCGCGAAGAGAATGGTCGAGCGTGGCCGGGGAACGATCCTCTTCACCGGTGCTACGGCAAGCGTCCGAGGCGCACCCGGGTTCTCGGCGTTCTCGAGCGCGAAGCACGCCCTGCGCGCGCTGTCGCAGTCGATGGCTCGCGAGCTCGGTCCGAAGAACATTCACGTCGCCCACGTCGTCATCGACGGTGCGATCGACACCGCATGGATTCACGAGAACTTCCCCGGCGCTTCCGAGCTCAAGGAGGTGGATGGCCTCCTCGATCCCGACGCGATTGCGGACAACTACTGGCACCTGCACGACCAACCCCGGACGGCGTGGACCTACGAGCTCGACCTCCGGCCCTACATGGAGAGTTTCTGATGAAGACGATTGAGTTCCTTTTCGACTTTGGGAGCCCGACGGCATACCTTGCGTGGACGCAGCTGCCCGCCATCGCCGAGAGGCACGGTGCGACCATCGACTACCAGCCGGTTTTGCTCGGTGCGATCCACAAGGAGAGCGGCAACAAGAGCCCCGTCACCGTGATGGCCAAGGCGATGTGGATGAACGCGGACCTGGCGCGATTCGCAGCGCGCTACGGCGTGCCGATGGAGATGAACCCTCATTTTCCGATCAATACGCTGCCTTTGATGCGAGGCGCGACCGCGTTGCTCGGCACAGATCGTTTCATCGCCTACTGCAATGCGATGTTTGACGCGATGTGGGTCCACCCCGTCAACCTCGGCGACCGGGAGGTGCTTGCGTCCACGTTGACGTCGGCCGGTTTCGATCCCGCGGAGATGCTCGAGCTCACTTCGCGGCAAGAGGTCAAGGACGCCCTTCGAGAGCGAACGGAGTCCGCGATTGCGCGTGGCGCGTTCGGGGCTCCCACCTACTTCGTTGGAGGGGTCATGCATTTCGGACAGGATCGACTCGATTTCGTCGAGGAGGCCCTCGCGTCGTGAAGAGACTGTGAGCGCCCTTCGCGGCTGGGCGCCCCGGCCGCGGCCACGAGTGATTCCGTTAATAATGTAATATTGTACAAATAACGATACTTCGCTACCCTGGAATGGGCGATCAATGCGCGCATTCGTGGGGATTTTGGCTATCGGTTTGGTCTGGCTCGTGTTTCCGAGCTCAGGCGCGGCGCACCCGCTCCTCGACGACGGGATCGAGCGGTACGAGCGGGCAGACTTCGCCTCGGCTCTGCGCATGTTCAATGCGGCCGCCGAGCAGGCCGACCTTTCGATCGACGAGCTGGTGCAGCTCTACGAGATGCGGGCGCTGCTCCACCAGGCCCTCGGGAACCGAGCCGCGATGCTCGACGACCTCGAGCGCGTGGTGGCCGTTCGTCCCGACCACCAGCTCACGAGACTCGCCCCACCGCCGGTGCGGGCTGCCTTCGACGACATCGCGGAGATGCGCGGCCCGGGCGTGGGGGGGCAGCTCTTGATCGAGGAAAGTGTCACGAAGGAGGCAAAGCTCGTCGTGGCACGTACGGAGCGGGTTCCCGCGGGCTTGGTCGACCACACGACGGTTCGGTGCAGCGTCGGTCTCGAAGGTCGGAGGGTATCCGAAAGTGCGCAGGGGAGTCGCGTCGAGTTGCGCCTGTCGCTCATCGAGCCGCACGGTGGCTGCGAGGCGAGCGCGCTTACCAAACGGGGTGACGTGCTTTTCGAAGCCCAACTTGCGGCCACGGGCGTCACGCCGAATCGCCGCGACATGCTTGCGGGCGCGCCAATCGAGGGGCGCGACAAAATGTCCAAGAAGAAGCGGCGGTGGCTTTTGATTGCAGCAGGCATCACGGTAGCCGTCGCTGGAGGGATCACGGCAGGTGTCGTGCTGTCGAATCGTTCGAACTCCAACTCCGAGCCCGGCTCGGTCGTCGTGAACTGGTAGGCGGTTCGATGCGGCTTCTCACGTTGGTTCTCGCTCTGATGACTTGCGGTTTCGTTGGGTGTGGAGACTCGAGCGCGCCGGGTCCGACATTCGAGGTGTCGTTCGACTCCTCGATGGCACGGAATGAGCGAGACCAGGCTGTCAGGGTGGAGGTCTACCTGGTTGAGTCGTGTGAAAGCGTCGCATCGGGTGTACGGCCTTCGTCTTCGATCGCGGATGCGTTCGTTCTGCGAGACGGTCCGTCGACGGCCCTCGGCAACGCGTTCGCGCCCGGAACCTACGGGTTTTACGGCCTCGCGCAGGACGCCAGCTGCGCGGTGATCGCGTCCGGCTGCGCGCCGGTCGTCGTGACTGAGGAGAACACGACGCTGTCCGTATCTCTCACGCCTTTCACGGGCGAAGGGTGTTCGAGCGACCTCGAGTGCTCGATCGAAGCGGGCGAGTGCGTGGTTCCGAACCCTGGAACAGGGGGCACGGGTGGCGCTGGCGGCATGGGAGCTGCTGGCGGCATGGGCGGCACGGGGGGATCGGGCGGCGACGGCGGCGTTGGCGGGATGGGCGGAGGAGGCGCCGGCGGCTCTGCGCTGATGCGCGTCGATGAAGGGTTGATTGTTCTCTACGAGTTCCGCGAGGGCCGTGGAAACACGGTCTTCGATCAGTCGGGGGTAAGTCCCGAGCTCGATCTCACCATTGCAGATACGGACAACGTCACCTGGTTTGCGACGCACCTCTCGGTCGACTCGGCGACGACGCTCTCGACAGCGGGCGCCGCATCCAAGGTCTACTCGCGTGCTGTCGCTAGCGGGGAGATTACCGTCGAGGCGTGGGTGAGGCCCTCGACCTTGGTTCCAGTGGGCACACCGCCCGACCGCATCGTGAGCATGTCGAACGGGGGGTCGAACCGGAACTTCTTGCTCGGCCAGGACGGGACCTCCTACTCGGCCCGTTTGAGAGTCGACGGCGGAGGCGATAACAACGGTAACCCCACGGTCGACACGGCGCCGGGGTCTGCGAACACGGTGCTCACGCACGTGGTGTTTACTCACCGGGCGAACGGGTCTGAGGTCGTCTACATCGATGGAGTTGAAAACGTCACGTTCTCGCGTGCCGGCGGCTTCACCAACTGGGACCCGGCCTTTCCGCTCGTGGTCGCGAACGAGACCTCCAACAACCGCGAGTGGTTGGGTGAGCTGCACCTGGTCGCGATCTACGACCGCGCGCTGGACGCCGAAGAGGTAGGACAGAACTTCGTCGTGGGCCCCTAGGCGGCGCCAGGTTTCGTCGGACGGTTCGGCCAAGGCGGACGCAGAGCTTGAGCTCGCTGTCCTCCATGAGCCCTGGTTCGCTTGCGGGCGGCGGCTCCTGGACTCGGGTGAGGCGCCCAAGTAGCCTCGCCCGGGATGGGGCAAGACTCGCTGACGGCGCGGCTCGTAACGCTCATTCGGGGCAAGCCGATCGACGTCAACGCACGCGAGCGCGCTGCGCTGCTCGTGCTCGATGGCATCGCGAACGCCGTCGCTGGGCGGAACTCACGTCCCGGGAGGATCCTTCAGTCGTGGACGGCTCGGGAGGTCGGTGGGGCCGATCGGCTCTCGTTCCTCGTGGGAGGACTCACGCACATCCTCGAAGTCGATGACCTGCATCGCGCATCGGTTGTCCATCCTGGCTGTGTCGTGATCCCTGCGGCATATGCGGTTGCTCGACGCGAGGGGCGGACGGGCCTCGAGTTCCTCGATGCGGTCCTGGCTGGGTATGAAGCGACCTGTCGTGTCGGTTCTGCCGTCGGGCCCGCGCACTACCGGGTTTGGCACAACACGGCGTCGTGCGGTCCGTTCGGCTCCGCGATGGCGGCGTCGCAGCTTCTCGAGCTCGAACTCGCCGCCACGGTCGATGCCCTCGGCAACGCAGGCAGCCAGGCGTTTGGGCTCTGGGAATTCATGGAGAGCACGACGATGACGAAGCACCTACATGCGGCGCGGGCAGCCGAGGTGGGGGTCACGGCCGCGGATCTCGCATCGTTGGGCTTCACCGGTCCGCCCCAAATCCTCGAAGGAAGGCGCGGCTTCTTCGCCTCACTTTGTCCGGACGCCGACCCAGAACGTGTGCTCGCCGCGCCCGATGCGCCCTGGCAGCTGCAACAAACCTCGATCAAGCCGTGGATGTGTTGCCGCCACACGCATCCTGCGATTGACGCCGCGCTCAGGCTGCATGACGAACTGCAAGGCGTCTCGATCGATCGGGTCGTGGTGGGAACCTACCGAGCGGCGCTCGACGTGTGCGACAAACCCGATCCGACAACCGAGTACGAGGCGAAGTTCTCGCTTCAGCATGCCGTTGCCGTCGCGCTCGTCGACGGCCGGATTGACTTTCATTCTTTCGAACCCGAGGCGCGCGCCCGAGCGGCCTCGCTCCGCGCCCGCGTAGCCGTCGAGCCCAACGATGCGGTTGAGGCGGCGTACCCCGAGGCCTGGGGCGCCGTTCTTCGTGTCACGCGCGCGGACGGTGAAGAGCTTGCGGAGGAACGCTTGGCTGCGAGGGGGGATCCGGACGCGCCGCTGACCGAAGGGGAGATGGTCGACAAAGCTCGGACGCTGATGAAGCACGGCTGCGAGCCGGATCCCGACGCGTTGATCGCCGCCGTGCTGGCGATGAGCGGAGGCGGCCCCATCCCAGCGATCGACTTTCTGCGATCGACCTGACGGTGGATTTCGGTCGAGCGACCTTCCATATGGCGTGAGTTCTGCTGCCGGCGTATGTTCAACGTCTGAAGCTGTACTAGGATTCTCCATCCATTGGGCAGCATCTCAGTGCCGAGCTGTTTCGACGTAGTGGCTCCATGTGTCAAGTCGAGCTCGTTCTGACACGTCACCAACTTCTTCGAGAGTAGTGCGAGAGAACGACCATGAACGGGACCGAATCAAAGCCGCCGAAGACCGCGACGACACAAGCGGACCTACTCATTCCTACCCTAGGCCCTTGTCGCTTCGATTCGCCGCTGTCGGGGAGGCGCCAGAACTTCTGCGACGATACCCACCGGATTGAGATCACTCGCCGCGTCGACACCACCGCAGAGGACCCGGGTGAGCTGTCTTTCGAAGAAGGAGGGCCTCGACCGAAGATCTTCTTCGACCCCGCAAAAACCACCGCGGCATTCGTGACCTGCGGCGGGTTGTCTCCAGGTTTGAACAACGTGATCCGGTCCGGGTTTCTGGAGCTCAAGTTCAACTACGGGGTTCGTCGGATCCTCGGCATTCGACACGGTTACGCGGGGCTCAACCCCGACTCGGGAATCACGCCCGCTGTCATGACCGAACGCTTCGTCAAAGACATCCACTACATGGGTGGGACCGTCCTCGGCACTTCGCGTGGCTCTCACGACCCCGAGATCCTCGTCGACTTCATGGTCGATGAAGAGATCGACATTCTGTTCTGTATCGGCGGCGATGGAACGCAGCGAGGCGCGCACCGCATTCGTCAAGAGATTGCGCGGCGCGGCCTGTCCAAGTCGGTCATCGGGATTCCCAAGACCATCGACAACGACGTCCCCTACGTCGAGCTGAGTTTCGGGTACGTCACGGCACTCGAGGTCGCGAGCGAAGTGCTGAGGGGAGCGCACGTCGAAGCCAAGGGCGCGCTCAATGGAATCGGGCTCGTGAAGGTCATGGGACGAGGCGCGGGATTCATCGCCGCCGGGGCCGCACTGGCCAGCCAAGAGGCGAACTTCGTGCTCGTTCCGGAGGTCTCGTTCCCGCTCGAAGGTGACGGCGGGTTTCTCGACTGCCTGGAGCGTCGGGTCCGGGATCGACGGCACGCGCTGGTGGTCGTCGCCGAAGGCGCGGGTCAGCACCTGTTCCGCGACGAACAAATGGACCGAGACGCCTCGGGCAACCCTCGGTATCGAGATATCGGCATCTACCTTCGCGACCGCATTCACCGACACTTCGAGTCGCGAGGCCTCGAGCTCAATTTGAAGTACATCGATCCGAGCTACGCCATCCGAAGCGTTCCCGCGAACGCCTGGGACCGCATCTTGAGCGACCGCATGGCTCGAGCCGCGGTTCATGCGGCCATGGCGGGAAAGACCGACGCGATGATTGGGTACTGGGGCAACGCCATCGTTCACGTTCCAATCTCGCTCACAGTCGCCGAGAAGAAGCAGATGTCGCTCGAGAGCGACCTGTGGAACGCAGTTCTCGCGACCACGGGGCAGCCGGATTGGCGCTGAGCGTCGACTGGAAACGACGCCAGTAGTGCGCGAGACTGCCGATCGGAAGGGCAGCCCTATGCGCGCACCGTTCAAGATCATGTCCGAGAGTACGCAGGAAGACTGGAACCTCATCGTCGGAGAGCAGATGAAGTTCATCGCCGGTCTTCCGGATCGGATTCTGAGTCATCTCAGGCTTCTCGAAGGTGACTACGGCGGGTTCCCGGTCGATCGATTCCAGCACTCGCTGCAGACGGCACACTTGGCTGCGGAGGCGGGCGAGGATGACGAGTACGTCGTGTGTGCTCTTCTCCACGACCTGGGCGACACGCTTGGCAGCACCAACCACGCTGACGTTGCAGCCGCCATCGTTCATCCGTTCGTGTCCGAGGAGAACCACTGGATGGTCAAGCACCATGCGATCTTCCAGGGGTACAACTTCTTTCACTATCTCGGGATGGACCGCGACATGCGGGACCAGTTTCGACAATCACCGCACTACGAGCGTACGCTCGAGTTCGTCGCGCGCTATGACGACCCTGCTTTCGACCACGAGAGGTCGCCCCTGTCGCTCGAGCTTTTCGAGCCTATGGTACGGAGCGTTTTCAGCCAGCCGAAGCGAAGCCTCTACATGCGCGTCGTCGACGGCTAGCTCGTGGTCGGCTTCGTCATGCGGTAGTCGTCCATCACGAAGCCCTCGCCGATGTCAGTCACGATGGTGCCGGACACCGTGAAGCCGATGCGCTGGTAGGCGGCGATGGGTCCAGCGTTGTGCCGGTTGACCGTCAGCCATAGCTCCTCGATGCCGCGTGCGCTGCACCGGGAGTCGAGCTGGGCAATCACAGACTTAGCGACTCCCCGACCTCGGTGCGATCCGAGTACGTAGAGTTTACTGAGCTGGGCTGAAGCGAGCGAGGTGACGGTGACCGCGACATACCCGACGGGTTGCTCGTCGACGACGATCAGGTCGTACTCATAGCCCTCGTCTCGGACCTGGCGTCGGATCGCTTCGGCGCTCTGGATGGTCGCCAGCATGTGGTCGACCTGGGCCTGGCCGATGATCGAGGGAAAGTGTTCGTTCCAGATCTCGCGCGCCAGCGACGCGACGATCTCGATCTCAGCGTCGGTCGTCACCCTGTGGAGCCGAACCATGGCTAGCCGCCGGCGGAAGACGTCGCCCCAACGTCCGTCTCGCACGTGAAGGTCAACATCGTCGTCTCGTCGTCGAGAACGACGGCGTTCTGCTCCGAGCCCTCTTCGCAGGACACGTCGTCGGGGAGGCTGGTGAGGCGAACGGTGTAGGTGCCAGGCTCGACGATGTAGCCAAACGAGCCATCGGTCCCGGTGATCGTGTCGAAGATCTCGCCCGTATTGCTTTCGGCCTCCACGTCGAGACCGGGGACCTCCACGTCGTCGATCGTGACCGTGCCGAAGAGGTTGGTGCTTCTTCCGTCCATCTCCGAGCACCCCAGGGCGAAAAGGGTGCCGATCAAAACTACCAGGAGAGCCGCGCGCTGCATGATGGCGCAGACGCTAGCGTCGACTCGGAACTCGTTCAACCGAGCCGCGTCAGAAGTATCCTTCGCGCTTTCGGTCTTCCATAGCCGTGACCGCGAGCTTGTCGTCCGCACGGTTTCCGCGTTCGGTCTCTGCCGCCATCGCCACTTCCTTGATGACCTCTTCGATGGTCGTCGCAGTCGATTCCACCGCCCCCGTGATGGTAGCGTCGCCCATGGTGCGAAAACGGATGCTTCGTCGCTCGGCTGTCTCACCAGCGCGAGGTTGGACGAACTCGGAGATCGCCAAGATCGTCCCGTCTCGCACCAGGCACTCTCGTTCAGCGGCGTAGTAAAGGCTGGGAAGGGCGATGTCCTCCTCTTTGATGTAGCGCCACACGTCGAACTCGGTCCAGTTCGAAAGCGGAAACACCCGGAAGTTCTCGTCCTTCGCCTTCATCCCGTTGTACAGGTCCCAGAGCTCAGGGCGCTGGTCCTTCGGGTTCCATTGCCCGAAACGGTCGCGATGTGAGAAGAACCGCTCCTTGGCTCTCGCTTTCTCCTCGTCGCGACGGCCTCCACCGAGGCACGCGTCGAACTCGTGTTCCCGAATGGTGTCGAGAAGGGTCACGATTTGAAGCGCGTTCCGGCTCGCGTGGGGGCCAGTCTGCTCTTCGACCCGACCGTCGTCGATCGACTTTTGGACGCTGCCGACGACGAGCGTCGCCCCGAGCTCCGCAGCGAAGGCGTCGCGGAACTCGAGCGTCTCACGGAAGTTATGACCGGTGTCGATATGGACGAGGGGGAAGGGCAAAGGCGCGGGATGGAACGCCTTCCGCGCCAAATGTGCCATCACGATCGAGTCTTTTCCGCCGGAGAAGAGCAGGGCAGGTTTGTCGAACTGCGCGCCCGTCTCTCGGATCACGTAGATCGCCTCCGCCTCGAGCTGCTCCATGTCATTGAGCGTCCGAACTCCGGCGGCTTGAGCTGAACTCACGAGGGAGCCTGTGTTTGAACGATGCCCCAAAGCCGTGTCTGAGGGTCTCGCCGGCACGCCGCGCCTTCGTCGTCGAGTGCGATGAGGTGTATCCAGCCGTTGTCGACGAGCTCTTGGACGTTCGGGTGCTTGGCGAGCACGGCGTCGATGGCGGCTGTGGGCGCCTCGAGAATGACGTTCAGCCTGAGCGGTTCGTGGTAGAGGTCCGCACCATCGTGAACCGCCTGGACTGGGAGACCGACCCGAAGGTCGCCTCCATTGCCCTCGAGTACGCCGAGCGTTCCCACGACGTTGTGCAGGGTCTTGTTGCCTGACCCGAAGGTTCCTCGGTCGACGGCCGATCCGTAGTACTGGAGGTTGATCCAGCTTGCGACGACCACTGGGGCGGTGAGAATCAGTTCGAGAATCGAGAAGTCTTCATCTTCGCGCCACGTGTAGTCGTGGAGGAAGGCCCGCCCTTCGAGGTCGAGCGCCTGGGTCCGGGAGCGTGGCGCCGCGATGAAGGGCGCGTTCCTCGCTAGGCCCCACTCCGGGCGAACCTGAGACCAGTCCTGGCTCCGGCTGATGACGTCCTTGCTCGCGGTGGGACCCTCCACTTTCAAGGTCCCGGCACGCTCGAGCCTCGCCATCTCCGAGGCGTCTTTCAGCCACGCCTTGGCTTCTCGGACGCCCTCGGCGTGCGATTCGGGTACGGCGCAAGCGTCGTAGATCGTCACCTCGTCGGTGGTGGTGTCGTGAAGAGCGCCTAGGAACCAAGTGTCGCTCGGAATCTCGATCCCGCGCTCCCGGAGTCCTTTTCGAACGTCTTCGTCGTTGAGAATCTCTGCCGCGACGCGTGCGTTCGAGTGGCCGGGGTTCCCTCCGCATGCACCACAGTGGTAGCTCGATGCGTGCGGGTTGTTGACCGTCGTGCTTCCGTGACCGGTTAGCATGACCAGGCGTGCGAAACCCTCGGTCATCGACATGGCGCGGAGCATGCCTTCGGCGAGGCCCACCCGGTCCGCGAACGTCAGGCCGGTGACTCGGCCGCCCATCGTGCCCGGGGAGACGTCGGGGGCAATCCGTTGAACGGTCTTCGAGTCGAGACCATCCGTGTTCGGGTCTTTCACTGGTCGGGTCATCCCGAAGGCGTCGCCGACGAGCTTCCCGGCATACGCGAGACCCGCCGTCTCCACGTAGACGAAGGACGACACCGCAGAGCTCTTGAAGGACTTCCAAGCGGTAGCTGCCCGCCGCCTGAGCAGCCGAAGACCTAGGATTTCTGTGTCCTCAGCCTCGTCGACGCCCGCGACTCGCTCGCGAACGACGAACTTCGGCTCGAGTAGCACAGGGCATTGTGCAGCGCCGTGCTTCTGCCCGATGGGGACGACCTCGATGGGGACGCCGAAGAAGCCGGCGAACCCGGTCGTGCCGACGTCCGGGCTCGTCCGCTCGAGCGCCCTTCGAAACACCTCCGATCGCACGTCGATGCAGAACGCGGCATGGAGGGCCTTGCGCGCCTCGTCGTCCTGGACTGCACCCTGGCTCTCGATTTGCGCAAGCAGGTCGCGACGGTAGCCGGCGTCGAAGGCTGCCTGGAGAATCGCGTCGACGGTCAGTGCTCGGTCTAGCGTCCCGGCTGCATTCGCGGCCTCCATGGCTGCCACGGCGTGCTTCCACGCGTCTCGGAATGCTCCGTCTTCTTGAAGCTCGAAAAGCGCGTAGTCCCAGGCCAGGCGAATGGCGAGCAGCTCCAGCACCGTGTCGTTCGGCGTGCCCCCGAGCTCGGCGTGCCAGCCGAGGTAGCGGGCGTATCCGGCCCATCCCTGCACGCTGAACAGTGCGCGATGGAAGTAGCCGTCCAGCACTTCGTCGGTGACTCCGAGGGTGGTCACGACGTGCTCGATGGTCTCGACGGGGTCGCTCGGAAGAGAGCCTACGACTTCGCGAAAGCCCTCGAGTCCCATGGCGTCGGCGGTTCGGTCGATCTCAGCTGCGGAGCGCCAGGCGGGGTAGAGCGACTGGTTGCGCCAAGGCATCCGCCAGGCCGACTGCCCGTCATCCCAGTAGGCTGCGCACCATTTGGCGATCTCCTGCACGAGAAGCAGCCTGTGCTCCGTGCCGTGTGTAGCATCGAGAACCTCGGCTGCGCTCTTGAATACAGCCTCCCGATAGTCGGGTGTTTCGTCGAGCGAAGCGATCAAATCTTCGACGCTCTTGGGGGCGTCCGGAAGGTCTCGTGCAGACTCGAGGGCCTCCGCGAGGTCCTGCTTCGAAATCCGGCTGTCTGCGAAGAGCTCTCGGTAGTACTGCCGCGGCATCAGCAGGTTGGCACCGGTCGTTTTGCGGAGACTCTGGGCAGCCTCTTCGAACGGCTGTCCGGTCGATCCGAGGAATGGGTTCACCGCGACGAAGCTCTCGAGCGGCCACAGCGGCGCAATGCGAGTCCTCGCTCGTTCGAGCGCTTCTTGGACGCGACCCGTCGACTGAGGCTCGACCTCGGCGACGCCGATTCGGTGAACGTTCGACTCGGTCGCGTTGGAGGAAACGGTTCTTGCGCTGACTTGACTCATCGGTGAGCTCCCTGAGTGTTCGGGTTCATGTCGACTGGCCACCACCGCTGCACGAGGCGGTTGGTGAAGGCGTTGACGTAAAGGCCGTTGAAGAGGTGCACGTAGATGGCGCGCCACCGAGGTTCACTCATGCGGTAGGGCATCGTGTTTTGAAGGACCGTAACCGCGCCGAAGAGGACGATGACGATGCCGACAATCGAGAGGTCAAGCGGGCCGCGAAGTGCCTGCTTCTCAGGCAGGCTCCCGAGCATCAGCCGTTCGGCTCCGAGCTGGAGTGCGAAGTAGGCGACGGCCACACCCGCGGCGAGCCCGACACCGCGCAGGATGACGAAGGCGCTCGGGCGTTCGTCGATGGCGTTGGCAACCAGGTGGGTCACCCCCATCACGACGATGGCACCGAGAGCGAAAACGCCCGGTGCTTTCGTGAGTGAGGCCCCAAAGGCGAGGCTGACGGCCCAGGTGAGCCCGACAGCACCCATCAGTGCGACGACCAAGCGAGCTGGGTGCGGCTTTCCGTGCGGGCGTGCGACCCACGATGCGCGTGAGATGTCGATGATGCTCCCGGCGGAGAGGAACGCATGGGCCTTGTAGAGTGAGTGGGCGACGATGTGAAGCGCGGCCGCTGAGAACGCGCCGAGCCCGCACTGGAGCATCATGAAACCCATCTGCGCGATGGTGGACCAGGCGAGCGATACCTTGACGCTTGTCTGCGTGAGCATGACGACCGAACCGAAGAGCGCGGTGAACCCGCCGACGACCGCGAGCATCTCGAGCGCGGGAACCGAAAGCGAGACGATGTCGCTCAACCGCAGAATCAGAAAGCCTCCCGCGTTGATGATGCCCGCGTGGAGCAATGCGGAGACTGGGGTGGGGGTTTCCATGACTTCGGTGAGCCAGCCGTGGAAAGGGAACTGCGCCGACTTGAGCATCGCACCCACGACGAGGAGGACCGAAATGGCGTGCACCTGCGGCGGCAGGGCCGTGACCTCTCGCATCTCGTTGGCTGCGCCGAACACGGTGGTGAAGTCGAGGCTGCCAAACACCTGGTAGACCAACACCATCGTCGCGATGAGTGCGATGTCCCCGAGCCGGCTCGCGACGAACTTCTTCCGGGCGGCGAGTCGCGCCGCTCGTCGATCACCGTAGAACACCAGGAGCTGGTGGAGACAGAGGCTGCTCGCGACCCAGGCAAGTGTGAACTGGAGAAGGTTCCCGGAGATGGTCAGGGTCAGCACGGCTGCGAGGGTCAGGCAGAGCCACTTCACGAAGCGGCCCTGGCCGGGATCGCCTTCGAGGTAGTTGTGGCTGTACCGAACGACGAGAGCTCCGACGAAAGAAACGAGGAGCCCGATGACGGCGGACAGGGCGTCGAAGTAGATGCTGAGGCCGAGCCCAGAGGCGCTCGCGACAGGCTCGCGCAGCCCACCGAACGCGCTACTCGCGAAGTACGTCGCGCCGCCGAGAAGCATTGCCCCAAAGGCTGAAAAAGTCGCTAGCTGGGCCAGCTTGAGCATGCGCCGGGGGTGCCGATTGGCGAGGCTAGACGGCACCAAGCCGACGCCAATCAAAGCCAAGGGGGCGAATCCAACCAGCAGTGTCGTCCAGTGAGCCATGGGACCTCCTTGCGTCCACACCGTAGCTAGTGCTCGCCTTCACTTTCGTAAAATACAAAGATTGCAACCAATCGTTCGATAAAATAGAACTAAGCGGATGGGCGACCTGAACTACCACCACCTTCGATATTTCTGGGCGGTCGCCCACGAGGGGAAACTCAAGAACGCTGCCAAGCGATTGAACGTGTCTCAGTCCGCACTGTCATCGCAGGTCAAGAAGCTCGAGGATCAGCTCGGCCACGCGTTGTTCGAGCGTGAAGGTCGGCGACTCAAACTCACGGAGGCGGGTCGCATCGCTCTCGATTACGCGGACACGGTGTTCCAAGCCGGCGACGAACTGCTCAGCACGATGCTGGGGCAGCTGGGCGCGGAGCGACAGGTCCTTCGCGTCGGCGCGATCACCACGCTCTCGCGCAACTTCCAGATCGCATTGCTTCGTCCGCTCATCGGTCGAGAGGACGTCGAGGTCATCGTACGTTCAGGCACGATGCGGGAACTGCTGACGCAGCTTGAAGCCCACGCCATCGATCTCGTGCTCGCGAACCAGCCTGCCGCCCGCGACGCAAGCACCTCATGGCACAGCCACCTGCTCCAAGAGCAACGAGTGAGTCTCGTCGGGCCCCCGTCGCTCACGGACGATGAGATCCGCTTCCCGGACGACTTGGCCTCTTTCCCAGTGTTGGTGCCGAGTCTCGACAGCGACGTTCGTGTTGCTTTCGATCGAATGGTAGAACTCGCGGGTATTCGACCGAACATCCTCGCGGAAATCGACGACATGGCAATGCTTCGTCTTTTCGCGCGCGACAGCCACTGTCTTGCACTCGTCCCACCAGTGGTCGTTCGTGACGAGCTGCTAAACGGGGTTTTGATCGAATACTGCAAGATCCCGCAGATCACCGAGAGCTTCTACGCGATTACGCAGAGCCGCCGCTTCCCGAACCCGCTCGTGAAGGAAGTGCTCGAGCGCACCCTCGAAGAGTCCGAGGAGACCGCGTTCGGCAGCACGACTCAGGGGTAGTCGAGCCCGGACTCCAGCACCTCGGTGGTACGAGCCGATCGGTAAGCCTCGAGGCGCTCGCGGAGCGCCGGATCGTGCCGTGCCACGATGGCGGCTGCGAGAAGCGCTGCGTTCGTCGCCCCCGCGTCGCCGATGGCGAGTGTCCCAACCGGGATCCCGCGCGGCATCTGAACGATCGAAAGCAGCGAGTCGATGCCGCTCAGCGCGCGACTCTTGACTGGAACGCCGAGAACGGGCAGCAGGGTTTTAGACGCGGCCATCCCCGGAAGATGAGCAGCGCCGCCGGCGCCTGCGATGATGACCTCCACCCCGCGACCCTCGGCTTCCTCGCAGAAGCTGAACAGCAGATCGGGAGTGCGGTGGGCCGAAACCACGCGTGCTTCATGGGGGATCTCGAGTTCGGCGAGAATCTTCGCGGCGTGCTCCATCGTGGGCCAGTCGCTCTTGCTTCCCATGATGATCGAGACTTTTGGAGACGCCTCCGGCTCCTGTGTCATGCGACGGCCCTTTCGCGAAACGAGAGCGCTCGTCCTAGTCCTCTCCGAGCGGCGCGGCAAGTCGCTGGTCACCGACGGTCGGTTTGACCGAGCGGTGGCTCACGTGGGTTTGCGGGACCGAGCGCGTTGCGCTACCCGCTGCGGTCTGCAGACGTCGCGAAGCAGGGGTCGCATGCCAAACGAATCGCCGATCGAAGATACTGGATCCGCTGCCATCGAAGAGTGCCTGCCGGGTGCCACGATCGGCATCATTGGCGGAGGTCAACTGGCCCGAATGATGATCCTCGAGGCGCGGCGTATGGGCCTTCGCGTGGCGGTTCTCGCGCCGCAAAACGAGTCCGCAACGCCCCTCGCCGATCATTGGGTCCAAGGGGCTCTCGATGATCGCGATGCCGCGATGAAGCTTGCCGAGATCTCCGACGTGATCACGCTCGACACCGAGCACGTTCCGGCAACGCTGCTGGCGGAGGTCGAGGCGACGTGTCCCGTCCGGCCAGCCTCTTCGGTACTCCGTACAATCCAAGACCGCCAAACGCAGCGGGAGTTCCTCGGGAGCATCGGTGCGCCCCAGCCCCGCACGGTGCCGGTCGACAGCGTCGCCACGCTCGAAGCGGGTGTCGAAGGCATCGGGTTGCCGTGCGTGCTGAAGACGCGCCGGGCGGGCTACGACGGGAAGGGGCAAACGCTCATTCGCGAGCAGGGAGACTTGGCGCTTGCCTGGGACCAAGTCGGTCAGCAGCCGGCGGTGCTCGAGGAGTTCGTCGATTTCGACTTCGAGGTTTCGGTCCTGCTTGCCCGCCGACCTTCTGGGGAGATGGCGTTCTATCCGATGGCCCACAACCGGCACCGAAACCACATCCTGAACATCACCATGGCACCCGCTCCGGTGAGTCCCGAGCTCGAAGCGCAGGCCGTCGAGGTTGCCGGACAGATCGCCACGGCGCTCGACCACGTGGGGATGATGGCAGTCGAGATGTTCGTCGTGGAAGGCTCCAGGCTTCTAGTGAACGAAATCGCCCCGCGTCCCCATAACAGCGGCCACTACACGTTCGGCGCCTGTGCGACCTCTCAGTTCGAACAGCACGTCCGTGCCGTCGCGAATCTCCCGCTCGGGGACCCGACGCTGATGCGTCCCGCGGCCACGGTCAACCTCCTCGGCGACCTCTGGCAGAACGGGGAGCCCGATTGGCATGCCGTCCTCGCGCATCCGAAGGCGCGTTTGCACCTGTACGGCAAGCTCGAACCGAGGGCTGGCCGCAAGATGGGGCACGTTCTCGTCGTCGATGACGAACCCGACCGCGCCGCGCACGTGTCCGAGTCGCTGCTCGACGAACTCGAGGTTGGCGCGTCCGAAGCGACGTGAGGCCAAGCCGCAATTCGTCGCGCGATCACTCCGCGGGAGCTTGACTCGGCGTCAGCGAAGGTGCGGAGGGCTGGGTGCTTTCCTCCTCGAGCGCGCCTGCGCGACGGTCTTTGGCGAAGAGCATGTAGATCGACGGCACGAAGAAGAGCGTGAAGAACGTGCCGATGGCCATCCCACCCACGAGGACGAGCCCGATGCTGTTGCGCGCCTGAGCCCCTGGGCCCGTGACGAGCGTGAGGGGGAAGTGGCCGAACACCGTCGCCATCGTCGTCATCAAGATGGGGCGCAGTCGCACGGCAGCGGCGTTCCGAACGGCTTCGAGCTTGCTGTGCCCCTGGTGCTGAAGGTCGTTGGCAAATTCGACGATCAGGATTCCGTTCTTCGAAACGAGGCCGATGAGGGTCACGAGCCCAACCTGGGAGTACACGTTGAGCGTCGTCGTCCAGCCGTCGGTCCAGAAGTGCATGTTGGGGTCGGGCATCTTGAGGAACGTGAAGATCGAGGCACCGAACATGGCGAGGGGAACCGAACCTCCCAGGATGACCAGTGGGTCACGGAAGCTGTTGAACTGAGCTGCAAGCACCAAGAAGATCAGCACCACGGCCAGTGCAAAGGCAGGAGCGAACTTGTTCCCTTCCCTCCGGAGCTGCCGGGACTCGCCCGTGTAGTCCATGCTGTACCCGCTCGGCAGGGTGTTTGCTGCTTCGGTCTCTAGAAACGAAAGCGCCTCGTCGAGCGGACGAATCGCCACGCCGCTCAGCTTGACCGAGTTGAGCTGCTGAAACCGATTGAGCGAGCGCGGCACGACGCGGTCTTCGACAGTTGCAAACGTACTCAGTGCGACCAGCTCCCCATCGGGTTTGGTGACGTACACGTTCTGGAGTTGCTCTGCGTTGAGCCGGGCCGCGCGTTCGATCTGCGGAATCACCTTGTAGCTCCGCCCTGAGACGCTGAAGCGGTTGACGTAGTCGCCACCGACCGCTGAGCCCAGCTCCTGCCCGACTTCTTGGAGGCTCAGACCGAGTTCGGCGACTTTGTCGCGATTGAACGTGATCTGCGCCTCCGGCTGATCGATCTTCACGTCGATCAGTGGGGGGAAGGCGAACATCCCGCTCACGGTGGCTTTCTGTTGAAGCTCCCCCACGAACTGCAGGATCTGGTCGGGCTCAGCCGTAGACGAGACGATGAACTCTACCGGGAAGTCGCCGCCTCCCGGCAGTGCAGGAGGCAGGATGGGGTATGTCTGAATGGCTGGGATGCCGTTGACCTCCCTTTCGACGATCGGTTTCAACTCGAAGGCCGAGCGAGAGCGCTGTTCCCAGGGTTTGAGCCCCATGCCCCAAAAGCCCTCTCCGGGAGCGGTGATCTGGAAAGTGAAGTCTGTTTCTGGATAGGACAGGGCCAGTTCGTTGACCGCGTCGATCGAGGGGCCCAACTGATTGAGAGTCGAGTTTGCAGGGGTGTCGACGATGCCGAAGATCACTCCCTGGTCTTCGTTCGGTGCGAGCTCGCGTGGGGACAGCATGAACAGTACGACCGCGAGTGCGCTCAGCACGATCCACGCCAGGTAGATCGCGGGGCGCGCGCCGAGGGTGACGTCGAGGAGGCGCACGTAGATCTCTCGAAGCCTCTGAAAGCCGCGGTCGATGCGCGCCGGGAGCCCGCTCTCGCTTCGCTGCTCCGGTAGGAAGCGGGCCGACATGACCGGAGAAAGCGTGATCGCGACGACACCGGAGATCAGCACCGCGCCGGCCAGGGTGAGCGCGAACTCTCGGAAGAGGGCGCCCGTCAATCCGCCCTGGAAAGCGATCGGGGTGTACACCGCGGCCAAGGTGATGGTCATGGCAATGACCGGCGCGACGAGCTCCCTCGCGCCCTGAATGGCGGCGTCCGTTCGCGACATCCCTTCGCGGAGATGACGCTCGATGTTCTCCACCATCACGATCGCGTCGTCGACGACGAGTCCCACGGACAAGACGATCGCCAGGAGAGTCAGCAGGTTGATGGTGAACCCGAACAGCTGCATCAGGAAGACCGCGCCGATGAGCGAAATCGGGATCGCCACCAGCGGGACCACGACCGCGCGCAGAGAGCCCAAGAACAGGAAGATCACGAGGACGACGATGGCGAGCGTCTCCACGAGCGTCGTGACGACCTCCTGAATCGCGCTCCGGATGTACTCGGTGGAGTCGTACGCGATCTCCGCGTTGAGCTGGGAGGGCAGGTCCTCCTTGATCGACTCGAACTCGGTTTGGACCCGCGCGATCACATCGAGAGCGTTGCTGTTCGGCAGAACCCAAACCCCAATGAAGACGGCAGTTTGACCAGTGAAATTAACGCGCTCGTCATATGTCTCGGCGCCCAGCGCAACTTCCGCGATGTCCTCCAACCTGACGATCACGCCGTCCTGCTCGCGGACGACCAGGCGCTTGAACTCCTCGACCGACTCGAGGTCCGTGTTGGTGGTGAGGTTGACCCGAATCAGCGAGCCTTTGGTTTGCCCGACGGCCGCGAGGTAGTTGTTGGCGGCGAGGGCCGCGCGAACTTGGGCGGGTCCGATGCCGTGGGCTGCCATCCGCTCCGGCTTGAGCCAGACCCGCATGGCGAAGGTGCGTGCGCCGAGGATGTCTGCCCGCTGGACGCCTTCCACGGCCGACAGCCGAGGTTGGACCACTCTCACCAGGTAGTCGGTAATTTCGTTCTGGCCGAGGAAGTCGGACGCAAAGCTCAGATACGCCGATGCGAACTGGCTGTCGACGGAGACGACGTCGAGCACGGGGACTTCGGCCTCTGGAGGCAAGTCGCCTCGCACCTGATCGACTTTGGCGCCAATTTCAGAGAGCGCGCGCACGGCATCGTAGTTGAGTTCGAGGTTCGCGCGGATGATCGAGACGCCTTGGAGGCTCTCCGAAGCGATGTAATCGATTCCGTCTGCGGCGGCGATGGCGCGCTCGAGCGGAGTGGTGATGAACCCTCGTACGAGCTCTGCGTTGGCCCCGATGTACACGGTCGTTACGGTGATCGCCGCGTTCTCGCTTCGAGGGTACTGCCGGACCGTGAGAGAGCGGATCGCCTGAAGCCCGGCGATCACGATGACGAGGTTCACGACAATCGCGATGACTGGGCGGCGAATGAAGAGGTCGGTGATCTTCAAGGTGCGATCTCGCGGCGGTTACTCGTTGGGTGGGCGGGGGTCGGCGATGGCGTTGGGTGCGAGGTCGTTCCGCACGGTGACGACCATCCCGTTTTGCAGTTTGAAGGCGCCAGTCGACACGACCTCGTCACCCGCGTCGAGCCCGGAGAGCACTGCGACGAGGTCACCCCGACGCTCACCGAGCCGCACGAACGCCTGCTCCACCACGTGCTGCGCTTCGCCGCTCTCGGTCTCCTGTTCCTTGGCGACGTAGACTGAGTTGCCGTACGGCGCGAACAGCACCGCGCTTGCGGGGATCACGACGAGGTCGCGTGTTTCGGGCTCGAAAACTCGGACATCGACGAACATCCCCGTGCGGAGCTGGTCGTTCGGATTGGCGACTACGGCGCGCACCATGAAGTTGCGGGTGTTGGTGCTGACCTCGGCGTCGACGACTTCGATGGTCCCCTCCCACGACTTGTCGGGGAACGCGTCGGTCGTCACGGTGACCGCGTCGCCTCGTCGAACCCTCGCCAGCGCTTGCTGAGGCAGCGAAAAGTCCACGTACACGGGGTCCGAGGACTGCAGTGACACGATGGGCGCCCCTGCCTGGAGGACCTCTCCCAAGTCCACCTGACGAATCCCGAGACGACCTGAAAAGGGGGCTCGAATGGTCTTTTTGGCGATGACGGCTTTCACGTTGGATACGTCGGCCGTGGCCTGCGTCGCTTTGGCGGCGGCCGCGTCGAGGTCGGCTGCGCTCACGGCGCCTTCGGGAGGGAGGTTCTCGCGCCGCTTCAAGTCCAACTCGGCGAGCTTCGCACTGGCGATGGCAGAGGCCAGCTCGGCGCGCTCGACCGAGGTGTCGAGCCGGATGAGGATCTCACCTTCGTCGACTTCGTCGCCTGACTCGAAGGCGATGGTGGTCACCGTCCCTGGGGTTTCGCTTGCCACGGTGACGCCCTGCACGGCGACCACGGAGCCCACAGCGGTGAGCTCCGACCGCCAGGAAACCTGCTCAGCGTTCGCCGTCGTGACAGCGAGCGCCGGGGGCACGAACGACTCTCCGGCTTGCATCATCGCGCCGATCTGGGCGGCCTTGACGCCGCCGAGCGCAGCCACCACCAGAACGATTCCGAGAATCGCCACAATCATGGGCTTCTTGTTCCGTTTCATGGGGGTCACGGGCAACGTACGGGGAGCGGCCGCCCCATCGGCTCACTTAGCGCCCGGCGCCAAAGTGGCAAACCGGCAGGGGGAGTTCGTCGCGCTCCTCGACGAATAAAAGCAAACTAGACGTAGGAGGCATCGAAGCCGGGTGCGTAGGCGCGACTCCAGGCCATAGCCTCATCGCTCATTCCGTCCGGGTAGCGATCGAAGAGGTAGTGAATTCGATCCTCTTGGTACTCCGCCACGGAGCCACCGACGAGCACGAACTTCGGCGCGTCCGCAATTCCGTAGGTCACCGTCCAGTCCATTTCGACGCGGCCGTCATGGAGGACGGGTCCTCGCGTGACGTTCGGCCTGCGACTGTCACACCGAAGGTCGAAACCGGTGACGGATTTGCGCAAGCCGGCAAGCACCGCATCCCGGCCCTCGAGCCGACAGGCGAAAGACGCGTTCTTGACCTCGAACACGGCGTGCTCGGTGAAGTACTGCACCAGTCGATCCCAGTCGCCGTCCCTGAGCGTGCGCTCGAAATCGGCGGCATATGTCATGTAGCGTCGAGTCAGGTCCATGGTCGAAGGATACGAGCACGGCTCCACCCGACAAGGCAGGGCCCACCTGGCGTCGTGCAGGGCTCAGGTCGCCCTCCGCCCGCGAATTCGCGGACTTGGACTCGGATCGAAAAAAAGGCGCCGACCCCTGGTAAAGTCGCCGACCTATGGATCGGACCGTCCACAAGTTGGTGCACCGCGCGTCGTTTCAAGCACGGCTTCGAGACTTGAGCGATCAGCTCGGCGACCCGAAAGATGCGCTCGAGCGTCGTGCGGTCGAGGCGTTTTCGGCCATGGTCGCCGTACACCAGCCTGCTGCGACGCTCGCCAGGCGTAGCCTGTTCTCCGTGATCACGGACCGAGTCAACGTGCAGGTCGACCGTCACGACCTCGCCAAGCTGAGGGAGATCGATCGCGAACACCCCATCGCCTGGCTTCCGGCCCACCGTTCCTATCTCGACATGATCTACCTCGAGAACGCCGTGGTGGGCGCAGGGGTTTCACCTTCGTTCATTCTGGGAGGCGACAACAACGACTACTTCCCGCTCGGCGCGATCCTTCGGCGCACCGGGACGATTTTCATTCGCCGGACCATCAAGGACGACCCCGTGTACCGCGCGGCGCTCCGCAGCTACCTCGCGCACGTCGTGGAGAACGGAAACAACCTGTGCTGGTCAATCGAGGGAGGACGCACCCGAACCGGAAAGCTCCGGCCACCGCGCTACGGGGCGCTCCGCTACGTCGCCGACGCCGTGCTTGCTACGGACGGGCCCGACATGGTCGCGGTCCCGGTGTCGGTGGTGTACGACCAGCTCGCCGAGGTGTCGGCGATGACGGCTGAGGCACGAGGTGCAACCAAGGAGTCCGAAGGCCTCGGCTGGGCCATCAAGTTCATCAAGAAGCAGCTTGGCCAGGACACTACCGTTCGCCTGAGCTTTGGAGAACCGCTTCACATGCGTGCGCGTCTCGAAGCCCTTGCGAACGAACCGAAGTCGAAGGACAAGACGGTCGAGCGATTCGCGCTCGAGGTGTGCCACCGGATCAATCGCGCGACGCCTGCGCACGAAACGGCCATCGTCACCTTCGCGCTCCTCGGAGTCGAACGAGCGCTGACGCTCGAAGAGATTCAAGAAGCGATGACCCCGCTGCTCGCCTATCTCGAGAAGCACCCCACCGTGCCCCATACCCTCCGTGGCCAGACGCAGGTCTCGGGCTGGCTCCATTCCACGCTGCGGGAGCTCGTCGATGCCGGGGTTCTGGCGCGCTTCGATGGTGACGAGCCGGTCTGGTACATCGCCGACGATCAGCACCTGGTAGCCGCGTTCTACAGAAACACGCTCATTCACCTTCTGGTGAATCGGTCAATCGCAGAGCTGGCCTTTTTCATGGCACTCCGTTCGGGCGAAGAGGATCTGGGGCCGGCGATCTGGGAAGGCTGCATGAAACTTCGCGACCTGCTGAAGTTCGAGTTCTTTTTTTCGACGCGCGCCAACTTCATGGACGAGCTTTACGCGGAAGCGGCGCTCCTCGACCCGCGATGGCGACGCCCGCGCGACGAGTTGGGGGCCTTGAGCGAGCCGGTCGTCAGGGACTGGCTGGACCTCACGAAGCCGCACGTTGCGCCCGTGGTGCTCCGCCCGTTCCTCGAGTCCTACTCGGTGGTTGCGGATCAGCTCGCCAAGTGGCCCGAGCCGCGCCATGTCGATCGCAAAAGATTGCTCGATCGTTGCCTCGCCTACGGACACCAGCGAGTTCTTCAGGGCAGGCTTCACAGCCCGGAGTCGGTCACGCTCGAGCTCTTCAAGACGGGCCTCCAGCTCGCCGACCATCGTGGACTCCTCGAGGGATCGGGCCCGGAGGTCGTCGCCGCGCGAGTCGCTTTCGCCGACGAACTCCGTGACGCGGTGGATCAGCTTCGCGCCTTGGCCGAGGAGCGGCGCTGAGCAGGTCGCAGAACCGCGTCAATTCGGCCTCTTACCCCGTCCGTACGCGACCGGGCGAATCTTCACACCCGTACTCTCGCTCAGTTCCGATTTCCTCGTGGCCCCCTTCGCGTGGATTGCTAGGCTCGCGACGGTTCCGACATGCTCGACCGACTCATTCCCATCGATGCGGAGATCGCTGAACGCGTCGAGCGCCTCAATCTCGGCTTCAACCACTACGGTATCGATAGGTTCGGCATCGACCGAGCGGACCTCGGGCGGCTGCTAACGTTCTTTTCTTGGTTCTACGACCACTACTTTCGCGTCAGCGTGGTGGGCCTCGACAACGTGCCGGACCAGGGCCGGGCACTCCTCATCGGCAACCACTCGGGGGGGCTCCCCATCGACGGCACCATCGTAATGGGGTCGCTCGTGTTCGAGAAGGAGCCTCCGCGGCTCGCCCACGCGATGGTCGACGACTTCTTCTACGCCGTCCCCGGCACCGCGCAGCTCTTCGCACGCACCGGTCAGTTTACCGGCAACCCCGACCAGGCCGCGAGGCTCCTCCACGACGAGCGCATCGTGCTCGCGTTTCCGGAGGGCGCCCGCGGAACCGCGAAGCTCGCCAAGGACGCCGACTCGCTCGTTCGATTCGGAACCGGCTTCATGCGACTTGCGATTCGCACCCGCACACCGATCGTTCCCTTCGGGTTCATCGGCGGCGGCGAGGCGCTGCCCACCGTCGCGAATCTCGAACGACTCGGGCGGCTCATCGGGGTTCCGTACGTGCCCGTGCCGAGATACCTCCTCATGTTCCCGCGTCCGACCAGCCTGCAGCTTCTCTACGGCGAGCCGATGTTCTTCGACGGCACTGGGAACGAAACGGACGCCGAAGTGGCCGAGATGGTGGAACACGTCCGAGAGCGGATCGCGGGCCTCATTCGTCAAGGTCGCGCCTTTCGAAACGGGGAGCTTCGCGAGAGCGATATCGCGCTCGGCCCCGCCTGATCGCCGTCGGTGGCGTCTTCCGGCCCAACTGCGCTATGGTCGCCGCCGATGTCCGAGCGTCGTCTTCACTTCGGGGTCATGGGTGCCGGGGCCATCGGCTGCTACTTCGGCGGTCGTCTTCTCGCATCGCAGAACGTCGACGTGACGTTCGTCGGCCGCGATTCGCTCCGGGCGAGCCTTGCAGAGAATGGACTCACCATTCGGGAGTTCGACCGTGACGAGCACATCGACGCTTCGAGAATTCGCTTCGAGACGGACCCGAGCGTTCTCCGGGAGTGCGACGTGGTGCTTTGCTGCGTGAAGAGCGGGGCGACGACTGAAGTTGCCGAAACGCTCGCAGGAATCCTAGGCCCCGAGACGATTGTCGCGAGTCTCCAGAACGGCGTGCGAAACCCGACCCTCCTCCGGGACAAGCTGCCGAACAATCGAGTGGTCGCTGGGATCGTCACGTTCAACGTGGTGATGCTCGAGAGGGGGCTGTTCCACCATACGACGAGCGGGCCGCTCGTTCTCGAGACGTTGAACAGCGCGCCTGATCGCGCTTGGGTCGACGCGTTTCGTCAGTCGAAAGTCGAAGTCCAGGAAGAGGACCCAATCGCGCCAGAGCAGTGGACGAAGCTCTTGGTGAATCTCAACAACGCCGTCAACGCCCTCTGCGGGGTGCCGACGCGGGAGATGATCCTGTCGCGGCCGTACCGACGAATCGTCGCGAGCGTCCTCGACGAAGCACTCGACGTGTTGGCACGCGCAGGCATTCGGCCGGCGAAGTTTCGGGGGGTCCCCCTGCGGACCATGGCTTTCATCATGAAGCTCCCCACGCCGCTGGTGAGGTTGGTCATTCGAGCCCAACTCCGAATCGATCCGGACGCCCGCTCGTCCATGTGGCAGGACCTGACCCGCGGTCGCCTGACCGAGGTCGATTTCTTGAACGGTGAGATTGTGAACCTAGCGAAAGACAACGGCATCGATGCCCCCTTGAATCGCCGCATCGTCGAGCTGATTCGGAACGCAGAGGAGGGGGGCCAAGGCTCTCCGCAGCTCAGCGCGTCCGCGTTGACGGAGGCGCTCCATGTCGGATGAGACGCCACGTTCGCCCTCGGCGATGCAGGCGGAGTTCTGGGACGGAGAGGGCGGACGCCGCTGGGCTGCCAGCCAGCAGCAGCTCGATGCGATGCTTGCCCCTTTCGCCGACGCGATCTTCGACGCGGCCAATCTGGCCTCAGACGAAGTCGTCGTCGATGTCGGCTGCGGGTGCGGCACCACGACGCTTCGTGCGGCACGTCTCGTCGAACCCACGTGCACCGGCATCGACATCTCGCGCCCGATGCTCGAGGTGGCGCGGCGCACGGCCGAAGGCGCCGGCCTCGACGTGACGTTCCTGTGTGCCGACGCCGCCACTCACCCGTTCGGCGACCACTCGGCGCACGTGGTGTTGTCTCGCTTCGGTACCATGTTCTTCGACGACCCCCTCGCCGCATTCACCAACTTCCGGCACTGGCTTCGCCCTGGCGGTCGCCTCGTGGCCACGGTCTGGAACGCGCTCGAGGTCAACCCTTGGGCCCGCGCATTGTCGGACATCATCGGACGGCACGTCGACCTCCCGCGCCCGCCCCCCGGGGCTCCGGGCCCCTTCGCGTTTGGTGATGCGGAGGCGTTCGCAGCGACTCTCGAACGAGCCGGTTTCGAGAACGTCGAGCAACGGGCCCTCTCGATACCGATGCGCGTCGAGGGCACCGCCGACGAAGTCCTGCAGTTCTTCAAAGAACGTGGCCCGGTGACGAGCGCCCTCGAACAGCTCGGCGACGGCCCCGTCTACGACGCCATCCTCCGAGACCTCGATACGTTCGTGGTTGAGGCCTACGATGGGCAAGGCGCGAGCCTAGACTCGAGCGCTCGCCTCGTGGTGGCTACGTAGTCTCATGTACACCAGGCAATACTACTCGATAGGGGCAATGGCCGCGTGGACGCGGCAGGAGACAGCACTATTCATCGTGATCGCGCTCGTGCCCGTGGTGCTCTACGACGTCCTCGATCAGAAGTGGCTGCATCTTCCGTGGCTTCCCATTGCGGTGATCGGTACCGCCGTGGCCTTCATCATCAGCTTTCAGAACAATGCCACTTATGATCGCACCTGGGAAGCTCGAAAGATCTGGGGTGGCATCGTCAATGCGTCGCGGTCCTGGGCCATCATGGTGAAGGACTTCATCTCGAACCGGGTCGCAACCCAGATGGTGAGTGCCGAGGACCTCGCCACGATTCACCAGGAGATGATCTTTCGTCACGTCGCGTGGCTCACCGCGCTTCGTCACGGGTTGCGACAGCCTCGCCCCTGGGAGCGTTCGATGGCGCATCGCACTAACCGAGAGTGGCAGAACGTCATCGGTGTGCGCGAAAAGACCCATGCGCTCGACGACGAGCTCGAACCCTATCTGTCGACCGAGGAGCTTGCCTACGTACTTTCGAAGTCCAACAAAGCCACACAGATCGTAGGCCTCCAGTCGAAGCAGCTGCGCGAACTCCGGGAACGCGGCCTCGTCGACGACTTCCGACATGTGGAGATGGAGAACATGCTCGTCGAACTCTACACCCTCCAGGGCAAGTCCGAACGGATCAAGAACTTCCCATACCCGCGGCAGTACGCGACCTTGAACGCGATCTTTCTCTGGGTGTTCGTTTTGCTGCTTCCGTTCGGCGTGATGTACGAGTTCGACAAGATTGGGCGAGGTCTGGTTGCAGACTATCCGGTCATCGGTGCCAACTTCGTTTGGGTCTCCGTCCCGTTCAGCGTCCTCGTGATGTGGATCTTCTACACCATGGAGCGGATAGGCCGAGTCACGGAGAACCCGTTCGAGGGGACTCCCAACGACGTGCCCATCACGACGATCTCGCGGGGAATCGAAATCGATCTCCGCGAGATGCTCGACGAGGACCCGAGCACGATTCCGGATCCGATCGAGCCCCAGCACGACACCCAAACCTGAGGAGGCACCCGCGTCATGTCCGAATCCACTTCCAAGCCGAGCCCGGCCGCCGAAGGCACTCCCACGCTCATCGTTGGAGCCAATCGAGGCATTGGTCTCGAACTCGCGACGCAGTTGAACACGCGTGGCGACACCGTCATCGCAGCGTGTCGCAGGAGCAGCGACGAGCTCGACGCCCTCGGGGGGGTCGAAGTGCACACCGGGGTGGACGTGACGAACGAGGCGTCCGTTAAAGCACTCGCGGAGACGCTCGGGCCGGAAAGCCTCGACCGACTATGGCTGGTTGCTGGCGTTCTCAAGGCGGTCGCGTTGGACTCGCTGAACGCAGACGTCGTCCGAGAGCAGTTCGAGGTGAACGCGCTCGGGCCTTTGACCACCGTCGTCGCTCTTCTGCCCTGCCTTCGTCCCGGAAGTAAGGTCGCGCTCCTGACGAGTCGTATGGGATCGATCGCCGACAACACTTCGGGCGGCAGCTACGGATACCGGATGTCCAAAGCCGCGCTCAACATGGCCGGGCGTTCGCTCTCGCTCGATTTGAAGCCGCGGGGGATCTCGGTCGGCATTCTGCACCCCGGCTGGGTCAAAACCGACATGACTGCCGGACAAGGTCTAATCGACGCGGCCACCTCCGCCGAGAGCCTCATCGGGCTGGTCGACGAGCTCACTCTCGAACGGTCCGGAGAGTTCGTTCACCAAAACGGCGAAGCGCTTCCCTGGTAGCCAACTGAACGCTACTCGGAACGGGGCGTGACCACAGTGTCGAACTGGTCGAGCACGACCTCGTAGGTCCCAGCGCAGGCTCCGAGCACGGACAGCGTCCCTTCGGCGATGAGGAGCTCCTCGGCGTCCGGAAAGTCGAAGACTTCGCGCCTGACATCGAGGCTGCTGCCTTCCATCTGGATGCCGACTTCTTCTGCAGAGTCTTCCGAGTAGAGGCAGGCTCCGTCCGGTTCAGCAACGGGCAGCCACCAGCCGCCCTCGAGGTACAGGGTCGTTCCACAAAGCCGAGCTTCGATCAGGTATTCGTTGTCGACCAGGATGGTGAAGTCACCTGGAATCGGAGCGCCGCTCCCATCGAGCGTCGGCTCAAACTCCCAGTCGAGCGAACACGATGGAAACATCGCGCCCGCTGGGGCTCCGTCGCATCCCGTCGTACTCACGGTGACCGTTCCCTCTACGTCGAACCAGGTCCCGGTGAGATCGAAGGCTGGCGATTCCTCGCACGCAGGCAGCGTCGCCGAGCCGGCAATCGAGTAGGGTGGGCTATCCCCGCAGCTGAGCAGGCACACCGTCAAGACGGCGATGGGGCCGGTCGTCCAGGCTTTGGGGCGCATACGCCTCCTCTCGAAGGAAAGTATACGCCTTTCAGGGCGATGGCGTTAGGGGGGCCGGGCCGACGGCTCAGTCGTTGACGGTGACCTTCACCATTTGAACAGGCGTCACAGGGCGATCCCCGGCCCCCGTCGGCGTGGTCCCGATCTTTTCGATGACGTCCATGCCGCCGACGACCTTCCCGAACACGGGGTGTTTCGAGGCCCCCGGCGAGAACCAGTCGAGGTACGCATTGTTCGCCGTGTTGATGAAGAACTGGCAGCTGCCGCTGTTGGGGCGTCCGGTATTGGCCATCGAGAGCGTGCCCGGCTCGTTTGAGAGCTTCGCGTCCGCCGGGTGCTCGTCGGCGATGCATCCGTTCGGGCCGTCGCCAGTCCCTGCGCGTGGGCTGTTCGGGTCGCGGCTGTGCGGGCAGCCAAACTGGATCATGAACCCGTCGATCACGCGGTGGAAGTGCAGTCCATCGTAGAAACCGCTCTTTGCGAGATCGATGAAGTTCTGGGCCGTGATCGGCATGAGATCGGTGAAAAGCTCGATTTCGACGCTTCCAAGCGACGTTTCGAGCGTGGCGGTTGGGTTCCCCATGACCGAGACCTATCAGCTTTCATTGGCTGCGCCAGGCCCTGTCAGCTCGAACCCGGCCGCCGCTGACCCCTGGGCACCGACTTGGGGTATCCTCGGCGACCCGATGACCCTGCACGAGCAGCTCACACGCGAGATCTGGAGCGGCCCCTCGGGCGCTCAGGTGGGCGCGTTCTTCGATCTCGACCAAACGCTGTTGGCGGGTTTCTCGGCAACGGCCTTCACGCGCGACCAGCTGTCCTCCGGTCGACTTTCCCCTCGCGACCTCGCGGACTCGTTCCGGGCCACGCTTTCGTTCGCACTGGGTCGCACGGGTTTCTCCGCTTTCGTGACGGCTACCACGGCCATCTACCGCGGCCTCGACGAGTCGGTTCTCGAGGAAGTCGGGCAGCACGCGTTCGAGAAGTACCTTGCAACCCAGATCTATCCGGAGTCGAGAGCGCTCGTTCAGGCGCACCAGGAACGCGGCCACACTGTGGCCATCGTGACCTCGGCCACTCGGTATCAGGCGGAACCCATAGCGCGCGAGCTCGGAATCGAGCACGTGATGTACACCGAGCTCGAGGTGAAAGACGGCGTACTCACAGGCAACGTGGTGCGGCCTACTTGCTACGGGGAGGGCAAGGCGGTCGCCGCGCGGGCCATTGCCGCCAACCATGGTGTCGATCTCGAGGAGAGCTACTTCTATTCAGACAGCCACGAAGATCTCCCGCTCTTCGAGGCAGTAGGCCGACCACGGCCCTTAAACCCCAACCGTCAGCTCGCGCAGATTTCGAAGGAACGACGCTGGCCGGTGCGTCGGTTCACGAGCCGCGGAACGCCGACGCTCGGGGATGTGGCCCGCACGGGATTGATCTACGGGACCCTGGTGCCTTCGTTCGCGTTCGGCGCTGCGGCCGGTGTGCTCAATCGCTCGAAGCGAGAGGCGTTCAACGTCATGGGGTCGCTTTGGGGGGACCTGGCCACCTCGGCGGCAGGGATCGACCTCCGGGTCGACGGCGAAGAACACCTCTGGTCGCGGAGGCCCGCTGTGTTCATCTTCAATCACCAGAGCGGTCTCGAGCTCGTTCTCTTGTTGAAGCTGCTGCGCCGTGACTTCACCGGGATTGCGAAAGCGGAGCTCAGGCACAACCCAGTTTTTGGTCCCTTGTTCAGCGCGGCGGGCGTCGCGTTCGTCGACCGGTCGAACACGGTCAAGGCGATCGAAGCGCTCGGCCCCGCCGTGGAGGCGCTTCGCCACGGACGTTCGCTCATCATTGCGCCAGAGGGCACACGGTCCACCACGCCTACGCTGGGTCGCTTCAAGAAGGGCGCGTTTCGCCTCGCGATGGAGGCGCGGGTCCCCATCGTGCCCGTCGTCTTTAGAAACGTGCTGGACGCGCTCCCGAAGGGCGCCATCGTGGTTCGGCCCGCCGTGATCGAAGCGGTGGTGCTCCCGCCGGTAGACACCGACGACTGGACGCTCGACTCACTCGAATCCGAGATCGACGCGATGCGGCAGCGATACCTCGAGGTGCTTCAACAGGCGCCCTAGTCGGCTCACTCTGCCCAGAACGACTCCGCGTCGTAGTCGTCCCCGACGAACCAAAACGAGGCGTCGAGCATCCGGCGATCGGCGTTGAGCGCAGCGATTGCGGTGCGGTCCTCGTCGTCGAGAACTACGTCCTCGGCGCCGAGGTTCTCTTTGATTCGACTCGGGTTGACGGACTTGGGAATCACCGCGGTGCCTCGATCGAGCCCCCACGCAATCAGAACTTGCCCTGGCGTGGCCCCTCGGCGGCTCGCAACCTCCTGGATGGTTGGGTGCTCGGTGAGCCTGACCCCGTCTTCACGTCCGAACATGGTTGCCGAGTCGGGCGATCCTAGAGGCGAGTACGCGGTCAGCGCGACGCCCATCGACGCGCAAGCTGCGAGAAGCTTCGGCTGCTGCAGGTACGGGTGTAGCTCGACCTGATTCATGGCCGGAGTGACCCCGACGGCCTCGCTGACCTTCTTGATTTTGGACGCGGTGAAGTTCGAAACGCCGACCTGTCTCGCGAGGCCGCGTTCGGCGGTCTCCAGCATTGCAGCCCAGGTGGTTTCGAGCGGCACATCGGATAGAGGGCGAAAGTCACTCGCTGAGCGGGGCAGGTAGACCCCCGGTTGAAGAACGATGGGCCAGTGCATCAGATACAGATCCAGACGGTCCAGCTGAAGCTTTCGCAGGCTTTCCGTGAGTGCGGCCTGCACCTCGTCCTGTGCATGTGCGTCGTTCCAAAGCTTGCTCGTGACCCACAGTTCCTCGCGCGTGACATCGCCTGCCGCGAAGGCATCTGAAAGTGCGCGCCCCACGTCGGTCTCGTTCTGGTACACCGCCGCGCAGTCGATGTGGCGATACCCGACCTCGATCGCGGTTCGAACCGCCTGATACACCTCGTCCGGCTTCGATTTCCAAGTGCCGAGTCCGAACGCCGGCATTTGCGTGCCATCGTGAAGCGTCAGGGTCTTCATGGCCGTGTCTCCTTGGTGGCGGTTTCGCGCGACCTTCGTGTGACCGCATTGAACACTCGTTTGAACACTGCAGCGTCGCGGTCGGTAGGCTCCCGCATGTCGTCTACGCGACCCGAGTCCGGGTAGAGTCGATACCCAGCGTGCAAGACGCGATCGATGACGCTTGGCGCGACGCCGTGTGCCAGCTCGAACAGACTCCCAGCTCTCGTCGCGACACGCTTTGGCTGCTTGACGATCCCGTCGACGACGAGCTCCGCGGCCTCTTCCGCGCTTCGCATCGGGAAGGCGCGATAGATCGTCGTGGTTTCCATCATGGGGGTCTTCACGAGCGGCATGTAGATGGTGGTCACTTTCACCCCGTCGCCGAAGCCCTCCACGGCGACGATCTTGCTGAAGGCGTCGAGTGCGGCCTTGCTCGCGACATACGCCCCATACCTCGGCACGCTGACCTGCACGGCTACGGTCGACACGTTGAGGATGTGGCCCCGGCCCCGCTCACGCATGCCTGGCAAGAAGCCCATGATCAGCCGCACCGCTCCCAAGAAGTTGAGGGCTAGCGTGCGCTCGAAGTCGTGGACGCGGTCGTACGACTTGGCGACGCTCCGGCGAATCGACATCCCGGCGTTGTTGACCAAGATGTCCACTCCACCGAGATCGCTCAAGATCGCGGTGATGGTACGCTGTGTGTCTTCGGCGTCGGCGAGGTCGCACGGATAGGCGAAAGCCGTCCCTCCTCGCGATTGAATGTCCGACTTGAGCTCGTCGAGCTTGTCCTTGGATCGGGCTACGAGAACCACCTTGGCGTCGGCCGCTCCGAGTCGACGGGCAAGGGCTTCTCCAATGCCGCTGGATGCGCCGGTCACGACCACCACGCGCTGTCCTACGCGTTCCTGGAGATTCATCGGGAACTCCTTTCCCCGTCGAAGATGTCTCGGAGGTACTCGCTGAGTCCGTCGATGACTGGGCCGGGAAGCTCGTGTCCGCCGCGAAAGGGAACCCAGCGAACGGAAAGGTCGTTCTCGATCATCGTGTTGCGGAGCTGCTCGGCAGCGGCGAACGAGAGCAGCGGGTCCTGCTGCCCGTGACTCTGAAACACACTGGGCCTCGCGCTTTCGCCCATCCCCGCGGCCCACGCGGTCAGATTCACTCCCGTGCCCGACAGCACGACGAGGCCGCGTGACCCAACGTTCCGCGTGAAGACTGCGTTGCAGGCCGCCATCGAGCCCTGTGAAAAACCGCCGACTACGAGCCGCTCGTCCGAGACGCCAAGCTCGGCTTGGAGGCCTTGGAGCATGGCGACCACCTTGTCCGTGGCGTCCTCCATCCCGGGCGGCACCTCGTCCGCGTAGCTCTTCGGTCCCGCGGCCAGCGCGCGTTCGGCCTGGGTCAGATCGATCGTCCACCACGCTCGGGCCCCAAACAACCCGGGAACCTCGAGGGGCGCCTCCGGAAACGCGAACCGAACGTCCTGAGGAACGTCGAGCACACGCCAGAGCCCTACCAGGTCGGTTCCGGGAGCGCCGAAGCCGTGCATCAGCACCACGAGCGGGCCGTCGCCACCCCCGGCGCGGTCGGTTCCGCCGGCAAGCCGGACGGTCAAATCTCCGAATCGTTCTTCACGCACGGCGCGCACCATAGCACCGAGATCGAGTGCTTGACATCGCGACCACGCCCACCAGGAATGAGGGGCTCCGCACCAGCGAAAGGGCAGGACATGCTGCGTTATCGACTCCTCGGCCCGTCAGGCCTCCGCGTTTCTGAAATATGCCTCGGCACCATGAGCTTTGGGGACCACTGGGGTTTTGGGGCGGACGAAGCCACCAGCCATCAGGTGCTCGACGCGTACGCCGAAGCGGGCGGCAACTTCCTCGACACTGCGAACAAATACCACGGTGGCCAAACCGAGGAGATTGTGGGCAGGTGGCTCGAAGACAAGCGACACCGATTCGTCGTGGCGACCAAGTACACGCTCGCGATGGACCACGCCGATCCCAACACGGCCGGCAACCACCGAAAGAATCTCGTTCGCTCCATCGAGGACAGCTTGGCTCGCCTGCGCACCGACTACATCGACCTCCTGTGGGTCCACGCGTGGGACGACCAGACCCCTTACGAAGAAACGATGCGCGCACTCGACGACGTCGTGCGCTCCGGCAAGGTTCTTTACGTCGGCGTGAGCGACACGCCAGCATGGGTCGTTTCGGCATCCAACGTGTTGGCCGACCTCCGTGGGTGGAGCGCGTACGCAGGGCTTCAGATCGAGTACAGCTTGCTCGAGCGTACTCCTGAACGAGACCTGCTGCCGATGGCGGACCGGTTCGGGCTCTCGGTGCTCGGCTGGGCTCCGCTCGGGGCGGGAGTTCTCACGGGTAAGTACACCCGAGGGAATCAGGACAACGACTCTCTGCGTAGCGCGAACAACGACCAGCGCGGTAGGACCTCCGAGAAGAGCCTTCGCATCGCGCGCGCCGTCGACGAGGTGGCTGACGAGATCGGCGCCTCCTCTGCGCAGGTGGCTACCGCGTGGGTCCAGGCGCAGGGCTACCGCTACATCCCCATCGTCGGGGCGCGGAAGGTTTCACAGATACAGGACAGTCTCGGCGCGGCTTCGGTCACGCTGTCGGGCGACCATCTCGCCAAGCTCGATGAAGTGAGCCGCGTCAGCCTGGGCTTTCCCCACGACTTCTTATCCGCCGACGGTGTGCGCGACCTGGTATACAGCGAGATGCGCTCACGAGTGGACCGAAGGTAGCTGGGCCTCATCGCCGGCGGCGGTCGATGATCCGCGTAACCGAAGTCGCGACCGCGACCGTGCGAAGATCGAGAGGGATTCTGCCGCCGAAGCAGTTGGTCACCAGCGCTACGCCGACCTCGCGTTCGGGGTCGGCCCAAGCGCCAGAGCCGCCGAAACCAAAATGACCGAATGCGTGAGGGGCAGGGACCCCTACGTCAACATGCCCACGTCGGACCGGGATGCGTAGCCCGAGCGATACGGGCCGCATGTAGCCGACCTTGAATCGAAGCGGGAAGGGGATCACTCGACCGATGGCCGCGTTCTGGTCGACGGTGGCTTCGGCCAACGTCGCCGCGGACACGAGCTGCACGCCGTCGATCGTGCCGCCCAGGCTGAGCGCACCGTAGAGCCTCGCGAGCGATCGTGCATTGAAAACGCCATTGCCTGACGGGATGACGGAGGTGAGCCATCGCGGGTCGCCCAAGACCCGGCCGAGGCCTGGCGGGATCATGGCGTTGACCGCGTGTGTGACCGCAGAGCTGGCGCGAACGCCGAAAGAGGCGGTCTTGCGGACTCGCGCACGAACCCCACGAGGTCGACCGCGAAGCAGCTTCCGCGGAATCTTGGGAACTAGGAACTCGGCGACGCGCGAGACTTCGCTTTCGGGAAGGCCCATGTACAGGCCGTCGACGCCGAGCGGCACAGCTAGGTATTCCTGCACGAGGTCCGGAAACCGTTTCCCGGTCGCGCGCTGAAGGACCTCGCCGATCACCCAGCCCCCGGTCCATGCGTGGTAGCCGAAGTCGGTGTCGGGCGCGTGCACAGGCTTCATCTCCTCGATGAGGCGCAGCATGTGGTCCCAGTCGAACATTTCTTCGGACGACTCAATGATATGGCCGATCGAGTACAAACCAGCGCGGTGCGAAGCTGCTTGGCGAACGGTGATGCGTTCTTTCCCGTTCTTCCCAAACGCCGGCCAGTAGTCCGCAACGGGCGCCTCGAGCGAGACGAATCCCCGGTCGACGAGCACGTGGAGGAGAGTCGCCATCACACCTTTGCCGGTGGACATGCAAAGTGAGAGCGTCTCCGGTGTGAACGGGGTGCCTGCGCGATCGCGCGTTCCCGCGGAGACCTCGGCGACGAGTTCGCCCCGGTGGTACACGGCAATCGCCGCGCCGCCAGCGCCTCTCGGTGCACAGAGTCGGACCGTATCGCGCAACGACTCGAAGTCGGGATGCGTGTACCCGTGAACTTCCATGCCTCCGGCGAGAACCTCGTTCCCAAGTATAGCGCGTTGTGTGTTTAAGGGTCGTAGCAGCAGTAGGTCCCCGTTCGGATCGATTGGTCGAGGTGCTTTCCGAGTTTCGGATCGTTGGCCGTGATACGTCGAATGGCGTCGCGAACTCGCCGCTGGACGTTGATACGCGCCTTTTCGGCCGAAGCTCCCGCACGTCTTGCGCGACCCCCGATGCCTAGCGCCCGCCGAAGCTCGTGTTCCAAGAAAGTGAGCTCCTCGCGTGCTTTCTCCGAGCGTGCAGCATCATTCCACGATTCGGCTTCTTCAAGCTCCTCGCGTAGCATTGTGGCTCGCTCCTGGTACTGACGGCGTGCCTCTTCGTCCAACAGCTCGCCCGCGTCGCCGCGGTCGACCGCGGCGGCTGGTGCTCTCCCGCCGCTCTCTAGATCGAGCACGTGGAACTCGCGCCCAGGGTGTTCCACGAGTCTCGCAAGAAGACGCACCCCTTTCATGTCCTTGAGGTGAAACTCGTGATCTCCATACGACAGTCGCCACGAGTCGCCCACGTGCGCGATCTGAAAACGCGGGTCTTCAACTGCCGACCGAGCTGCTGCGTTCGTCTCCCTGGCGTCGGCATCTGCCAAGTCGCGAAGGAGGGCGTCGGCGCGGTCGGTCAGCCATCGCAGCTGGAGCGCCTCGCTCATCTCCTTCGCGGAAGTCGCGAGCTCGTGCGCCCTGTGGCGATCCTCCGGCTTCCCCTCTCCAACTAGCATCTCTCCGTACTCGCAGGCGATCCACGCGGCGACGGGACGACCGCCCGTTCGACGTGCTCTGAGCAACGCGTACTCGTAGTCGTCGCGCGCATCATCGTCGCGGCCAATCGCACGATTCAGGATCGCGAGAGCCCAGCACGCCGGGCCGTCGATTGTTGCGCCAACCATTCCGCTCGTGATGAGATACTCCTTCGAGAGAGACAAGCCGCGGAGGAGGTGTTCCGCAAGCTCCTGGTCCTCCGCCGCGGCACACAGGCGAGCCATGCTCAGTGCGAGCGAGGTGTCCGCGGTTTGAAGCAGGCTGCGAATGGCGGCCGGATCGAAGCGATCGAGTGCGAGCTGCGTTTCGCCTGCGATCAGGTGCTCTCCCCCCGCTGCCAAGTCGGCGGTAGCGTCGCCGAAAGCGCTTCCCCGCCACCAGCGCTCAACGACGTCGACGAACGCGAGATGGCCCTGTCGGTCGCCTCGAAGTTGGAGCAAGCGCATTCGCTGGTACTCGTAGGCGCTTTGTGCGTTTGGGTCCCCCGACGCTTCCCCGAGCGCACGAACCTGCTCGATGTGCGCTTCCGCCTCGTCGAGGTTGCCCTCCCAAAGGTGACGGAGCCCATGGAGCGCCCAGCATCGCCACCGGTAGGTGGGATGTTTGAGAGACTCTGCAGCCCGTTCGCAGGCATGCAGGGTCCTGAGGGCATCGTCGAGTCTGCCTAGCTGCGCAAAATCCATGAATGAGCGAACGTTCGCACGAAGAGCCTCACTCGCGCTGCCGAGGTCGTCGGCAAGGGCCGCATGTTCGCGATCGAGCGGGAGTCGCTCCGCGGGATCGACCAAGTCCACCATGGCTGAGCCGCCGTTTCGCAGTGTGTCGAGAAGCGCCGACTTGTCCTCGAGGCGTCGCGCCATGTCGATGGCGTCGCGCGCAAGCGCGACGGCAGGAGCAGGGTTCATCGAGGGCTGAAGCGCAGCCGCAAGCCGTGCCATGACGCGAGCACGAATCGAATGATCCTCGGTGCCCAGCATCCTAAGGCTCTCTTCGAGAAGGTGAACCAGATCGGCATCTACCCGTGCGAAAATCAGCGCGTTTCCATGCTCGAGTGCGGCGCGTGCGAATAGCTCCGCATCCGCGACGGCCTTTGCAGCAGCGGCGGCCCGTTCCGCGGTGGCTTTCCCCTTGGCGATTTCGCTCGACCGAGTCTGCGCATGAGCGAGCTCGATCAGAATCTCGATGCGGCGAGTCTCGTCGATCGGATCGGCGCGCTCGATCGCGACGAGCGCCTCACCTGCGGCATCTACTGCCTCGTCGAACGCGAGCTGAGTCAGCGCCTGACGACTTGCTCGCCGGTACGCTTCGGCCGCTTGCGCTGCGCTCGACGGACCCGCCGCGGCGAAATGATGGGCTACCTCGGACCAGCCCTCGGCGTCAGTCGCTTCGGCGCGATGCTGCAGCGTCTCTGCTAGGCGTCGGTGCGCGTCGCGCCGCTCGACCTCGGGGATCGAGTCGTACACGAGCTCTCGTATGAGAAAATGAGCGAATCGATATCGTTGCGGTACGACCTCAGAGAGGATCGTCTGGTTGGTTGCGTCCTGGCATGCGGCCACGTAGTCGAGCGTGTCTTCCGGGTGGCTGGCCTCGAGCAGACTGATATCGAACTCGCGGCCGACGATCGCGCCGCGGCGAAGAGCTACAGAGCAGTCGGCGCTCAACGCGCCGAGTCGCTCGTGAATCGCATGTCGCACAGTGCTCGGGATCGAAGGTCGACCGTCCCGTCCGCGTGCCCCTTGCTTCCGCCAGAGCCGCCCGACTTCGACGAGAAACAGCGGATGCCCTTCGGTCATCCGATGAAGGGCCTCGGCAAGCTCTGCGTTCGAGTCTTTGCCGTCGCGCGCTAGATACTCGGCCACGTCGTGCTCGGAGAGGCGTTCGAGGGGCAAACGCTGTCCTTGCTGAGCGGTGCGAAGGAGTCGTGCTCCGCTCGGTGACTTGGCGAGCTCGGCCTCCCGGAACGTCGCAACGATCAGAATGGGCTGGTTCTTCACGGTTGCCGCGAGGAAGTCCAAAAGCAAAACGGTCGAAACGTCGGCGACGTGGAGGTCCTCCAGGAACAGGACGGTGGGGCAGTCGCTCGCCACGTCGGAAAGCACGTGGCCGACGGCGTCCATCAGCTGAAAACGGGCCTGCTCCGCTGCTATTTCCTGCACCTCCGGGACGCCGTGCGTCTCGCGAAGCTCGGGGAGCATCTGCGCAAGAGCCGGGAAGAGTGGATCGAGTCGTCCCGGGGCGGTGGTTCTCAAGATCGCGCGAAGAATCTGAACCCAGGGCCAATAGGCGGGGGCGCCACCCGCTTCCCAACACCGACCCCACAGAGTTCGCATGCCATCGTCCCGGGCCAGCCGCGCGACCTCCTCCGCGAGGCGGCTCTTTCCGATCCCCGCCTCGCCGGTCAGGAACCAAAGCGACCCCGCCCCCTCGGCAGCGCCTTCGAGCGCCCCCGTTAGTCGCTCGAGCTCGAGCTGACGTCCGACGATGGAAGAGTCGACCACTGGCTGCCCTCGGGAGCGAAGTTATCACGCACGCAAAGTTCGTCGAAACCGAGGCGAAGCATGTTCCGATGCGACGAGTTCGGCCCACCCTTGAGCGTTCACTTCGTTGAATCAAGCGGTCCGTGCCTCATAGATCGAGGCGTGGCGAGCCACGGAACGATGTTCCATCGGAAATCACGCCGACCTCATGAAGGCGCCTCGCGCCTCGGGAGGAGGAACCCAAATGGATGCGGTGATGATTGGAATCGTTCTGCTTTTTCTCGCCTTTCTGGCGTTCGACACGCTTCGGCCCGCCCGGCCCTACGCGAAGTCGCGGGACTGGGTGCTCCGCGGCATCGCCGCGTTCTTCCTCTACGCCGCCGTTTCTACAGTGCTTCCGTTCGTCTGGGACGAATGGCTCGGCTCTCATCGTTTGATAGACGCGACCGGGCTCGGCACTTGGGGTGGGGCAGCGGTCGGGCTGCTTTCCATGAACCTCTTCATGTACGTCTGGCATCGCGCGCTTCACGGGAGTGAGTTCCTCTGGCGGTGGCTTCACCAGATGCACCACAGCGCCGAGCGGATTGACGTCGCGGGGGCGTTCTACTTCTCTCCATTCGACATGGTCGGTTGGACGGCTCTCGGCAGCCTCGCGCTGGTCTGGGCCGTGGGTGTGACCCCCGAGGCTGCGGTTCTGGTCAACGTATTCGCCACGTTCATGGCGATGTTCACTCACGCCAACATTCGTACTCCGAGGTGGCTGGGGTTCTTCGTGTCGCGCCCCGAGATGCACGCAGTGCACCACACGCGTGGCGAGCACGCGGGGAACTACTGTGACCTGCCGCTCATCGACATGGTCTTCGGTACGTACCGGAACCCGAAGACCTTCGATGCGGAGGTTGGCTTCTACGACGGCGCGTCGCTTCGGATCAAGGACATGCTCCTTGGAAGGGACGTGTCGACGCCGCCCATGAGCGCTCAGCTGAACGGGCGAAACACTGCGAACGTCACGATGAGCAGCGCGATGACGCCGATCACCCAGGCGATTCGCGAGAACGACTTGGGCTCGATGTCCTGACCCTGCGCCCACCGTCGGATGCGTCCCGAGAGCACACCCGTCGCCCCCTCGAGGATCACGGTCAACGTGATCTTCGCGTGCAACCACCCCGCGGATCGGTAGATGGAGATGTTGGTCACGAACATCGCCAGGCCGCCTGCGAACGCGAGCATCATCGAGGGTGCCGTGACGCGAAGCATGATTCTCCGGAGCGCCTGGGCGACACCCGCGTCCGACGGGGTGGGTGTGGCGGCGGCGATGGCGATGGCGAGCGCACTCCCCGACCAGAAAGCGACGCCCAAGAAATGAAGGTATCGGAAGACCTCAATGCCCATGGTTGCTCCTCAGCGGCTCGAGTCTAGCCGCCATGTACCAAGGGGACAAAAACGCACCGGCAGAGTTCCTCACGAACGAGACGCCCGTCTTTCGAGGTGATCGCCGTCAGGGTCTGCGTGTCGGGTTCCCCGAGGGGGATCACCAGCGTTCCATCTCCGGAGAGCTGTTCGAGCAGGGCGTCCGGGACATCCTCTGAAGCGGCGGCGACGACAATCCCGTCGTAGGGCGCCGCGCTCGGCCAACCCTCCCGGCCGTCGGATTCGTGAATCTCCACGTTGGTGATACCGAGTGCCGCGAGTGCGCTTGCAGCTCGGTCCGCAAGCTCCGGTACGATTTCGACGGCGTGTACTTGCTTGGCGACTCGGCTGAGCACGGCCGCCTGGTAGCCCGAGCCCGCGCCGATCTCGAGAACGGTTTCTTCCCCGCGAAGACCGAGCGCTTCCACCGACATCGCCACCATGAGCGGTTGGGAGATCGTCTGACCGTGCCCGAGAGGAAGCGCACCGTCTGCGTAGGCGTCTTTGTGACGCTGCGTCGGGACGAAGGCCTCGCGCGGCACCTCGTTCATCGCCGCCAGAACCCGGCTGTCCGCGATGCCGCGGCGACGCAGCTGGTGTTCGACCATGTTCGCCCGTTGGCGGTGTCGCTCCACGGCCGCCTCATACCACTGAAGGTGGACCGCCGACCAGCCCGTCTCAGGGTTGCGTTCGCACGGCTCCCGCGTACATTCCGTCCCGTCAATCGAGGAGATCCATGGCGACAACCAACCGAGGCAATTTTTTCGAAGACTTCGAGGTCGGATCCGAGCTCGTCCACGCGGTTCCGAGGACCCTCACCGAGGGCGACTGTGCGATGTACATCGGGCTCACGGGCTCCCGCTATCCGCTGCACTCCTCAGCGCAGTTCGCTCGGTCGCTCGGCTACGAACAGCACACCGTCAACGACATGCTCGTTTTCCACATCGTGTTCGGGAAGACGGTCAACGACGTGTCCTTGAATGCGGTCGCCAATCTGGGCTACGCGGCTGTCCGATTCCTGAAGCCGGTGTACGCGGGAGACACGCTCCGCTCGGTCTCGAGAGTCCTGGGCAAGAAGGAGAATAGTAACGGCAAGACCGGCGTCGTCTGGGTCAAAACGATCGGGTTGAATCAGCGCGGCGAGCCTGTGCTCGAGTTCTACCGCTGGGTGATGGTCAACAAGCGAGATCCCGGCACGCCGACCGGGGACAAAGACCGCCCCGACATGCCGCATGATGTGGCACCGGCGGACCTCGTCGTTCCGACTTGGCTGGACCTGACCGGCTACGAATCTTGGCCGTCCGGGGGAGACGCGTACTTCGACGACTACGAGGTCGGCCAGAGGATCGACCACGTGGACGGCATGACAATCGAGGAAGCCGAACACATGATCGTGACGCGTCTCTACCAGAACACGGCAAAGGTCCATTTCGACGCCGTGCAGTCGAAAGATACTCGGTTCGGTCGCCGCATCATGTACGGAGGCCACGTGATCAGCATCGTTCGCGCGCTGTCGTTCAACGGGCTCGAGCAGGTGCTCGGCATCCTTGCCTGGAACAGCGGGGCGCACGCGCACCCGACGTTCGCAGGCGATACGATCTACGCCTACAGTGAGGTCCTCGACAAAGCGGACCTACCTGGACGTACAGACTGCGGTGCTCTTCGTGTGCGTTTGGTGGGATTAAAGGACGTGGCGGCCACCGCGGCGGGATTTCCGCTCAAGGTGACGAAGGACGGGCGAGACGTCTATTCTCCTGAAGTTGTACTAGACTTAGACTACTGGCTGCTTCTGCCGCGGCGGCGGGAGTAGCCGGGGATGATTGGAGCTGCGTGTGAATCGATTGGTTTGGGTTGGCTTGGTCGGCCTCGTGGGGGCTGTGGCATGCGGGGGAACTGACGGAAACGGCGCCGGGGGAGGTTCCGGCGATGGTGGAACGACGGGAACCGGCGGAACGGGGGCAATCCTAGGAACCGGGGGCTCCGGAGGGGACGGAGGCACTGGGACAGCATGCTTCGATCAGCCCGCGCTCGCGGGGGAGGTGGGCGGTTCCTGCCGCGGAGACACGCTCGAGTGCAACGGCGCCGCGGTGTGTGTGGCGGAGATCCCCGTGACGATCGGCGGGCCCATGGACCCTATCGTCGATAATCCCGACGGCGAAAACACCGAGGTCGAGGCCGCGATTTGGCCGGGTGACTACTGCACCGTCGCGCTTCCGGCCTCGCCAGGCACCTGCAGTCTGGAAGACGAGGCCGCATGCAACGACGAGTGTGCCTCGTGCGTGCCGTTCTTCGTCGATGCCAACGTCTGCCTTCGTCAGTGTCGCGCCGCCATCGACGACAACAGCGCGTGCCGTGATGGTTACGCCTGTGACCTTCTCCTCGAGGTTTGCGATACCGGCTGCTCGTCTGACGCCGACTGTCGCGTGTTCCGTGAAGACACCAATGACAACGGGATGCTCGATCCGTACGACCCGGAGACCATGACCGGAGACCGGCTGGTGTACCGGACGGACTCGGCCGCCGTCTGCAATCCGAATACCTTTCGATGCGAGAGCCCGGGTACTCCAGGAGCGGAAGCCGGCGACCCCTGCGACGATGATGAACAGTGCGAAGGAAACGGGCTCTGCCTGGGCGAGGTTTCGTTTGGGTTCCCCGAGGGCTACTGCACGAAGACGCGGTGCGACCTTCCAGGGAACGAGTGCGCCGGCGACGGCGTCTGCGCCGGCTTGGGGTTCGGCGTGCCGACCTGCGCGGAGTCCTGCATCGTCGGGTCGGGTGCTACCCCAGGAGACCCGAGTACCTATCTCGACAACACCCAGGGCTGCCGCGACGGATACACCTGCTTCTGGGGAGGCATTGCGAACGACGCGACCGGCGTTTGCGTGCCCGGCGTCTTCAACGACGTCACGGATAACAACGTCGGCGCGAGCTGTGCGGGTACCGACGAGTGCTACTCACCCTTCGGTCAGGGGGTCTGCGTCGACGAGGAGCTGTCATGCTCACTGCTCGGGGCGCCTCCTGGGACGGCATGCCCCACGGGCTTCGGCTGCAGCGTCTTCGACTGTGGCGTTCCTGGCATGCCTGACGACGTCTGCGGCGACGACGCAGAGTGCGTCGCGCTTCCCTCCGGCCTGAGCCTTTGCCTTCAGAGCTGCGCAAGCGCCGAGGACTGCCTCGACAACGCGGCCTGCTTCGACCTGGACGGTGAGGCCGCGACCCTGGATTCGATCTGTTTCCCACTCTGCCTCGAAGATTCCGAGTGCCGAGACGGGCAAACCTGCAGCGAAGATGGGGAATGTGTGGACGCGCCGTAGCCTGGTTGCGGGGTGCTCAGCCATCCCGTAGACCGCCGCCCTAGGAGTTTTCATGTACTTGCACCTCGCCCACAGCGACCGGCGCCGGAAGCGCAACAAGTCCTCTCGCCGTCGCGCTCAGCGCAAAGCCAAGAATCGTCGTCGCGTCAACCGCATGCACGGACGCAAACTCGGCCGCCGTCTATAGTACACTCAGCACCATGGACGCACGGGTCATCTTCGTCGTCAGCGACTCGACCGGCGAGACCGCGGAACGCGTGACCCGTGCCACGTTGCTCCAGTTTCCGGAGCACAAGGTGCGTCTCCGGATGGAGCGGCGAGTGCGCGACCGACGCAGCCTCGCGACCATCATCGAGCGAGCCAAGGAGCAGGAGGCCATGGTGGTGTTCACCTTGGTGCGTCCCGAGCTCCGTGAGCACTTCCACGAACTCGCCAACGAACACGGCGTCCGTCACGTCGACGTGATCGGGGCGCTGCTCAATCAGATTGGCGGGTACCTCGGAAGCGACCCCGTAAACATACCCTCGGCCGAGATGCCGCTCTCGCAGGAGTACTTCCGTCGCGTCGAGGCGATCGAGTTCGCGGTCAAAAGCGATGACGGGAAGGAACCTCGCAACCTCAAAAAGGCTGACCTCGTCCTCGTGGGCGTCAGTCGGACGAGCAAGACTCCGCTTTCGACCTACCTGGCGGGACGTGGACTCAAGATCGCGAACGTCCCGCTCGTACTTGGAGTCGACCCCCCGGAAGAGCTCTACGACCTTCCGCCATACCGCGTGGTGGGGCTCACTATCGACGTCGAGCAGCTGATGGACATCCGAAAGCAGCGTCTTCAGCAACTCGGCATGCCGGCCGACGCCAACTACGGCCTTCGAGACCACGTCAAGGCCGAGCTGGAGTACGCCCACTCGATCTTTCGCGCGCACCCCGAGTGGATGGTCGTCGACGTCACCCACTGCGCGATCGAAGAGACCGCCACGATCATTCTCGAGGCTCTCAAGGAGCGTGAAGAGCTGAAAGGCCTGACCTCCCCGCCTCCCCGGGTGCTCTAAGGGGATGGCTACGAACGTCGTCGGGGGCGAGCCGAACACCGAAGGGACGAGACCATGCCCGAACCGAAAAAGACCCCGATGATGAACGAGCTCGAGTCCTTTTACGAGGAGTCTGCGCGAACCTCCCGGTGGATCGAGGTCACGCAGGACGACATCGACCAGTTCGGACGCGCCACCCACGACCACGACTGGATGCACATGGATCCCGACCGCTCGCGCCGAGAGAGTCCGTTTGGCGGAACCATCGCGTTCGGGTTTTGGACCCTTTCACTGCTCACTCATCTCGTTCGAGACACCCTCGGCGCGGACTACCCGCCAGGGATCCTCTACGGGTTCAACTACGGTTTTGACCGGGTACGGCTGATGGCGCCGGTTCCGGTGGGCTCGCGAATTCGAAACCACTGCCAGCTCAAGTCGATCGTCGAGAAGGACGACGGCCGGTTTCTCGTCACGACCGAGAACCGCATCGAGATCGAGCATCAGGACAAGCCGGCGCTCGTCGCGGACTGGGTGACGATGCTCGTATCCGGTTGAGCCGGCCTCGCCTATTTGGGCGAGTACTGGTGGGAGAGCGCGGCGTAGAAGTGCGCGAGGATGCCGTCCGCGACACGAAGACGGCGACTCAGCTCACGGGCGATGTTCATGATGAAGAGCGCGTAGTCTTTGACGTCGCGTCGGTAGAGCAGGTTTTCGACGTGTTCGGCGGTGACCGCCAAAACGAGGGTAGGGGCGACGGCGCGCACCGAAGCTGAACGGGGCTGAACGTCGATGATCGACATCTCCCCGAACCAATCGTTCGGGCCGAGAACGGCCACGCGGACGTCGCCGCCTGATTCGCCCTTTTTGATCACCTCGAGCTCGCCGGCGATGACCACGAACATCTGGGTGGACGTGTCGCCCTCTTCGACGACGATGTCGCCCGCTTCGACCCGGCTCGTCGGGACGGATTCGGCCAGAATCTCCAGGGTTTCGCGGCTTAGTCCGCCGAAGAGACCAATACTCGCCAGGTGGTCGGCGTTGAGCTTGGGCGTGGGTGGGCGACTCATGACAACAGCATACGCGAACCGTTCGTTTACGTCATGGAATCGAATTGGATAGATTCCGGTCTGGGGGAAGACACGTGGCGCCCATCGACCTTCCGACGATGTTCGGTCCGTACGCCTTGAATCGCCGCCTCGCGGTCGGAGGCATGGCCGAGGTCTTCTCCGCGACCGTGCGCGGCGAGGGTGGGTTCGAGAAGAAGGTGGCGCTCAAGCGAATCCACGAGCACCTGTCCACCGACGAGCAGTTCGTGTCGATGCTGATTTCGGAGGCCAAGCTCTGCGCCTCGCTCCATCACAAGAACATCGTCCAAACCTTCGATCTCGGCTGCATCGACGGCGCCCACTTCATCGTCATGGAGGAGGTGGATGGGTTCGATCTCGGGTTGGTGACGGCCACCATGCGGGCCCGTGAGATGCGAATCCCTTGGTCGGTATCGGCGCATATCGTCGCGGAAGTCTGTCGCGGCCTCGGCTACGCGCACCAACACGAGGATGACGAGGGCAACCCGCTCTGCATCGTGCATCGCGACGTGTCTCCTCAGAACATCCTGCTGAGTCTCTACGGAGAGGTGAAGGTAGCCGACTTCGGAATCGCGAAGAGCATGGCTCGGGTTAGCGACCCCGAGGCCGGGATCATCAAGGGGAAGTACTTCTACATGTCACCGGAGCAGGCGTGGGGGGACCCCCTCGCCGCCGCGACGGACGTTTTCTCGGCTGGAGTCGTTCTCTGGGAGCTCCTCGTCGGGCGTGGCCTGAGAGAGTCGAAGACTGTTGCTGGCTTGCTCGACGAGGTGCGCGAGCGGCCTGTGCCCCTTCCGTCGTCCGAGCGCCCCGAGCTCCCGTCGGCGTTCGACGAGATCGTGAGGAGGGCGACCGCGATGGAACCGAGCGAGCGATACGCGGACGCCGACGAGATGGCTGACGCCCTCGACCAAGTCGCACTTCAACTCGATGCCGAACCCGGTGCAAGGCTTCGCTCGTTTCTGCTCGACCTGAAACCCGACACGACGCCGGAGCTACCGGCCGTGGTTCCCGCGACCCGCGACCGGATCTCCACGCTTCCTCCGGGGGAGCCGATCACGCCGCCCGGCGCCACCGTTCGATTCAGCCTAGACGACGGCCAGCCTACCGTCGCCGGCCGCCGCAGCCCACGGTCCGCGCCGCGCGTCTGGGTCGGCTGGCTTGCGGTCGCTGCAGCGTTCGGCGCGGCCGCGCTCGGCTCGTGGTGGCTCACGCGTTTCCTTTAGATGGATCGGCGCTACGGCCGCGGTTCCTCCCCAAGCACGAGGTTGTCGATTAGTCGCGTCTTCCCGAGGTGTGCAGCCGCCGCGACCAGCACCCGGTCCGATTCCGGAGCCGGCGCCGTCAAGCTGTCCGGGTCGACCGCGGCCACGTAGTCGATTTGGTCGAAACGCTCCTCGACCGGAGCTCTCGCGAGCGCCGCCAAGGCGTCCGTCGATCGCTCGCCGCGCTGCCAGGCGTCGTGCGCGGCGCGGAGGCCTGTGACGATTCCGAGAGACCGGCTGCGCTCCTCGTCGGAAAGGTATCGGTTGCGGGAGGAGAGGGCGAGCCCATCCGGTTCTCGAACGATCGGGCATCCGACCACTTCGATCGGCATGTCGAGATCCCGAACCATGGTCCGAAGGATGGTCCACTGCTGATAGTCCTTCCGCCCGAAGACGGCGGTGCACGGGCCCGTCAGGTTGAAGAGTTTGGCGACCACCGTGGTGACTCCGTCGAAGTGAGCCGGTCGAAATTCGCCCTCGAGCGGCCCAGTCACCTGGCGAACCTGGACGTTCGACTGAAAGCCCGCGGGGTACATCGCCTTGAGGTCCGGCGCGAAGACGACGTGGACGCCTCGCGCTTCGCACGCCGCGAGGTCGGCTTCGAGGGTGCGGGGGTAGCGCTCGAGATCCTCTCCTGGCGCGAACTGGAGCGGGTTCACGAAAATGGTCGTTGCAAGAAACGTGGCGCGCTCGGACGCCGCGTCGATCAGCGACAGGTGACCCTCATGGAGCGCTCCCATCGTCGGAACCAAGCCGACGCGTCGGTCCGCTCGTCTGGCCTCATCGCAGGCCCGCCGAAATGCGGCGGGCTCGCGGATGAGCTCGGTCATCCCTGCGGTCCGTACCCAGCGCTCGCGCCGTGGAGAAGCGTCAGCCCGCCGGTGTTCGGCGCGTTCGTCTTCTTCACCTCGCCGAAGGCGTAGTCGGCGTTCGGGAAGACTCCGGCGCGAACTTCGTCTCGGTAGCGCTTGGCCGCGGCGACACCGTCCTCAAAGAACTCCGCGTAGCGCTTCACGAACTTGGGACGCAGGTCGGGAGTGAGACCGAGGAGGTCGTAGCAGACCAAAACCTGGCCGTCGCAGTGAACCCCCGCGCCGATTCCAATGGTTGGGATCGAGACCGTTTCGGTGATGCGCTGCGCGAGGTCGGAAGGGACGCCCTCGAGCACCAGCGCGTAAGCGCCCGCGTCGGCTACGGCCTGCGCGTCATGGAGTACCCGCTCCGCTGCGCTTTCGGTTTTGCCCTGAACACGAAATCCACCCATCGCGTGCACGCTCTGGGGGGTGAGGCCGACGTGCGCCATCACTGGGATACCCGCGTTCGCGACCCGTTCGATGGTGGGCGCCGCGGCAACGCCGCCTTCGAGCTTGACCGCGTGAGCCCCGCCCTCCGATAGAAAGCGGCCGGCGTTCCGAAGCGCCTCGTCAGGGCTGACCTGCCAACTGAGGAAGGGCATGTCGCCGACGATGTGTGCTCGACGCGTTCCGCGTGCGACGGCGCGGCAATGGTAGATCACCTCGTCGACCGTCACCGGCAAGGTCGAGTCCTGGCCCTGGACGACCATCCCGAGCGAGTCTCCAACGAGCAGCACGTCCATGCCGGCCTCGTCGAACAGCCGGGCGAACGTGGCATCGTAGGCGGTCACCATGGTGATCCGCTGGCCTTTTCGTTTCATGCCGCGAAGGGTCGGCACCGTGACGGGCCGGAGGCCGGACGCGCCTCCCCGATCTGATGGGCTCATGGCTGATGTTCGCTTGAGTCGCGGCCGAGTCGATTCTCGGTCCACGCCGCTGCGCCCTATGAATGTAGCACCGAATCGCTTTCGGTCAGGGCACGCCAAAGCCTACTTATCTTCAGTACTTGCCCGCTATTGCTGCAATAACGCAGCGACTTCTTTTCGTAGCTCGTCGTCCTCTGCAGCGAGTGCGTGCGCCCGGGTGAGCATTCGGTGCGCTTCGTCTTCGAGTCCGATCGCGAGTAGCAGGCGGCCTGCCTCGAAGTGGTACCGCCCGTGGTTGGCGCGATCGTGACCCTGGCTGAGCGTGCGATAGAGGTCGGCTGCCCGTTCGGGTTTTCCTTGCGACTCGTACAGCGAAGCGAGCTTGGTGGCGGTAGGCGGAGGTAGATCGGTCTCCTGTCGCTGGGTAAAGAACTCGACCACTTGCTCGAGGAACTTCGTCGCCTCGTCGGGTTTGGCGGCGGCCTCGTGGGCCAGGCCGAGTTCCTCGAGGAGGCGCCAGTCGGGGGCGGCCGTTCGACTCAGGTCGAGCGCGGTTTGGAGGACTTCCAGCGCCTCGTCGTGGTGGCCTTTGTTTCGAAGGAAGGACCCCATTGCAAGGTATGGGCGGTAGTCGTCGGGCATCGCCGCCACCGCGCTTTCGAAGTGATCGGTGGCCTCTTCAAACTCCCCAGCCTCGTCGGCGAGGCGGGCAAGCGTGAACAGGGCGACCAGCTTGGTCTCACCCCCTTCGCCATCGTGGAGCGATCCGACGAATCGCTCGAGCGCGGCCCTCGCGCCCTCGACGTCATCGGTAAGCAGGCGAGCGCGCCCGACCTCGAGCCAGAGGTATCGGGGGCTCTCGGCCTCTGAGGCCAGCGCTTCGAGCGTGGATCGGGACTCGTCGTAGTGTTCGGCCTGCATCTTTATCAAGGCGTCGAACAACGGCTGTCCGTAGCCTTCGTACTCGTCGGCCTGTGCATCCTCCCATTGGCCCGCGATGACGGCGAGACGCTCCTCGTCGGACAGCTCCTCTGAAACGGCCTGCTCGCGCGCGTCGGCGGCCTCTAGACTGTCGAGCAGCTCTTGGGCTTCGCTTCGAAGCGTATCGCTTGCGGCCACTTCGAGCGCCCCCCGGAGCTCGTCGCCGGCGAGTGCGACCTCGCCCTGCGCGAGGTAGTCACGCGCCTGGGCGATGCGGCCTCGCGCGATTCCGTCGGTGCAGTGGGCGATCTTGTCCGACAGTCGCTCGGCCGCGTCCTCGCCGGCGGCGTCGCGCGCCTTTTCGTAGGTGAGCTTGGCCGGCCCGAACTCCTCGTTCTCGAAAAGGGTATCGCCTTTTTCTTCGAGGGCGGTCGGGTCGACCGCGAAGAGCTTCTTGAAGAACCCCATGACTCAGTCGAATTGTTTCGCGCGTCGTTTGGCCGCTTGTTTGAGAGGCCCTGGGATTCCGCGGCTGCGCGCAAGCGTGCGGAGGTCGTTCCGGCGAAGGTGATTGAGAAACCCCATCGACATGGCGAGCGGCGTTTTAGGATTGTTGCAGAGGTGGCGTTTGATCTCGTAGCTCCGCAGCCACTCCCGCTTGTTCCCGATGTAGCGGAGTACGTCTTCGGAGACCTCGCGGCTCTGGGATGCGTTCTTGGCCTCGGTCTCGCTGATCGCCGGCGAGGAGATCGCGGCCATGGCGACGATGCGATTCGGGTCGCGCACCAGAATGGACCGCGCCGCTGCGTTGCCGAGGAGCGCCATTCGGATCTTCTCGCCGATGTTCATGTTGCGAATCTTGGACTGAAGCGGAACGAACTCCTCGATGGTCTCCTCGGTTCCGTCGGCGTCGTCCGTCTGCATGGCGTCACGGTCGCCGTCTTCCTCGAGTGCCTGAGTGAAGAGGTCGTCCGCAGGGAGCGGCTCTTCGCTCGGTTCCGGGATCAGCTGGCCTCGAATGGCCTTCTTGAGCTCCTCGTACATCGGGATCCCGCTGATCTCCACGTCGTGGCGGGCGGCGAGCTCGATCAGCCGATCGGCCGTTGACATCCGCGTGTTCTTGTTTTTGTAGAGCGCTTCGATGATTGCGGGGGCCCCGATCAATCGCTGCTGGTTCACCGCGATGATCTCGGTGATGCGCTCCGCACAGTGCCCCGCGATGTGAGCGATCGTCGCGTCGCTCGCAGCATGGTTGGACGCGAGACGAGCCAACACCTCCTCGTTGCTTCGGAACTGCAGGGCGACTCCGTGAAGCGCGGCCGCCGGAAGCTCTGCCTTACAGGCCGGGAGAAGTACGTTTTCCGGGAGGCCCTTCAGGGTTTCCTCGGCGGCTCCGCTGACTCCCGGGTCGGGGTCCGCCGAAAGCTGGACGAGGATCAGGACGAGGTCGGCGCCTTTGACCGGCACCATCCCCTTGGCGGCCATCATGCGGGCCGGAGTTGGACCGGCCGGATCCGCGAAGCGCCTTAGCGCTTCTGGGACCTCGCCTAGCGGGATGGGTAACTGGGGTGCTTCCGCCATCGTACGCCTTCTTGCATCGTAGCCCTAAAGGCCCCGGAACTCAGGTTCTCTCTTCTCGAGAACCGCCGCGATCCCTTCTTTGGCATCCTCGGTAGCCAGACTCGCGGACTGGAGGGCGGCCTCGTGCATTGCCGCCTCACGAATCTCCCAGGCGAGGCCTCGCCGGATGGAGCTCTTCATCTGTCGGACGGCCACCGGGGCCGAGGCGGTGATGCCGTGCGCGATGCCGAACGCCGTGGGCAGGACTTCTTCCTCTGCGACGGCGTGCGTGACCAGTCCGATCGCGAGCGCCTCCTCCCCGCGGATGAGCCTGCCCGTGAACAGCATCTCCGCCGCATGCGCCGGTCCGACGAGCTTGGGGAGCGTGTAGCTGATGCCGAGCCCAGAATGGATCCCCAACCGTGCGAAATTAGCACCGTATTTTGCCTCGCGATTGGCGACGCGAACGTCCGCGAGCAGAGCGAGACCGAAGCCGCCGCCGACCGTATGGCCGTTGAGGGCCGCGATCACCGGTACTTCTACGTCGAGCACGCGCAAGAACGGTTCGTACATCGCGTACGACGTGTCCTTGGAGGGTGCCCCGAGATCGTCACGCTGGAGCGACGAGCGAAGGTCGGCGCCGGCGCTGAAACACCGACCGGTGCCTGTCAGCACCAGGCAGCGAATGCTCGAGTCTTTTCGGGCGACTTCGATCTGTTCCGCGAATGCGTCGAGGAGCTCCGGGCTCATCGCGTTGCGCTGGTCCGGGCGATTGAGGGTCAGCACCCCGATGTAGTCCGCCGATTCGTACTCGACCGCGCCATCACCCATCTGAGGCGGACTCTAGCGGGCCCGAGCCTCGCGGCAACCACGGAATTTTGGCCGATTTCTTGCCCCAGCCGAGGCGTGCGGGTTAGCCGGGTTCTATGCAGGGAACCAAGGTCGTTCGCCCGTTTCCATTCTTCCGCGCCGGGGGGCGCGCGAGCCAGCCCCAGCTGGCCAAGCCGATCCTCGTGCTCGAAGACGTATACAAGTACTTCCGCCCTGACCAGCCCACACTCCGTGGGGTCAACCTCACGGTCGAACGGGGCGAGTTCGCGTTCATCACGGGACCGAGCGGTGCCGGCAAGAGCACGCTCCTGAAGCTGATCTACCGCGAGCTGATGGTCGATGAAGGCCGCGTGCTCTTCTGCGGCAGAGACATCGGTCGCCTCACCGACAAGTCGATCCCGTTCCTCAGGCGGAACCTCGGGATCGTGTTCCAAGACTTTCGGATTATCGACCACTGGACCGTGTTCGAGAACATCGCAGTTGCGCTCGAGATCCTCTCCATGCCGCAGCGGCTGATTCGCGCTCGGGTGGCCGAAGCGCTCGAGCGGGTGGGGCTCAATGGTCGAGGTGACGAGCACACCAGCAACCTCTCGGGGGGTGAGAAGCAGCGCGTCGCCGTCGCACGCGCGATCGTCCCGGAGCCCGCGCTGATTCTGGCCGACGAGCCCACCGGCAACCTCGATCCGCATCTCGCGATCGATATCCTGACGTTGTTCGAAGAGATCAACGCGACGGGAACCACGGTGCTCTTTGCCACTCACGATCACTCGCTGATCTCGAAACGCGACCACCGACTCATCGCCATCGACGAGGGTCGCGTGGTGGAGGCCCAGCAGGGTCTCAAGCACTGGCCGGGTAGCGGTATTCACACACTCGTGGGGTGACGCAATGGAAGTGAAGAGCGCAATGACACGGGCGAGGCGGGGGCTTCGCGAAGAACGACGGCTCTACATCGTGGCCGTGTCGAGCCTGGCCGTCGCGTTTCTGTGTCTCGGCGCTACCTTGCTCGGCGTCGCCAACCTCGACGCTGCCGCCGACCGCTGGGGCCAGAGCGGCCGAATCACTCTCTTTCTGAAGGACGACGCCGATCCGCAGGATATCGCGCAGCTTCGCGTGGTGCTGGAAGGCCTGAGCGATGTGAGCGAAGTGGCTCACGTGTCGCCGGAGCAAGCCAAGGCCTCGTTCCTCGAGGAGGCCGATGTGGGAGCCGATCTGAGCGGGCTTCCCAAGGAAGTGTTTCCCGCGTCGCTCGAAGTGACGCTCGTCAACGGCGTCACGCGCGAGCGCAGTGAATCCATCGCGACACGACTCGGCCAGTTTCGTGCGGTGAGCGACGTTGAGAGCTACCGCGGTTGGTTCGAGAAGCTCGATCATCTGCTTTGGGGTGCGCGGATGCTTGCGGTGGGCCTGGCGCTGCTCGTCATGTTCTGTGTGGTTGCTGTCATCGGGAACACGATTCGTCTGGCGGTCGCTCGGCGCCGACAGGAGATCGAGGTCATGAAACTCTGCGGCGCCACCAACGGGTTCGTACGTGGGCCGTTCGTCCTCGAGGGCATGTTCCAAGGCTTCGCGTCCGCGCTGCTCGCAGTGCTGGCACTCCTGGTCGTTTATCTCTCCCTTCACGAGTCCATCGATTCGACCCTCGCAGCGCTAACCGGGAGCCGAATCATCTTTCTGAGCACGTGGACGCTCCTCGGGCTCCTGGCCGGCGGCGCAATCATCGGCGCGGTCGGAAGCGCGGTCTCTGTGCGTCGGTATCTCGCGGTGTGAACATGAAGGCACCCGCTCGAGTCTGGGTTCTCTTGGCGATGGCCTGCTTGGCAGCACCGGCCGTCGCAGAGCAAGAAACCCCGGTGTCGGCCATGACCGACGTAGCCACGGTGGAAGGCGCGATCGCGGAGAACCTGGCGCGAATCGAACACGCAGAGGCGCGGCAGTCTCAAATCGACGCTGAGGTGGCCGGCCTTCAGAATAAGCGCGCCGACGCCGAGGCAAGGCTTCACGAACGAGCACGCGCACTCTACCGCGTCCGCCGGGCCGGCATGCTTCCCGTCGCGGGCGGCTTCGACGCCTTGATGGCCCACCTCGCGAGGGTGCAGCGTCTCTCCCGGATGGTGAAGAACGACCTTCGCACGATGAAGTTCCTCGAGAACCGAGGAATCGCGCTCCGCGTCGAAAAGACCGATCTCAAAGCGGAGCTCGAAACGGCGCACGTCATGCTGCGCGCCCTCGAGACGAAGAAGCAGGAGATCGAGCAGAGCAAGCGCAGCGCGTCGCTCTTTCAAGATACGCTCCGCGGTTCCGCGCCCGAGCCGGAGCCTGAGGAGACCCTCGCGTACGGTCGGCTCCGCGTCACGGGCGACATGGACGATCTCGGCGACGGCTTCGCGCGGCTCCGAGGTGAGCTCGCGCTGCCGGTTCAAGGTTCGATGCGGATCGGCAACGCCCAGCGAGAGGGTGCACCGGGTCTCGAGTTTTACGGCCGGCGGGGTGGGCCTGCGTTCGCCGCGGCGGACGGCCGAGTCGCGTTCGCGCAACCGTACGGCGCCTACGGCTTGATGGTCATCCTCGATCACGGGAGCAGCTTCTACACCGTCTACGGGGGCCTTGGCCGCACCGACGTGCAGGTGGGTGACTGGGTAGGGATGAGCACGCGCGTCGGGACGCTCGACGACACTTCGCAGGATGCGATTCTGTTCTTCGAGGTCCGAAGAGGCACGAAGAGCCTCGACGCGCGGAGCTGGCTTGGCCTCTAACGCTCGGCGAGCTGCACGATCGCGAAGGTCATCGCATCCTTGGCATCCGCGACGCTGAGTGCGTCGTCTTCGCGAAGGGTCCGCCAAGCCCCGAACCCCGTGACGAGACCTAGCATCGTCACCGCGTGCTCTCGTTCTGCCCCGGGGTCCGGAAGCGCATCGCTCAGCATCAGCGCCGCGTGCATGCGCAGCTCGGCGTGCGACTGAGCGAGGTCCTTTCGAACGGTGGGGCTCTCCTCCCGGAACTTCTCCGCCACGCGTCGAAGCGGCCGGATGAGCTCGTATACCGACGCGCGATGGTCCACGAGCAGGCGAATCCGCTCCTCGAGAGGCTGTCCGGTCGGAAAGGGAGGAGGGAATCTGCGGATCACCTCGGCGCGCTGCACCCTAGTGGCAGCGACGTGAAGCGACTCCATGTCGTCGAAGAGACGAAACACGGTGCGTCGCGACACCCCGGCCAGATCGCCGAGCTCGGCCACGGGCGGTACTCGTCCCGTCTCTTTCACGGCTGCGAGCACTGCGCGCACGACGGCATCGCGGTGCTTCTCCGCGCGCTGTCTTCGCCCGTCGGTTTCGGTGGAGGCCATGCACGATCCTATTGACACTAAGAGTGCCAAAAGCTACGTTCGCCCAAACGTCGCTCAGGAGCCCGTCGATGTCCAGTAAAAAGCTTTGTATTGCAGTGGTTTGCGGTGTGTTTCTCACAGTCGCCGGATGTGGATCCTCAGAGCAGGCCGCGCTCCCGGACCTCGGGGACGACCCGAGCTACGGCACCTACAACGAGGCGCAAATCCGCCGGATGTGGGAGACGCCGCCCGAAGAGGACGGCCCCTTCTGGATGGTGAATCTCATCAAGTATCGAGAGCTGGCCGTGTACCCCGACGGTCGCGAGACCGATCTCACCGGCCGAGAAGCCGACGACCTCTACGCCCCGCTCGAGTTCCTTGAGGCCATCGGTGCGGAGGTCGCATTTGTCGGAGAAGTGGAAAACAACCTGATCTCACTCGACGGGGAGGAGTGGGAGCAGATCGCTATCGTGCGCTACCCGAGCCGCGCGCTGTTCTTCCAGATGATCCTCGACGAGGAGTTCCAGGCGCGCTCCATCAACAAGGACGCCGGGGTCGAACGAAGCCAGGTCATCGTCACGCAGCTACGAGACTCGACGGGAGTGCCGACCCCTGACATGATTCCCAACCCGTCGACCCCGAGCGACCCGCCGGTGGCCATCACCCATTTGCTGTCGCTCCGCGAGACGGCTCAGTACCCGGCCGGCAGCGACGAGCCGCAGCGCACCGGACGTGAGGCCATATCTCTCTACGAAGATGCCGCCACCCCCGTGGCACTCGAGCAGGGCGGAGCGCCGGTTGCCTGGTTCGACGTGGAGGGTGTGTTCGTCGGAGACGGCCGCGAGTGGGATGAGTTTCGGATCAACGTCTTCCCGAGCCGCGCGGCGTTCAGCGTCGTCGCCTCGGACCCCGACCGTCAGGCCGGGCAGTTTCACCGCGAAGCGGCGATCGCCGATACGTACTCCCAGGCAAGCAGCATCGTCATCAATACGTTCTCGGACGACTCCGGCGGCGGCGGGGGAGAAGGCAGTCCGCTCGAGGTCACGGACAACGGGACCGGGCGGCTCTGCGCGAGTGACGCAGACTGCGCCGGCGCCGAGGCGGATCTGTGCCTGTCCGATCTCGGCACCGGGTTCTGCTCGGTGCAAGGGTGCGGCGCGGGGGATTGTGAAGGCGACTACCTCTGTTGTCGGGATTGCGCGGACTTCGCCGCGGACCTTCTTCCCTTCGAAGGGTCAGCCTGCTTGCCTTCGGCGCTTTCGGACCAGCTCACGGGCGCACCCGCGTGCACCTGCGACTGAACCCGAAACCCTGAGCGGCGTGCGGCCGCTGGCTACTGACCGAGATTCACCGCTTGGAAGGTCGCAGTGTAGGCGAGGAGGTCGTCGAGCTCCTTCTTGCTGATCTTGTTGGTGCCAAAGGCAGGCATGCCGCCTTCGCCGCTGCGAACGCGCCACCGCATCTGCGCAGGAGTGAGCATATCGCCCACGATGGCGGGGCCGTCGCCCTCCATGCCGTTCGGGTGGCAGCCGTCGCAGAACGTAGCGTAGACCAGTTCGCCGTCAGACGCGTTGCTCGACACCATCGGGTACTCGAACGCTTCGACGTTGATCGCGGTCGTCGACCCACCGGAACCGGACGAGCACGCTCCCATCAGGGTCACGAGACCCGCGCACAGACCTAGGATCAGTGTTTTCCCCATGTCGTTTTCTTCCTCTCGCTCTCGGCTCGGCTAGCGCGGCCTCGCCCCCTCTTTGCGTTTCCGCCCCAAGGTTAGCAGTTTTTCTCCCTGAACCTGAAACGCTTCGGAACCGTCGTCGACGAGGTCGCTATGGCACGAGGCCTTGGCTTTCTTGCCGACCGCGCTCTTGGTTTTCGCGGCCAGATCGTGAATCTCCTCGGGCGATAGATAGCCGCGACTTTCCAAAATCGCCTGTTGCTCGGGCGTCAGTGCGGGCGACTTGACCACGCGTTCGCGCGTGAAGCCCTCCGCTTTGCCGGACTCGAACTCGACGATCTCTTTGGAAATGCGAACGGAGCACCAGTCGTGCCCGCACATCGCGCAGAAGTCGGTATCGACGTCGAGATCCTCGTCGTGCAGGGCTCTCGCAGTGTCGGTATCGAACGCGAGCTCGAAGTGCTTGTCCCAGTTGAGGGCCGCGCGGGCCCGGGTGAGGTCGTCGTCCCAGTCGCGTGCTCCAGGAATTCCGAGCGCGACGTCGGCTGCGTGGGCGGCGATCTTGTAGGCGATGCAGCCCTGCTTCACGTCGTCCCGCTTCGGTAAACCAAGGTGTTCCTTCGGCGTGACGTAGCAGAGCATGGCTGCGCCGTGGTAGCCGGCCGAAGTCGCGCCGATGGCACTCGTGATGTGGTCGTACCCAGGGAACACGTCTGTCACCAAGGGGCCGAGCACGTAGAACGGCGCGCCGTGACAAAGCTGACGCTGGAGTTTCATGTTGTACTCGATCTGATCGAGCGGGACGTGGCCCGGGCCCTCGACCATGACCTGGCAGCCCTTCTTCCACGCGCGTTCGGTGAGTTCGCTCAGACGTTCGAGCTCGCCGAGCTGTGCCGCGTCGGTGGCGTCCGCGAGTCCGCCAGGCCGGAGCCCGTCGCCAAGCGAGAACGACACGTCGTACTCGCGCATGACGTCGCAAATCGCTTCGAAGTGTTCGTACATCGGGTTCTCTTGCCCGTGGTGCAGCATCCACTTGGCGAGCAGCGAACCGCCGCGAGACACGATGCCGATGAGGCGTTCGCGAATGAGCGGCAGATGGTCGCGCGCGACGCCGGCGTGTACGGTGAAGTAGTCGACGCCTTGCTCAGCCTGATGCCGCAGCGAATCGAGAATCACTTCGATATTCAGTTCTTCGATGCTGCGCCCGATGATCATCGAGTAGATCGGCACGGTGCCGATCGGGACCTTCGCGTTCGCAATGATCGCTTCGCGCGTCGCATCGAGGTCTCCACCGGTCGACAAGTCCATCACCGTGTCGGCGCCCCAGCGCTCAGCCCACTGGAGCTTCTCGACCTCGTCGTGCGTCCCCGATGACACGGGAGACGCCCCCATGTTCGCGTTGATCTTCGTGACGCCGGCCCGGCCGATGCACATCGGGTCGAGCGCGTGCTGAAGGTGAACACGGTTTGCTGGGATGATCATCCGACCGGCCGCGACCTCGTCTCGTACCTGCTTGGGAGTCAGATGCGGCTCGCGCTTCGAGACGCGCCGCATCTCCGGGGTGATCGTTCCGAGCCGAGCGTGCTCGAGCTGGGTGACGGGTTCGAACCCCGCCGGGGGGATCCAGCGGCCGTCGACCTCGATCCAATCGTCCGGCATGAAGTCCCAGGCGGTTTTGTCGCTTGGCGGCGGCATGCCGGGGGTATCCGGTGAAGAGAACGTTCGGGGTCCGCCCACATCCGCCGGATTGGCGAAAGAGCCGGGCGTGGTCCCTGCGCCTGTGCTGGAGGGATCGAGTGCGCCGCGGGTCGGGATCTTGATGTTAGTCATCGGTCTCCTTTCGCAGGGGAGGAGCCGAAGCGCGCTTCCCTACGCCGGTGCAAACCGGATCAGGTTCAACGGGTGCGTCTCAGCCCCTTCGGGCGCCCCGAGCAGAAGTAACGCTAGCGCCGAGTCCTGCCGAGCGAAAGCCGCGGCCTGTCGATTCCTCGCTCCTGCTTCCGAAACTGACCCCAAGTGTCGAAAGCACTGATATGCTCGCGCCCGTCGCAGTGGACGGCGCGTACCGGGAGGAGAATCGACTGTGAGGGGCTTATTCGTCGTTGGAGTTGGATTGCTGGTCTCTACGCTGGCCATGCCGGCGGGCGCCCAGTGGGACTCGTCGTTTGAAGCACCCCCGTCGGACGCCACGGTCGCACCGCAGCCCCCGCCCGCGCCGCCCGACATGGTGAGCGCGCCGCCACCCCCACAAACTTACGTGCCACCCGCGCCACCACCTAAGCAGAAGAAAGTTGGGTTCACCTGGGGCCTGCAGCTCGGGGTCCCCGTGTTCCTGGACGTCCCGAACGACATCGTTCGGCCAGGCGCCGACCTGAGCTTCTTCGGTGGGGCCGACTTCGGCTATTTCGTCATCGGCGGGGCGACGGGCATCGGCTGGAACCGGATCCGGGTGCCGAGGACGTTCAACGGTCAGACCATCCCGAACCCGGGCGACAGCCCGCTCACGCGCATTTTTATCTCCATCCCCGAGTTTCGCGTGCAGATTCCGGATTTGAAGGTCGTGCTCCCGTACGTCAGCGGTGCGCTCGACCTCAATTTTTGGAACTTCCGCGAAGTGCAGATCGTCTGCGACTTCTACTGGTGTTTCGCCGCTGACGTGTACCGCTTCACGCCCGGGTTTACAGGACGGGCGGGCATGGGCTTTCAGGTCAACAAAGCCGTCTATATCGACGTTGGCCTTCGCTACTCGCTAAGCGGCAAGGGGGAGTTTTTCAATGAGGTGCGGTGGTGGCTGACGCCCTACGTGGGCGTGATCGTGCGACGACGCTGAGCGAGACTGCACTCACCTGAAAAGGATCGACTGCGATTTGTCCTCGAAGCCGCTCGCGGCGTCGCGCGCCCTTGAACTAGCGATGCTATTCCGGCGCTCCCGCCTTGCGAGCGAGTCCGAGCCAGGTCTAGCGCCGCCGACCGCCGCGCGATCCGCCTCGACGCGACCCGCCGCGACTCGATCCGCGATTTCGAGTCGACGAGCTCGGCGGCCTGGAGCTCGGCTGCGAGGGTCGTGTGCTGGGCCTGGTGCTTGGCTGTGAGGGCCGTGTGCTTGGCTGTGGGGGCCGTGTGCTGGGCCTGGTGCTCGGCTGTGAGGGCCGCGTGCTGGGCCGTGTGCTTGGCTGCGAGGGTCGTGTGCTGGGCCTGGTGCTTGGCTGCGAAGGTCGCGTCGAAGGTCTTCCCCCGGACTGTGGCGGACGCCCGACCGGCTGCGAAGGTCGCGTAGGGGGGCGGCCGGCGGGCGGGCGGCCCACAGGTCTTCCCGGTCGGGCGTACGGCGGACGGCTGTTGGCGTAGTAGTAGCGACGGCTTCGGTAGACCGGCGCTCTCACGTACCGAGGGTGCCGGTAGTACCAGTGGTAGTGATACCAGGGATGCCAGACCGGGTAGAGGATCAGCGGGGGACGGTAGATGCCCGCGTAGACGTAGACCGTCGTGGTCGCCGGCTGCGACTTCACCTCTTGCTGCGTGCCTCCAGGGGGTGCCGACGGATCGGTCGCGGTCCCCGGTGCGGGTGTCGGCCGAAACTCGATCGCGCCGTCGGGCGTCTTGGACCAACCGGCGTTGTGGAATATCCACTGCTTGCCGTTCCACTCCCAAAACGGAGGAACGAGCACGTACCCGTTCACCTTGTAGATCCATTCGCCGTTGCGCCATTCGAATTGCTCCCCCGTCCAAATCCAATGTCCTGGGAGCCAGTGGTACTGAGTTCTGGAGAGCGTGTCGGCCGTAGGCTGCTGTTCTTGGAGTGGTGCAGGCGTTTCCGGATGAGGCGGTCGATCGTCGGCCCCGCCCGTGGGCGGCGCCTCGGCGGGCGGCGCGTCTTCGGGCGGCGGCGGCATGTCGTCCGGGACCTCGTCGCCGCTTCGGTGTTCCTGCGGTGCGTCGGTCTGCTGTGCCCATGCTTGGGTCGCCAGCAGAGTCGCGCAGAAGAAAGTCAGAAGGCGCATTGCGGGGAGTATAGTTGGGCGCTTGGGTTTCATCGAGGGTCGCTGGTATGCTCCGGCGCTGCCTGACGATGACCGCGCCGCTCTACCGCAGACGACCTGGAGGGTTCGATATTCAGCCTGCCTCCCAGGCAGAGGCCACCCGGGTAAACGACTTCGTCTACCTCTCCGAGGGGCTCTCCAACAGCTACCTCATCGTCACCGAGGCGGGGCGCATCGTGATCAACACCGGGATGGGGTTCGAGGCCCCGGTCCACAAGCGGAACTTCGATGCGGTGAGTTCGGCGCCGATTCGGTACATCCTGCTCACCCAGGGGCACGTCGATCACGTGGGCGGCGTCGATCTGTTTCGCGAGGAGGCTACCGACGTCGTGGCGCAAGAGGGGAACCAGGCCCATCAGGCCGACGATGCCCGAATTGCGGCGTTTCGCGCGAGCCGTAGCGCGTTCGCCTTTGCCGACGCCATCGCCAAAGCGTGGAAGTACATCCAGGACAACCTCGGGACCGGAATCCCGCCTCAGTCCCGTCCCGTCCCAGACATCACCTTCGAGGACAGCCAGACGCTCGAGCTTGGCGGTGTTCGGCTGGAGCTCCTTTCGACGCCCGGCGGCGAAACGACCGACTCGATGGTCGTGTGGCTCCCCGACCACCGCATCGTCTTCACGGGTAATCTATTCAGCGCGCTCTTCGGTCATTTTCCAAACCTGGTGACGGTTCGGGGTGACCGCTATCGCGAGGCGCTCGGCTTCATCGAGTCGCTAGAGCGCGTTCGCGCGCTCGAGCCGCAGCTGTTGCTCCCCGGGCACCACGGGCCGGTCGAAGGCGAGGCGCTGATCCAACGAGAGCTGACGCGACTCCGCGATGCCGTGCAGTACGTCCACGACGAAACGGTTCGCGGCATGAACCACGGCAAGGACATCCACAGTCTGATGCGCGAGATCACGCTTCCAGAGGAGCTCGACGTGGGTCAGGGGTACGGGAGAGTCTCTTGGAGCGTTCGAGCGATCTGGGAGAACTACGCCGGGTGGTTCCATCACGCCTCCACCAGCGAGCTCTATCCGGTACCCCCGAGCGCAGCGCATCCCGACCTCGTGGAACTGGCTGGCGGACCCGATGCGGTGGCGAACCGGGCATCCGAGAAGCTCGACGCGGGGTTGCCCGTCGAGGCGATCCAGCTTGCGGAGATCGCGCTCACGGCAGAGGCCGGGCACCGCGGGGCGCTCGATGTCGCGATTCGCGCGCACGAAGCGCTCGAACGCCAAAGCGAGAACTTCTGGCTCACCCAGTGGCTTCGAAAACAGCTCGCCGATCTTCGAGCGAGGCTCGCGAGTGCGGGCGATGGAGGACAGTCATGAGAGCGCCCGACATCGCGATCGACGACCTCAAGAACCCGGTCCTCACCCCGATGCAGCGCATGATCGTCGACGGGTTCGCATCGGCGACCACGACCTTGACCGAAGCCGCGGTGCTCGAGGAGGCCAGGGCACGCACCGGGCTTTCCGACTTCGGAGCGGACGATTTTCGGGAGCGCCTCGGCGTTTGGCTGCGCGCGGCGGACGAGGACGTCGAGCTTGGGCCCATGGGGCGTGCCCGCATCTTCGGCGACATCGTCCGCTACGCGGTCAACCGGCTTCGTTTCGAGGACCTGCTGAAGCGTCATCCGGAGATCCTCGACGTCGAGATCGTTCGGCCGATCATCATCGCGGGCCTGCCTCGTTCGGGCACGACCCACCTTCTGAACCTGATCGCGGCCGACGAACGACTTCGCTCGCTCCCCTACTGGGAGAGCCTCGAGCCCATTCCCGACACCGCCGAAGCCCCGGCCGCGAAGGAAGACGACCCGCGCTACCAGAAAGCCGCAGCGGAGTATCAGATGTTCAGCCAGGTCGCACCGCTGCTGAAGAACATGCACGACATGACCCCCGATCACGTGCACGAAGAGATCGAGCTCCAAGCGCTCGACTTCAGCAGCTACTTGCCGGAGTGGTTGGCTGTGGTTCCTCGATGGCGGGACTACTACTACGCTCACGATCAGCGGCCGCACTACGCCTACATGAAGAACGTGCTCAAGGCGCTTCAGTGGATGCGAGGGCCGGACCGCTGGATCCTCAAGGCACCGCAGCACATGGAACAGCTCGGGCCCCTGATCGAAACCTTCCCGGACGCGTCGGTGGCCTTCACGCACCGCGATCCGGTGTCGGTGATTGCGTCGGCCATCACCATGCTCACGTACGGCGACCGGCTGAGGCGAACACGTGTCGACCCGCCAGCGGTTGCCCAATACTGGAGTGACCGAGTCGAGCACCTGCTTCGCGCCTGCGTGCGCGATCGCGCACTCGTACCGGCCGAGCAGAGCATCGACGTCCTGTTTCACGAGTTCATGGCCGACGACGTGGCGATGGTGGAACGTATCTATCGCGTCGCGAACTTGGAGATGACCCCCGGGGCGCGAGCGTCGCTCGGCCAGTACATGATCGAAAACCCACGGGGAAAACACGGGCGAATCGTGTATGACCTCCAGGGTGACTTCGGCGTCGATCCGGAGGCGCTTCGTGCGCGCTTCGCGTTCTACTTCGAGGCGTTTCCGATTCGAGCGGAGGCAGGATGAGACAGGTCAACATTCACGGGCCCGGGAAAGTGGAGCTCAACGAAATCGACGTCCCGAACCCAGGGCCGCGTGACGCGGTGGTTCGGGTAGCCGCGTGCGGAATCTGCGGGACCGACGTTCGCTACGTGAAGATGGGCGGCATGAGGCGCCCGATGCCCCTTGGCCACGAGCTCTCTGGTGTGGTCGAGTCGGTCGGGGCCGAGGTGACGCACCTGTCCGTCGGCGCCCGGGTCGTCCTGAATCCTACCGCGGGAGGAAACATGATTGGGAACGGCGGTGACGAGGGAGGGTTTGCGTCGCACCTCCTGGTGCGAAACGCCGCCGATCCGGGTGCGCTCTTTCCGGTGCCGGACGACTTGCCGATGCACCTTGCGGCGCTCTCGGAGCCCCTCGGCGTCGGGATGAACGCGGTGAATCGGTCCGACGTGACGACCGACGACAAAGTGGTGGTTTTCGGAGCCGGCCCCATTGGGCTGGCCGCCATTGCCACCCTTCGAGACCGCGGCGTGTCCGACGTGGTCGCCGTCGACCTCTCGCCCAAGCGCCTCGAGCTCGCGAAAGCGCTCGGGGCGAGGGCCGGGATCGACGCCTCCGAGGGCGACCCGTGGACCAAGCTCCGAGACCTCCACGGAGAGGCACCGCTCATGGGGATGCCGATGGTCGGGTCGGACGTCTACATCGAGGCCACCGGCGCGCCGAAGGTGATCACCGACGTGATCCAGAACGCGAGGCCCGAAGCGCGGCTCACGGTCGTGGCGCTCCACGAGCAGTCGGTGAACGTGAGCTTCCTCTTCGTGATGATGAAACAGCTTACCATTCGAGGCGCCATGGAGTACCCGGACGACTACACTGACGCGCTCGGCGTCCTGTCTCGCTGGGACCTGTCTCCCATGATCACGCACCGGTTCCCGCTCGACCGCTTCGAGGAAGGCTTGGCCGTCGCGACCGACCCGAACGCGGGAGGCAAAGTGATGATCGACATCGACGGGGAGGGCGCATGAGCAACGCCGCGAACTTCGATTTCTCGGGCGCGAAGGTTCTGGTTACCGGGGGCTCCAACGGAATCGGCTATGCGACCGCGAGCGCGTTTTCGAACGCCGGCGCGTCGGTCACCGTCACGGGGACGAAGCCGGACGCGGGGGCCTATGACGTTGATCTGTCGGAGTTTGCCTATCGGCAGCTCGAGCTCTCCGACTCGGACGCGATCGACGCGTTCGCCGATTCGGTCGAGGCGCTCGACGTCCTCGTGAACAACGCAGGCGTCAACTTTCCCGGAGGGATGGATCCGGCTTCGTTCGAGAAGTCGGTGGGGATCAACCTCTTTGGTGCGTACCGGCTTGCGACGGGGGTCCGCGACCCACTCAAAAAGAGCGCGCTCGACGCCGGAGGAAGCGTCATCAACGTGGCCTCGATGAGCGCGTACTTCGCCGTGCCACTCGTCCCCGGGTACAGCGCGGCCAAGGCGGCAACCATTCAGATGACGAAGAACCTCGCGGCCACCTGGGCTGCCGACGGGATTCGCGTCAACGCGGTGGCCCCGGGTCTGATCGAAACCAACATGACGTCACTCATGAAGGGCATCGAGATGGTCGAGAAGCCGTTCATGGACCGCACCCCGATGAAGCGCTGGGGACAGCCGGACGACATCGCCCCGGCCGTGCTGTTTCTCGCCAGTTCGGCCGCGAAGTTCATGACGGGTCAGACGATCAACGTCGACGGTGGGTATTCGATCGCGTGACCGTCGAGCCTAGCGAAACTCACTCGACCACAGGAAGGTGACGGGGATTGGAACGCCGTTCCTGTTTCGCTCCAACGTGATTCGGTAGAGGCCGAGGGCGCGCCCGCTGGGGAAGCCGACGATCTCCGGAGGGTTGGTTTGCGTCAGGGTTGGGCCGTCCTGTGAGATCAGCGTGGGTTCAGCCCATCCCTCGGTTGGCTCGAAGTAGCTTCCCCACACCCGGGTCGCCGTGGTGGCTGGCATGCTGCCGCGCAGACGGTACCAGAGGGCGGCTGCGCGCTGATCCTGGAGCATCGTGACCGCGATCCGCGTTCCACCGAAACCTTGGCCGACGGGCATCACCTCAGGCGTAGACCAGCCGGAGCCTTCGGCGTACCGGCTGAAGCGCGTTTCCGCCCGGCCCTCGATGGTCTCACTCCAGATCGTGATCGCGCCCCCCGAGTCGTCGATTGCAAATGCACCGAAGGCGCCGACGGCTCCGGCGACGCCTTGGCAGTTGGGCGCCAAGACCGTGAGGTCTTCCCACCCTGAGGGCGTCGTTTTCGTAACGCTGGGGCAGACGAGCTCTCGCGTAGTCGATGTAGGCCAGTACGCCCAGACGACGCCCGCGGCCGATATCGCGAGTTCCGGCAATCCAAGCGGTGCCCCCCCCAATGTGAGGGGCTCGGACCACCCCGTAGTTCTCGCGTACCGGCGGACGTGGATGGAGTCGATGCTCGAGTAGACCACCGTGACTTCGTCGGCACCCGATGCGCCAACCGCGAACAGCTGCACGGCCCCCAGCCAGCATGCGTCGCATGTGAACCCGACCGGATCGAGCCAACCTTCCTCCGGGTCGAATTCGGTGACGAAGGTTTGAACCTCACGTCCGCTCTCGGAGGCGTAGACGACGAAGCCTCGGCCCGTCGGTGTGAGCGCCGCCCGCGGCGGCGCGTATCCCCTGCCCGAGAACGCCCTGCCAACTTGTTCGGTCTCCGCCCATCCCTCTCCCTCGACGTACCGCCTCGCGAAAATTCCAATGCGCGCAGCGTCTTCGGAGTCGGCTGGTCCAAGCACGGGCCAGGTGACCAAGGCGCTACCCGCGCTGTTCACAGCTGCCATCGGCTCCCTGAAGTTGTCACCCGCGTAGTCGTCGATGACGGAGAACTCTCGCCAACCGCCCGACCGGTGCCAACGGCCTATGAGCCCCGACTCGAGCTGTCGCTCGACTGCCGGGTCTGGGTTGGACTCTCGCCAAACGGCAAGAGCCGTTCGACTGGATCCCCCGAAGAGCGAAGGCGCGTCGAAGTCGTCCGCGCGGACCACGCGCTCGGGATTGCCCCAGCCACCGTCGCTCGAGCATCCGCACATGCCAAGGCAACAAGCGAGCATGAACGGCCGAACCGCGGTTGAGCAGGGTGGTGACGGCCCCGTCACCCGTCGACGCTAGCACGGGGAGCATTCAGCCGAAACGAGCGCCTGCCGAGCCGCCGTGACAGGCCGAGCTCAGTCCCGTAAGCCGGGTCGCGGGGCGAAGCGATCGAGGTACTGCTCGAGGGCTCGCCGTTGCCGCTCCTCGGGCCAGGTGCCTGGGTCCCATGCGGCGTGAAACCCGATGCCGTCGATGAGGGCGACGGCGATGCTCGCTTCGATGTCGATGTCGATGTTGGGATCGAGATGGCCTTTCTTCGCGAGGTCGGAGAGCACTGAGAGCGCCAGGGCGTGCCAGTCCTCGTCGCGCTGCCGCTGCTCTACCATCAAGGTCTCGCTTCGTGTCGCGCGGTCCGAGAAGACTGCCCAGACCAACCACTCGACCCGGCTCTCCGCATCGTGGGGAAGGGCGGCGAGGGCAATGGAGACCACGTCCTTCTCTTGTTCGAACGCGCGGGCCGCGCGAGCCTGCATGGCGCCGTCCGCCCATCGGAGCGCGGCGAGGATGACCTGCTCTTTGTCTTCGAAGTAGTGGGTGACGGCGCCGGTCGTCATGCCCGCGGCCTCTCCGATTCCCACCATCGTGACCGCGTCGATTCCGCGGGTCGCGATGATCGTGGCCGCCGCGCGTGCGATGTCGGTGCGGCGCTGTTCGTGGTCGACGATCTTCGGCATTGGGTACCGCGGCTACGCCTCCTCGTTGCAGCCGAGCTGGATCAAGAGTTCCGATTCCAGCTCGCCACCGAGGCCTTCGCGACCGAGCAGCCGCTCGGCTTCGCGAGTACCGGTGAGCATGGCACCGTGAAGGCGTCCCGTGTCGACGAATTCTCTGCGCCCCAGTCGGTGCTTCCGGCCCATCTCTACGCCTCCGATTTTGTGCCGGTTATTATGTAATAGTAATTATGTCAACGGGATCGTCGGCATCTCGCGCGCGATCCGGTACACCCACGAGGTTCCCGTGAGCGCGCGCAGTCTCGTCGACAGAACCCTGACCTACGGCGTCTTCCCCGCCGTCTTTGGCGGTGCGCTGGGCTTGGCGCTCTATGGAATCGGGGCGGGCTGGGATCCCGTCCTCACGGCGACGGCGATTACTGCAGGCGTCGTCGCTCTCCTCTTCGTGTTCGAACGCGTGCACCCGCTCCACGAGGAATGGCAGCGTTCGAAAGGCGACGTGAAGACGGACCTCATCCACAACGTAGTCAACGCGGCGATCCCGCAGCTCTACACCGTCGCGTTCGTTGGACTGGCCACCGCGGGCGCGACGTGGCTTTCGGAGAGCCTCGGCATGACCCTTTGGCCCGTCGACTGGCCGCTGATCGCGCAGCTCCTTCTAGCCCTGGTGATAGGCGAGTTTGGAACCTATTGGATTCACCGCCTGATGCACGAGAGCGAGCTCTTGTGGCGGTTTCATGCACCCCATCACAGTGCGCCGCGACTCTACTGGCTCAACGCGGGGCGCTTTCATCCGATCGATTTGTTCTCCCAGTACGTGCTGTCGGTGACCCCGCTCATCTTGCTCGGTGCGGGGGAGGCTGTCATCGCGCTTCACGCCCTGTTCACCGCGGTGCATGGGATGTTTCAGCACTGCAACATCGATATCCGCCTCGGTCCGTTGAACTGGTTCTTCAGTATGGCCGAGCTGCATCGCTGGCATCACTCGAAGCGCCTCGAGGAAGCCAACACGAACTACGGGGCGAACATCATCTGGTGGGACATCGTGTTCGGGACGCGCTTCCATCCGAAGGACCGAGCGGCCTCGCCTGACATCGGCATCGAGGCCCTTCCAAACTTCCCGAGAGGCTACTGGTCCCAAATCACCGCCCCCTTCGCTTGGAGCGCCACCAAGAAAAGCGGTCAGGCGCCTTTTCCCGAGGGTTAGTCGGGTGCTATGGCTGGCGCGATGACGCGGTACGACCCGGGAGCGATCGAGCCGAAGTGGCAGGCGTATTGGGATGAACACGGCACGTTTCGAACGGCCGAGGACTCGAGCAAGCCGAAGGCCTATGTGCTCGACATGTTTCCGTATCCGTCCGGCGCGGGGCTTCATGTCGGGCATCCGGAGGGGTACACGGCAAGCGACATCGTCGCTCGGTATCGGCGTGCGCGCGGCTACGACGTGCTGCACCCGATGGGTTGGGATGCGTTCGGCCTTCCCGCCGAACAGCACGCCATCAAAACGGGCACCCATCCCCGGACCACCACCGCCAACAACATCGAGACGTTCAAGCGGCAGCTCAAGATGCTCGGGTTCAGCTACGACTGGGAACGCGAGATCGACACCACGTCGCCGGAGTACGTGCGCTGGACGCAGTGGATCTTCTTGAAGCTGTTCGAGCGCGGGCTCGCCTACCAGAACGAAGTGCCGGTGAACTGGTGTCCGGCTCTCGGTACCGTTCTTGCGAACGAAGAGGTCATCAACGGACTTAGTGAGAGAGGCAGTCATCCGGTGGAACGCGTGCCGCTTCGACAGTGGGTGCTCAAGATCACCGCCTACGCCGATCGCTTGCTCGAAGACCTGAACCTCGTCGACTGGCCGAACAGCACCCGGATCATGCAGCAAGAATGGATCGGGCGCTCGGAAGGCGCCGAGGTGAAGTTCGAGGTGGCAGGGCACGACGGCGTGATCGACGTCTTCACGACCCGACCGGACACCCTGTTCGGGGCAACTTTCATGGTGCTCGCGCCCGAACATCCGCTCGTCGAGACGATCACCACTGAGCCGCAGCGTGACCAAGTCGTCGCGTACGTCGATGTGGCGCGCAACAAGAGCGAGCGGGACCGACAGGCCAGTAAGGAAAAGACGGGCGTCTTTACCGGGGGCTTCGCGATCAATCCGGTGAACGGCGCCGAAGTCCCGGTGTACATCGCCGACTACGTGCTCTGGGGATACGGCACGGGCGCCATCATGGCCGTGCCCGCGCACGACCAGCGCGACTTCGAGTTCGCTGAGGCTCTCGGGATTCCGATCGTCGAGGTCGTGAGTCGCGACGGGAAGCCGAGCGGCGAGCCGTTGAAGGAGGCGTTTACCGAGACCGGCACCGCCGTGAACTCAGGCAAGTACGACGGCCTCGAGACGTCGGCCTTCAAGACGCAGGTCACGGCGGACCTCGAAGCGGCCGGGCAGGGCGCCGCGCGCGTCGAATACAAACTTCGCGACTGGATCTTCTCGCGACAGCGATACTGGGGGGAGCCGATTCCCATCTGCTTCCCCGTCGACACCGACGGCGACCCACGCGCCGGTGCCGAGTTCGCCATCCGGTACGACGAGCCTATCGCGGTGGACGAAAGCGAGCTGCCTCTCCGGCTGCCGGAGCTCGAGGACTACCAGCCGGGGGACGACCCTGCCGGTGTGTTGGCGCGGGCGACCGATTGGCGCTTCTTCGAACGCGACGGCCAGTGGTACGCGCGAGAAACCAACACGATGCCGCAGTGGGCGGGGTCTTGCTGGTACTACCTCCGCTTCCTCGACCCCAAGAACGACGACGTGCTTTGCGATCCGGAGCTTGCGAAGCGTTGGCTGCCCGTCGACCTCTACGTGGGGGGCGCCGAGCACGCGGTGCTGCACCTCTTGTACGCGCGCTTCTGGCACAAGGTGCTCTACGACGCCGGCATCGTGCCCGTGAAGGAGCCGTTCGCGAAGCTCGTTCACCAGGGGATGATCCTCGGCGAGGACGGCCAGAAGATGAGCAAGGCCCGCGGCAACGTCGTCAACCCGGACGACATCGTCGAGATGGCGGGCGCCGACGCGATGCGCGTGTACGAAATGTTCATGGGGCCCCTCGAGGCGGCCAAACCCTGGAGCACCAGCTCGATTTCCGGGGTGAGTCGTTTTCTCGATCGCGTGTACACCGTGGTGTCGCGCGCGGATGCGAGCACCGAGCCTGACGACGCCACCGAGCGCCTCGTCCACCGAACCATCCGCAAAGTCACCGAAGACATCGAGGGTATGCGCTTCAACACCGCGATCAGCGCCATGATGGTGCTCTCCAACGAGCTCACCAAGCTCGATGCTGTTCCGAAAAAATCCGCCGAAGCACTCGCGCTGCTCGTGCACCCCTTCGCACCCCACCTTGCAGAAGAGCTATGGGAAATGCTCGGCCACCCGCCAAGCGTCCAGTCAGAGCCGTGGCCCGAGTACGACCCTGCCCTCTGCGAGGACGACGAAGTTGAGGTGCCGGTGCAGGTCAACGGCAAAGTCCGAGGCCGCGTCACCCTCCCGAAGACGGCGACCGAAGAACAGGCTCTCGCCGCCGCCATGGCAGTCGACAACGTCGCCACCCAGCTCGTGGGCCGAACGATCCGCAAAACCATCTGGGTCCCCGGCAAAATCCTCAACCTGATCGGGTAGGGGACACGCTCCCCCCTCCCAACCCCCCGAGATCACAGCGCTCCCAACGCAAAGATCGCAGCGCTGCAACGCACCCTTCGGAGTGCACCAAACCGCCAGCACCTCGCGTTCGTGCTCACTGGGCAGCGCGGGTGCGGCTCGGCCTCGTCGGAGCGGGCCCAGAGGGGGCGGGAGGGTCTTTGCGAACTTCAGACCAGCGCTCGATGGCTTGGCAGAAATCGACCCACTTGCCGTAGTTCACACATCGCTCCTCGTCGGCGTCGGCCAGCGCCCGGTACCAACGACTCGGAGTCCAAAGCTCGCTCGCTCCAGGTGCCGCAGAACGTAACCCGGCCTGCACCCGAAAGCTCGACCACCGATACTTGTCCGGCGTGCTCGTGATCCCCGCCCGGACGGGATTCAAGTCGATGTACGCGGTCGCGACGGCGAGGTGCGCATCTGACTTGATTGGCTTCGAGTAGAAGCGCTGCTCGAAGAGCTTTCCCGTGCTGTCGTACAAGCGGTTCCTCCGCTGCGCGTGACGCTGAGCGGCGCGCTGCATCGCGCTCGACAGCCCAGCAGCGTCGTCCGGCGTTACGAGCAGATGCACGTGATTTGGCATGAGACAGAACGCGTGAACATCAACCGCGAAGCGTCTCTTCGACTCGAGGAGCAACTTGAGGAAGCCGAGGTAGTCGCGGGGGTAGGAGAACAGTCGCCGTCTGTTGTTGCCACGAAGCACCACGTGGTGGGGCTCGCCGACGAGCACGGTTCGGGCGGTACGCGGCACTCGCACCTTATCGACGACCCTGGTTGTGAGGGTGCCTCAGAACAGCATGTTGCGATCTTTGCTCGAAAAACGCCTAGTCTTCGGGGGGTTGGGAGGGGGGAGCGTGTCCCCGATGAGCAATCAGGGAGCGGGTGGAGCGGTCGGCTCCGGGGCCTGGGCGGACTTCGACGTCTCTTGGGTCGAGGGGGGTGCCTTCGGCGGAGAGGACTTGGGCGCCGGCGATTCGGCGGCCCGTTTTGCGGTCGCGGAGGTCTAGGCGGAGGCCGCGGCCGTTGGGGCGCCATTTGTCGCCCCACTGCTTGAGCGAGATCATCACTGGGTAGAGTTCGAGTCCCTTCTCGGTGAGGCGGTACTCTACGGAGCGGCCGTCATGCTCGGAGCTGTGGCGCGAGAGCACGCCGGCGTCCGTCAGCTTTTTGAGGCGCGCGCTCAGCACGCTCGTCGAGATCCCGAGCTGCTTTTGGAAGTCGTCGAACTTGTGCATGCCGTGGAAGGCGTTTCGGAGGATCAGGAGTGTCCACCACTCGCCGATCACCTCGAGCGTCTGCGCGACGCTGCAATCCATGTCTGCCCACGACGATCGAGACATGGCAGAGCCTACTCTGCCGCGGAGGGCTGGGCGTCGAGCGTGCCTTCGAGGAGCCCCCGGAGCCGGCCCTGAATCAGCGCGTCCGCCTCGGCCATGATGCGGTCGATGAGCTCTTTGCAGGTGGGGATGTCGTGGATGAGGCCGGCGACCATGCCGCACGACCACGCGCCCGCATCCATGTCGCCTTCTATCATGATGCGTGGGTACACCCCGGCGACTTCTTCGATGATGTCCTCGAACTTCAGGTCGGCGCCGATCTTCTGCTCCTTATCGAGAAGTCGCTCGACCGCCGCGTTGTTGAGCACGCGCTCCGTGTTACGGAGAGGTCGCATCACCAAGCGTGTATCGAGTTCGCTTGCCGCGACGATCGCTTGCTTCACGTTCTCGTGCACGGGCGCTTCCTTGGTGGCGATGAAGCGCGTTCCCATGTTCATGCCCTCGGCACCCATCGCGAGCGACGCCACGAGCGAACGCGCGTCCGCCATGCCGCCCGAGGACACGAACGGGATCTTCAGCTCCTCTGCGGCTCTCGGCAGCAGGATCATGTTCGGGATGTCGTCTTCGCCCGGGTGCCCGCCGCACTCGAAGCCGTCGACCGAGACCGCGTCGCAGCCGATCTTCTCCGCCTTGAGCGCGTGCCGAACCGACGTGCACTTGTGGATGACCTTGACCCCGGCCTCGTGAAGCTTCGGAAGATAAGGCTGGGGGTTTCGACCGGCCGTTTCGACGATGCGAATGCCCCCGTCGAGAATGGCGTCGATGTATCCCGGGTAGTCCGGCGAGCTCACCGTGGGCAGAAACGTCAGGTTCACCCCGAACGGCTTGTCGGTCATGTCCCGGCACTTCGCGATCTCGTTCGCGAGGTCCTTCGGGGTCTTCTGGGTGAGCCCGGTGATGATGCCGAGGCCGCCAGCATTCGAGACGGCGGCCGCCAGCTCGGCGAAGCCTACGTAGTGCATTCCGCCCTGAATGATGGGGTGTTCAATTCCAAAGAGTTCGGTGATGCGTGTCTTCACGGGGGGCCTTTCGCAGGGGAAAATAACTTCGGTTACAGAAGCGATATCACAGGGGCCGGCGGCCTCAACCGGCATTGCCGCCGGGGCAGCCGGCGTGCGAGCATCCCAACACGTCACACGGGCGTTGCGACCGTCGGCCCGCGTTTCGTGCCAGATCACCGGAGCCAAGCACGGAGGCCATGGAGATGAGATTCAGCCGTCGAGAGGTGATCAAGGGCATGGGAGCCGCGGGCCTGACCCCGGTGCTGATGACGACCGCGAGCTGCGGGGATGGCGACGACCAGGCCGCCGGTGAGCCCCTCCCAGACTTGCCGGAGTACAGCTTCGACGGCACCCCCGGCCCGGAAAACCTGTTCGAGCACGGGGTCGCGAGCGGGGATCCCACCGCGAGCAGCGTGATCCTCTGGACCCGAGTCAGTCCGGCAAGCGATGGGCCCGTAGAGGTGTGGTGGGAGATGGCCCTCGACCCGAGCTTCGAGGAGCGCACGGCCCAGGGCACCGTCACCACCGACGCCTCGCGCGACTACACCGCCAAGATCGACGCGACGGACCTCGTGTGGGGTCGCAGCTACTACTACAGGTTTTTCGCCGAGGGCAGAGAGAGTCCGACGGGGCGAACGCGGTTGGCGCCGGCAGGCGACGAGGTGAGTCGCCTTCGCTTCGGCGTTTGTTCCTGCTCCAACTACAGCCGCGGCTGGTTCCACGCCTACCGCAACATGGCTCAGCGTGCCGACCTCGACGCGGTGCTGCATCTCGGCGACTACATCTACGAGAACGGCAGCGGGGGCGGTTCACTCCGACAGGTGGAACCCGATCGCGAGATTCTCACCTTGGACGACTACCGCACTCGCTACAGCCTCTACCGCCGCGATGCCGACCTCCAAGAGGTGCACCGTCAGTTTCCGTTCGTCGTCGTGTGGGACGACCATGAAACCGCGAACAACTCGTGGAAGGACGGAGCACAGAACCACACGCCGGGCGAGGAGGGCGCGTGGAGCGACCGCCTAGCCGAAGCACGACAGGCCTACTTCGAGTGGCTTCCCATTCGAGACAACGACGGGAGTCAGCTGTTCCGTCGCCTTCAGTACGGAGACCTCGCCGACCTGATCATGCTCGACACGCGCATCGAGGGACGCGAAGAGCAGTCGACTTCGGCGCTCTATCCCCTCGGCGACCCCTCGCTTCCTGACGACATTCTCGGCCCTGAGCAGGAGGCGTGGCTCTTCGAGCAGCTTCGGAGCAGCACGGCACAGTGGAAGATCGTCGGCAACCAGGTGGTGATGTCGATCTGGCAGTTCAACGACGAGTTCGTCGCCAACGAGGACCAGTGGACAGGATACCGAGGCTCTCGTGAGCGGCTGATGACCATGCTTCGCGACGAGGCCATCGAGAACGTCGTCGTCGTGACCGGCGACGTGCACTCGTCGTGGGCGATGGACGTCACGGTGGGCGATGGCAGCTACGATGGCGCAACGGGCGAGGGGGCCGTGGGCGTCGAGTTCGTCGCGCCGGGGATCACGTCCCCAGGAGGCGCGATCGAACCGGTGGCCGGCGCAGTCCTCGCTTCGAGTCCCCACGTTCGCTTCTTCAGCTCGGGCGAAAACCGCGGCTACTTCGTGCTCGACCTGCAGCCTGACAAAGCCCAGGCCGATTGGTATTTCATCGACGGCGTGGCGCAGGAACAAGGCGCCGAAAGCGAAGGCGGTTCCTACGCAACCATGACGGGTGCCTCGCGTGTCATGGAGATGACGGGACCCGAGCTCGCGAACGACACGACGGCGCCCCTGGTTTCGTGACGGAACACTCGGCCAACATGATGCGGTGACCTCGGAGCTGGCGTCAGGATGACCAGATGTGGTCGAACAACCAGGCGATGGCGACGAGATCGAGCGCCGACAAGATCAGAAAGAGAGCGAGCCAGACGTAGCCGTTTGGCAATCGCTGAAGCATCCACTGCAGGACGCCTCGGCTGTGACCGCTCAGCACCGGGAACGATTGCGTGTAGTCGGCGTGGTGCTGGTGGTGAACTTCGGGAGGGAGCAGAATGCGGTGTTCCTGGAGCCACACTGCGAACTTCGGACGACGACGCGGGGCCGTGTGCGCCAGGCGGTGCGAGAACTGGTTCGCATATCCGAGTGCGTATCCAACCCCCGCGACCGTAAACGCGGTAGTCGTCGGGCCGAGGATTCCGAAGAGAAAGATCGACTTCGCCAATAGGAGGACGTTGAGGTCACCCCATACGTCGAAAATCGTCCTCGTCGAAATGTCGTACGCGAAGGTGTGGTGCCATTGGAACTCCACACAGGGAACCCCGATCAACGGGAGATTAACGAAGCGGGGATTGTCGAGCACGATGTGCAGCACGCCGCTGTAGAAGTCGATGTAGAAGTACATGGCGACGAAGGTGACCAGAAGCGCGAGCGGACTCGATGTTTGCGCGATGCCGTAGATGCTGACCGCAATGATCAGAAACACGAAGGGTTTGAAACGCCGTTGGTAGACGCAGTGATCGTTGTCGGCGACCCAGGCCATCTCCGCTGGAAGTCGCTCTCCGGCCTCTCTCGCCTGCGCGATTCGTCTGCGGACCAGCATGTTCAGCCAGTCATTCATGTTGGAATACGACTCCTTGCGGGTGTCGTACTCCGCGGTTGCGGGGAGTGCGTCCACGTCGGTGACCTCGTTGCTGAGCCGGCGCGGGACCGAATCGGCCAAATGTGACAGCTGCCACCCGCTCCCCGTGAGGCACAACCGCATGTCGCCGAACTCCGCGGGCAACACGGTGAGCGGAGTGTCGGTCGAAACCGCCGGTAAAGCAAGAACCGATCCGCAAGAAACGACCGGGATCGGCAAGTAGACCTTCGACTCGGGCTGGCGGAACGAGTTGTCGAGCAGAGCCTTCGGATGCTTCGGCCTTCTCGCGGTCGGCCGAAAACACCGCGGGCCGGCTCACCGACGGCGGACTTACGCGGCGCCGCGCTTGAGCTCGGTCAGGACGAGCTTCGCGACGGACTTCAGCGTTTCGAACACGCCTTCGCCCGTGGTCGCCACGGCTCCGAACTCCGGTACGCCGTGCGGGTTCAGTTCGCGACGAAGCTCGTCGACGCTCGATACCGCGGGCATGTCGCGCTTGTTGTACTGAATCACGTACGGAAGTGTATCGAGGTTGTAGCCTTGCTCCGCGAGGTTGGTGCGAAGGTTGTCCATCGACTCGATGTTCGCCTCCATGCGAAGCATCTGCGAGTCGGCCACGAAGACGACGCCGTCGACGCCCTTGAGAATCAGCTTACGGCTGGCGTCGTAGAATACCTGCCCCGGAACTGTGTAGAGATGGAAGCGGGTTTTGAATCCGCGGATCTCCCCGATCTCGAGTGGCAGAAAATCGAAGAAGAGCGTTCGCTCGGTTTCGGTGGCGAGCGAGATCATCTTGCCCTTCGCATCCGGATTGGTGCGGTTGTAGATGAACTGCAGGTTGGTGGTTTTGCCGCAGAGACCCGGACCGTAATAGACGATCTTGCAGTTGATCTCGCGCGACAAGTAGTTGATGAATGACATCCCCCGGAGCCCCTCTACTCAATCATTGAACAAGTTATCGATGTCGTCATCGGTGATTTCCGCAAACGGAGAGTTTTGGAACGGGTCCTGCGTCTTCGCCATCACGGTCTCGAAGATGCGTGTGAGGTGGTCGTTTGCGCGCTTCACTCGGAGCCGCACCAGGCCTAAGCTTGTCCGATTATCGAAGATCACGACAAGAATCACGCGACCACTGACCACTTGGATATGCACGTTCTGGCGCACGCCCTCGTGGTACTGGGTGGCGAACTCCTGCTCTCGGAGGAGCTGCGCAATCCCGCCCGTCGCGGCAATGTTTCCAGCCGCGAGCGAGGCCAACGACGTGGTATCGAGGTCCCCGGTGTCGCCGGAGGCCGCGATCAGCTGCCCGTTCTTGTCGACCACGAAGACGACACGGGCGTTTGCGTCTTGGACGAGCCTGTCGGTCACGGCCTGGACCTGGGCAAACTCCTCCTCGTACATCACCATCTGGGGGCTGGCCATATCCCTGAGCCGTGCTCCTTCACCTCACGCGGTGCTAAGTGTTCCTAGCAGAGGGGCCACCCCCGGTAAAGATTTGCGGCCCCACCACTCCCAGCATAACAAGCGGTAGCTATAGGGGAAATGGTGCTTCGTCGAATCGTCCGATTGATCCGAAATCTACTCTACGTGCCCTTGGCGCCGCTTTGGGCGATCGCTCGGTGGCTCGGGCGTCCGAAGGGCCCCTGGGTCGTGGTTCGCCTCAAACCGCGGATCGTGGAGGCGAGCCAGCCGCTCCCCTGGATTCGCCGGATCCTCGATGCCCAGGCGCTCGCTCGAACGACCTCGTTGGCGGCGGTTCGCCGACTTGCTGACTATGCGATCAGCGATCCGCGTATCGAGGGCGTGGCCTTCGTCCTGCCACCCCTGACTGCAGGTTGGTCGGTGTGCGTCGGCCTTCGGGATCAAATCGAGCGCCTTCGACGCGAAGGCAAGTCCACGCTCGTTCTCCTTCCACGAGGTGGGAGTCACCGCGAACTCTACGTGGCATCGGCGGCGGACCGGATTGCGATGGCGCCGAGAGCCTCGATCTCGCTGCTCGGGCTGAGTGCCACGGCGCGCTACGTGAAACCGCTCCTAGGCAAAGCGGGCCTCTCCGTCGAGCCGTTCGCGCGCAAGGAGTACAAGACGGCCGCTGAGCGCGTGAGCCGCGACAGTATGAGCGACCGGCAGCGTGAACAGCTGCAAGCGGTGATCGACGGATACACCGACAGCCTCGTCGAGGCGCTCGCGCGGAAGTGCGGCAAGTCGACCGACGAGGCGCGCGCGCTTTTCGAGACCGGTGTGTTCCGGGCTGAAGACGCGCAGCGAGAGGGCCTCATCGACGCGGTCGCGTACGAAGACGAGCTCCGAGAGCTGCTCGGCTGCGATAAGAAGAGGCCGCTCGTGGAAGCGCCTCGCTATCTCGGATACAAGGAGCGCCGTCTCTTCATTCCCGTGCGACGTCGACCGTACATCGCCGTGGTCTCGGTCAAAGGGTCCATATCGGAGTCGGGCTCGCCGGGCGGACGGAGAGCTTCGGTGGTCGGTGCGCTTCGTCGCGCGCGACGCGAACGTCGCGCCCTCGGGGTGCTCCTGTGGGTCGACTCGCCTGGGGGCTCTGCCGAGGCCTCCGACCTCATTCATCGCGAGGTCGTGCGCGTAAAGGAGAAGAAGCCGGTGGTGGCCTACTTTGGCGAGGTCGCAGCGAGCGGCGGCTACTACGTGTCGACCCACGCCGATGCGATCGTCGCCCAGCCTCTGACGATCACGGGGTCCATCGGGGTGGTGTCGGCGCGTCTGCTCGCGAAGGACCTCTTCGAGCGAGCGGGGATCCACACCGAGGTGCTTCGCACGGGTCCTCACGCCGACATGTTTTCTCCTCACCGCGAACTCAGCGAGGAAGAGCGCGCGCTGATGAACCGAGAGCTCGACGCCTTCTACGAGTCGTTCGTGGGGCTCGTGGCGGAGGGTCGCGGTCGCGCATTCGACGAGATCGAGCCGTTAGCGCGCGGTCGGGTCTGGCTCGGCCGGGAGGCGCATCGACTCGGGCTGGTGGACACGCTCGGTGGGATGGACACGGCGCTCGACGAGTTGAGGGGCCGCATCGAGCTGCCGCCCTCGGCCCGCGCGCGTCTCCGGCCGGTAATGGTAGCGAACTACCGCCTCGAGGCGCCGCCGCCCGCCGCCTACGCCTGGCTCGACGGGTCGATTTTCGAGCCCTGGAAGGACCTCGGACTGCTCCTCGCCGAAGGGGGCCACGTCCTTTATCACCTGACCTCGGTGCCTCGGATTCGCTGACGGGTCGCCAAATTACGCTTTCGGCCGAGGGTCGTTTATCGTGGAGCAGGGGAGGGACTCGATGTCCGCGAAGCACATCTTGGGGGCTCTATCGCTCGTTGCCGCGCTTGGGTGCGCAGGGGCCCAGATGCCCGATGCTGGACCTCTGCCGCAGGGCGCCACGTTCTACGGGGTTTGGCAGTCCCCCCAGTACGGCAGCATGCACATCTGTCAGAGCGGCAGCCAGGTGATCGGCGATTACTCGAAGCACGAGCGGTCGGGCCGGATTCAGGGGAACCTCGAGGGCGACCTGATGACCTTCCAGTGGGAGGACAAGCGCGAGCTCATCGCGGGCCACCCGAAGACCAAGCGCGGTCACGGCTTCTTCCGCATCGAAATCGGCGAGGACGGCGACCAGTACCTGAAGGGCGAGTGGGGCCTCGATGAGGCTTATACGGGCGGAGGCCCCTGGAACGCGGTCAAACTGCGCCGCGGCGAGCCGGATCGATGCATCGGCGAGGACGAGGACCTGACGGTCGAGACCGAGGCCGCCCACCCCTGGGACGCCGAGGACTGAGCCCTCGCTCGGGCTCTGCAGCCATAGGCCGCCGGTCGGTCAGGCGGCCGACTCTGCGGGCGGGCAGAACACCACCGAGCAATGCTTGCGCCGCTCGCCGCTGAGGCGCGCGCAGAGGTCCGCCAGGTTGCCATCGTGGTCGACCACGAGACCGGCCGTGGCTTCACCGTCTTCGTTGTACGCGCAGTCGTCGAGGGCGACCCAGTGGCCTTGCCAACTCGACTGACGACAAATCTCCTCCCAGGCCATCGGCCGCTCGTTCGCGGGTTGACCCTGGAGTTGAATGAATGAGCTTCTACGTGTTTCGCGCATGGCTGGTTTGCCTCCGCGGGCTCGGCGTCAGCGCGCTAAGTCCCACAGAGCGCGCCGAGTCTCCTTCGCGATTTGAGCGTGTGCAAGCAGAATGCAGGTGTGTGTACGGGTGGGTGCCGAGTCAAGGCCTATGGGAAATAGACGAGTAAGTTCTTGACGTTGCGGACGAATGTTCAATGCGGTCGCACATCGAACTTTCGTTTCCGATGGATCTTTGAACCCGCCGTGTGCAGGACGACAGTCGCCCCTTTCGGCCTTCGGCGTCAGCCCGCGAATCCGGCCAGCAGTCGGTCGAGATCCTCGCGCGTGTGAAGTTCGGTGACCGCGACGAGCAGGTCGTGCTTCCACGCGTCGCGGAAGCGACCGAGGTCGACGCCCGCGAGGATGCCCTGAGCAGACAGGGCCTCTGCGACTTCGGCGGCGGAGCGGTCCGAGAAGCGAAACACCTGCTCGTTGAAGACGGGTGCGGCGTACGGGACCTCCACCTCTGGAAGGTTGCGGGCGGCGGAGCGCAGATAGTGTGCGGCGTCCAGGCAGCGGCGACCGGCCTCCTCGAAGCCGCGCTTCCCGAGCATGGCGGTCCGGATTCCCATCGCCAAGGCAATCAGGCCGTGGTTGGTGCAGATATTGGAAGTCGCCTTCTCACGCCGGATGTGCTGCTCGCGCGTGGACAGCGTGAGGACGTAGCCGGGGTTTCCCTCGGCGTCGACGGTTTGCCCGACCAAGCGGCCCGGCATCTGACGAACGAAAGTCTGTGAGGCGCCGAACAGGCCGACACCGGGGCCTCCATACTGGGGCGGCACGGCCAGGGCCTGTCCTTCGGCCACGCAGATATCGGCGCCGCGCGCCGCCGGGGGGTCGAGGAGTGCGAGCGCGTAGGGCTCGGACGTGGCCGTGACCAAGAGCCCGTCGTGGCTCTCGGCAACCTGTTTGGCGGCATCGAGATCCTCTACGCAGCCAAGGAAGTTTGGGTACCCGACGATCACCGCGGCGACGTCGCCCGCGTCCGGGGTCTGCGCCCAGTCAGTACGGCCGTCCGCGCCGAGCGGCACGGTGAATAGCGTGTCGCCCTCGTCGATGCCTCGGACGTAAGTCCGAATCGTCTCGATGTACTCGGGGTGAAGGCCCTCGCTGATCAGCACGCGGTTTCGACGTCGGATCCTGCGGGCCATCAGCACCGCCTCGGCGCAGGAGCTGGCTGCATCGTACATCGATGCATTCGCGACGTCGGTCCCGAGCAGCTCACAGACGACGGTCTGGAACTCGAAGATGGCCTGGAGCGTACCCTGCGAGAGCTCAGCCTGATAGGGGGTATACGCGGTGTAGAACTCGCTTCGCTGCAGCAGTTGGTCCAGGGCGGGGGGTACGTGGTGGCGATACATGCCAGCACCCAGAAACGACAGCATCGAAGCGCCCCGGTTCTGCGCGGAGAGGTCGGTGAGGTGCTGCATCAATCGGGGCTCGTCGAGGGCGGGCTCGAGGTCGAGTGGCCGCGCCATCCGGAACGCTTGCGGCACCGCCTCGAAGAGCGCGTCGATGTCTCGGACACCGACGCGCGCGAGCATCGCGGCGATCTCCTGGTCGGTGTGCGGAAGGTATCTCACGTCAGAGGTGTGCCGGTCAGCCGTCGAGGGTTCCGAGGTATTCTTCGTACTTCGCCGCGTCCATGAGGCCGTCGAGCTCTCCCTGGTCCGAGGGCCGGATGGTGATGAGCCAGCCGTCCTCGTAGGGGCCCTCGTTGACGAGTTCCGGACTCGACTCGAGATCAGCGTTCACGTCGACGATTTCCCCGCTCACGGGGGCAAACAGCTCGCTGACCGTCTTGACCGACTCGATATCGCCGAAGCGCTCGTGGGCTTGGACGTCTTCTCCGGGTGCGGGCATGTCGACCAGGGTGACGTCGCCGAGCTGTTCGACCGCGTAAGCCGTGATCCCGACGCGAATGACGTCGCCCTCGACTCGCGCCCATTCGTGCTCCCGCGTGTACCCTAGATCCCTCGGAAAAGTCGCCATTCTCACCTCTTGTAAAACGGGGTCCTCACTACCACGGCGTCGACCACCTTGCCACGGATCTCGATTCCCAAGGCGGTCCCCACGCGGCTGAGGCCTTTGGGCACATAGCCGAGTCCGATGTTCCGTCCAACCGTCGGCCCTGGGGAGCCGCTGGTGACCGTCCCGACCGCCGCCCCGTCCGCCACGATCGGGTATCCGTGGCGGGCGATTCCGCGTCCGGTCATCTCGAACCCGACGAGCTTTCGCGTGATGCCTGCCTCTTTGATCGCAGCAAGCGCTGCGCGACCGACGAAGTCGCCGGCATCCAGCTTCACGACCCAGCCGAGCCCCGCCTCGTATGGATGGGTCGTTTCGTCGATGTCGTTGCCGTAGAGCGCCAGCTTGGCTTCGAGCCGAAGCGTGTCCCGCGCGCCGAGTCCGACGGGCTGGATTCCGTGGGTTTCCCCGGCTTCGAGGATTCGTCGCCAAAGACCGGGCGCGTCGCGGCCCTCGCAGAACAGCTCGAAGCCGTCCTCCCCGGTGTAACCAGTCCTCGCAGCCAGCGCTGCGACGTCGCCCACCTTGCCTTCGGCGACACGAAACGAGGTGAGCTCCGTGAGGGCAGGGTCGGCGCCGGCACCGGCCAGGACCGCCGCGGCCTCGGGACCCTGCAGCGCGAGGAGGGCCATCCGGTCTGAGGCGTCTTCGAACGAGACGGAGTCGGAGAGATGAGTTTCGAAGTGGCCGGCGATTTTTTCGCGGTTCGAGGCGTTGCAAACCACCAGAATCCGGTCAGGTGCGATCCGGTAGACGATGAGGTCGTCGAGGATTCCGCCCTCTTCGTTGCAGCACACGGTGTAAAGCGCCTGGCCGACCTCGAGCTGGGTCACGTCGTTGGTCACCAGCGCGTTGACGGCGCCCACGGCCTCCGCGCCCTGGATGAACAGCTCGCCCATATGCGAGACGTCGAAAAGGCCTGCGTGTTCTCGCACCGCCTGGTGTTCGGCCTTGATGCCTCGGTACTGGACGGGCATTCGCCAGCCCGCGAACGGGACCAGTCGTGCGGAGAGCGCCTGATGTTCCTTGATGAGGGGTGTCTCGCGCAGGGTCTCCGTCACGTTGGCGGGAGCTTAGGGACCGAAGGCTGGGGTTTCAAGGGCGTCGCTCCCGCAACGCGTCCGCCCGCCGGTCGATACCGCGACATGTCCATGAACGAGGTGCTTCTTCTGATGCGAGGAGACACGGTGATTCAAGCCCGAACGCTCGACGGTCGCGCGATCGAAGTCGGCTCCGACCCGTCGTGCGACATGGCGGCGGTCGACGCGAGGCTGAGCTCGTTTCGATGTCTCGTCGTGCCGACCGGAGGCGCGGTGCGGCTCTACGATCTTCGTCAGCGGCGTCCGCGACTACCCTGGGTCCCGCTTCCGCGGGCGTCGAGCTTCGAACTCGGTGCTGGCTTCGCCCTGCGCCGCGACGGGCTTCCTCAACGTCCGCTGGGGCGTCACGCGACCGAGCGGCTCCGTCGGCCATCTCTCGGCCCTCGTCCCCGGGCCCTCGTTCTCGGGCGCCGCGCCGACGCCCGGGTGGTTCGTCTGGACGATCGGCCGCTCGGCGTGGGGTCATGCGCCGACAACGACGTCGTGCTTTCCGACCGCGCCGTCAGCCGCTTTCACTGTCGGATTGAGCCCGCCGACCGAGGGGTGGTCGTTCGAGACTTGGGAAGCACCAACGGCACTCGGGTCGACGGGGAGCCCATCCGGCGACACCCCCTGCGGCCGGGTGACATTCTTCGGGTCGGCCGGACCGAGTTGCGCGCGACGGGCGGTCCAGCGACGCGGAGCCCGGGTGTCGACCCCCCAGTGGCCGAGTCCGCTCCGATGCTGGATGTCCTGGCTGACGTGGATCGCTTCGCGCGTCTGCCATGGCCGGTGCTCGTGTGCGGCGAAACCGGAGTCGGCAAAGAAGTGATCGCCAGAGCACTGCACGAGCGGAGCCCTCGTTCGTCGGGGCCCTTCGTCGCCATCAATGCGGGGGGACTCCCCGCGGAACTCGTCGAGAGTGAGCTCTTCGGCCACGAGCGAGGCGCCTTCACAGGGGCGGTTCAAGCGCATCGAGGAGCCTTCGAGCGCGCCCACGGCGGCACGCTTTTTCTCGACGAGGTCGCGGAGCTCCCACTCACGCTGCAGACTCGACTCCTTCGCGTACTCGAAACCTGGAACGTTCGCCGCGTAGGAGGCGAGTCGCCCATCTCGGTGGACGTGAGACTCGTGTGCGCCACCCATCGTGCGCTCGTCGGCATGGTCCAGCAGGGTTTGTTTCGCGAAGACCTCTTCTACCGCATCCATCGCCTGGTCCTCGACGTGTTGCCGCTTCGCCGACGTACGGCCGACATCGAACCGCTCGCGGAGCGTTTTCTGCGCTCAGTCCCGGAGGCGCTCGGGGAGAAGGAGCTCGCGCCCGCAGCGATTGCAAGGCTGCGCGGGCATTCTTGGCCGGGAAACGTGCGAGAGCTCCGCAACATGGTGGAGCTGGCTGCGGCCATTACCGATGGCCCGTGTATCGACGCGAGCGTCGTCGACCGCATCCTTCGCGGCAGCGCGGCGTCGGCGCCCGACGAATCGAGGTTGCGGGAGGTTCTCGTCGAACACGGCGGAAACTACGCGGCGGCCGCGCGCGCCGTGGGGATGCCTCGCTCGACGCTTCGCGACCGGCTCAAGAGCGTCGAGTCGCCCGACTCGGGGTCGTGAGCGATTCCTTGGCGAGTCGAAATCGAAGGTCGACCAAGTCTCTGAACACCCCCCAGATGCGTTTGAGCCCGGCCGACTTCGATTGGCCCGATCGTCGGGGTCGGCACGCGATGGTTACCTCGCTCGCCCTCGTCCCCTCGCCGAGCATTCGGATGGGGAACTCGAAGTTTAGAAAGAACGTGTCCGGCGCGAGCCGATCGGCGTCGAAGAGGGCGCGTCGAAACAGGTAGGGGCCATCGCTTCGCATTCGGACGCCGTGGACGAGGAAGATCAGGCTGCGGAGGCCCGCCGACAGCACCTTCCGATGCGCACCATCGTCTCGGTCCTCATAAACGCTGAAGACCACGTCCGTGCCGTCCGCGGCGGCAGCGTCCCGAAGCTGGCCGATGGCATCCGGCGCAATCTGTCCGTCCGCCGGCATGAAAGTCACCCAGTCGCCCCGCGCCGCGCGAACGCCGGTCTTCAAGGCGGCGCCAATGCCGCGGTTGCCCACGTGAGAGTGGATCTGGTGCTTCGTTCCGGCGAGCACGGCGGCCGCGGCACCGACGGTTCCGTCGGAGGAACCATCGTCGACGAACACGACTTCCGCGCTCGGTTCGTGATCGGCAAGCCACCGGCGAAGCTCCTCGAGCACCGGCCCGACGTTGGCCTCTTCATTGAAGGCAAATACGATGACGCTCAGGTCCGGTGCGTTCATTCGGGACGTTCCCCAGTCACGCGCGCCGGCACTCCGGTCGCGACGGAGTAGGGCGGGATGTCGGTCGTGACGACGGCGCCGGCCCCGATCTGCGTGCCCCGGCCGATGGTCACGCCGGGCAGCACGACCGCGCTGACGCCGAGGTCGCAGTCGTCTTCCACCACCACGGGCGAGTATTCGATAGGCGCATCGAGAATCGGCGTGGTGCGCCCGACCTCGCGATGGAACGAAGTGATGATCCGGACACCCGGCCCGATGCCCACGTGGGATCCGATCGAGAGCCCTCCGGCACTGTGCAGGAAGCACTGCTGACCAATCCAGGTTTGATCCCCGATGCGCATCCGGTTCTGGTGGTATCCCTTCAATATCGCGTTGTGGCCGACGTAGACGTTGGCGCCGATCTCGATCTGCTCTGGGTGGAAGACGAGTACCCCGGCCTCGAAGACACAGTCGGAACCGCACTGCGCGAAGTCTTCTTCGCGGAACTGTCCCTCCCCCTGCGTCTTGTGTCGCATACCTCGAGGGTAGCAACTCATTCGACGGATCCCGCAAAAGTGGGTCGAGCCGCCTAAAGTGCCGCGTCCGGGTGAATTGGACTAGGATGAACCAGGGAAATGTCCTTGCCAGGGGGTGTACAAGAGACGGGACTCGGGGGAGTCTTCCTCGTCGTCGGAGGTGGGCCGTTCCAGCTCGGTCTGATCGACGCCGTGAGGGGCCTCGGCTTCCAGGCGCTGGTCGTCGATCAGGACGCGCAAGCTCCCGGGATGAATCGTGCGGACATCGCGCACGCGATTGACGTGTGCGACGTGGACCGCATCGCCGAACTCGGGGCGCGCTATCAGGTCGTGGGTGTTCAGACGGCGGCAAGCGACGTGGCCCTGCCAGCGGTGGCTCATGCCGCCACGCGGCTCGACCTGCCCGGGCTTCCGTTGAGCGCAGTCGATCGTTGCAGGGACAAGCTCCGGGCCTTCGATACGCTCGACGCCTCCGGTGTTGGCGCACCAAGAACCTGGCTGGCTCGTGGCGTCGACGAAGCGGTGGATCGTCAGGGGCGCGAAGGACTGGAGCAGCTCGTGCTCAAGCCGCGCCGAGGTGCGGGCGGCCGGGGCGTTTCCGTGTGCGCGACGCGACAGGAGATCGAGCGTGCGTTCGCCAAGGCCGAGCGCTACGTCGGGGTCGACGACGGTGGATTGCTCGTTCAAGAGTTCGTCGACGGGACCTCGATCGGCTTCGAAGGAAGCTTCTATCGCGGCGAGCTCGTGGGCGGGTTCGTTCTCGATGACCAACTGACCCCGGGGTTCGTCTCGCCGGTTGGGCACTCGGTTCCATCGACACTCCCAAGCGATCTCCGTGCACGCATTCATGCGACCGCCAATCGAGTTGCCGAGGCGTTCGGCCTGACCGACGGACCGGTCAACCTCGACCTCCGACTTCGCGACGGTGAGATCGTGGTCATCGAGATCAATCCCAGACTCGGTGGGAATTCGATTTCCGAGCTCATTCGTTTGGCCTACGGCCTCGACCTATGTGAAGCGGCCGCCTTGATTGCCGTGGGTAAGAAGCCAGAGCTCGAGCTCGCTGGCGTCGAGCCCGTTGGTTCGGCGGCGCGGCTGTTGGTTTCGTCGAAGCGAGGCAGGGTTCGGTTCCGCTCACCGCTTCCCGAGTTCTTCCAAGCCTTTTGCGAAGACGGCGAGCCCACGTCGCTCCACGTCGACAACCAAGCGATCCTAGGGCGCGCCCTTTGTCGCGGCGGGTCCTCGACCGACGCGGCTGACCGGGCGCGTGAAGTCTGCCTTGCGGCCAAGCGCGCGGTGGAGGTCGTTTGATGGACGAGCGACTCAACGTCGACTTCTGGGACGGCGAGACGGACCGCGCCGAAGCTGACCCAAAACGAAGCGCCAACCATGCGTCCTTCGGCACCGTCACCCACTCTTCGAGCGTCGTCGATCTACGCGACAAGTTGGAGAAGGCTCAGTTTGATCGCTTCGTGCCGGTCCATCGGTCCCTGCGGGTCCTCGACCTCGGCGGAGGCGCAGGCCGCTTCGCCATCTGGCTGGCACCCCGCGTCGCACACGTAACGGTGGTCGACACTTCGTCCTCGCTACTCGACGTCGGTCGAAGAGAGGCGTCGCGCCGCCAGGTCTCGAATGTGTCGTTCGTCGAATGCTCTGCGCTCGACTATCGCCCCGAGGAGCCTTTCGATCTGGTACTCGTGATGGGGCTCGCGACGCACCTCGCTTCCGCGGAGCTCGACGCCCTCATGCGGCTGTGCTCCGAAGCACTCGTCCCCGGAGGACGGCTCGTACTGAAAGAGCCTGTGAGCACGGATGGGACACTTCGCCACGACGAGCGGCACGACGCGTCCGGAGATCTCGTGTACCGCGCCTGGTTCCGGCCTGGAGAGGACTACACCCGCGCCGCGGCCCCCCATCTTCAACCGCTTCATCGATCGCCGACGTGCGCCCACCCAATTCCGCGGTTCCTGGGAGGAACCAACGAGGCCGCGGAATCCGTCGGAAACGGTCCGGCGGCGAGGCTCCTGTCCACCGTGGCACCTTTTTGGGTAGCGACCGACCCGCTCCTGCAGGCTGTCGAACAACGCGTGCGAAGTCATGCCCAAACGCGATGGCTGCTTGCCGACGTGCCCGTTCTTCAAGAACTGTTCGTCTTCGTGAAGCCGCTCGATGCGCAACCTGCGCGAACGGGAGACCCAGCCCTTTCCGTCGTGGTGATCGCGTACAACGAGGACGAGGGCCTCGTCGGCATGGTGGACGAGCTGATGGCGACCCTTCGCGAGGGAACCGTGAGTTTCGAGATCGTTCTCGTCGACGACGGCAGCACTGACGAGACGGGTTCGATCATGGAGTCGCTCGAAAAGGAACACCAAGGGGTGACGGTGCGGCGGCACACCCCGAACCGAGGAATTGGCGGCGCGCTGCGCGCCGGTTTCGACGCGGCGTCTGGCAACTATCTTACATGGCTTCCGGCCGATTCGCAGATTCCGCCAGGCGTGGTCCTGGAACTCTTCGACCGACGTCGGCTCGGGGCCATCGTGACGACCGTTTATCGCGAGCGGGCCGACCACTGGATGCGCAACGTGATCTCGAAGTCGCTCAACGCGATGATCTGGCTGAGGACCGGTCACGTGGCGAAGAGTGGCGGGAACTACCTGATGTCGCGAGCGACCTGGGAGGAGTACGGTCCGCGAGGCGACGATTCCATGATGCTGAGCACGGCGTTTCGCAACAACGTGCGGAACGCCGGGCACTTGGTCATCGAGCACGAGATTGACTGTCGGGCGCGAGCCGCGGGCCGTTCGAAGGTTCTCAACCCTACGACGATCTTTCGGACGGTGGCCGGCCTCCTACGAGCAGGAGAACGGTGACCTCCGCCGCCGTGCTCAGCCGACCTCGCATGCCGAAGTTCGTCGGCGGCGTGCTCCGGATCAGCGTCACCGTCCTCGCGTTCGCGTTCGTCGCAACCCAAGTGGACCTCGAACAGGTCGGCACGGTGCTGTTGTCGCTACCGGCGTCGTCGTTCGTCGCAGCGATAGCGTGGGTGTCGCTGTCGATCGGATTCGGCACCCTGAGGTGGCGGGCTCTACTCCGAGCCTACGGCGCGCCGCAGCCGCCTTCGGTTCCGAGGCTCTTTCGGCTGTATCTCATCGGCCTCTTCTACAACTCGTTTCTGCCAGGTGCCGTGGGAGGAGACGTCGTCCGAGGGGTCGCCACGCGTGAAGCGTTCCTCGGCGACAAGGTCAAAAGCACGGCGGGCGGCATTGCGGTGGTGATCGTTGGCCGCGTTTGCGGCCTGGCGGCACTTCTGTCCCTGTCCCTCGGGTCGCTGCTGTTCCTGCCGGCCCCGGAGTTTCGGGGGTCGGTCTGGGTGGCTCTCGCCGGCCTCGCCTCGATCGCGCTCGGAGTCGCGGTGCTCTGGCAAGCGGCAGAGGTTGCTGACCGGTTCTCTGGCGCCTTCGGGCGGCTGCTCTCTCTCATCCCGAGGCTCGTGCACGGAAGGTGGTTGGCTCGTGCTCTCGGCTGGTCGGTTGCGGCTCAGATGGCCAACGTCGGTGCCGGCCACGCCATCGTATCCGCACTTGCGCCAGACGTGACCCTCCTCGACTCGGCCGCATTGATCCCACTCGTGAGCGCGTCGGCGTTCTTTCCGCTCACGGTTTCCGGCGCAGGGGTTCGGGAGGTTGCGTTCGCAACGCTGTTCGGGCTCGTAGGCGTGTCGGCCGTGAAGGCATACGCGGCTTCACTCGGCTACTGGGCGTCTCAGCTCGTCGTCGCGGCGTTGGGCGGCGTACTGACACTCGTGGGCTCCGTGGGGATCGACGATGAGTCGTCGCGCTGAGCGGCCCCAGTCAGACAGAGCCAACGTCGCGCGAGTGCTCGGCCTTCGTGTTGGCGACCGGAGGGCCACGCTCGCAGCCGCGGTTCTGCTCACTCTCTACTACGTGTGGTCGATGCATCGGAGTATCTCGATGTACGACAGCCCGGAGCTCGCGATGGTGGCCGAGCAGCTCGGCCTCGGCCATCCGATCGGCCAACCGCTCTACATGCTGCTCGGCTACTTGGCCTCCGTGCTCTCGCCGGATCCGCTGATCGGCCTCAACGCGCTTTCGGCGGTTCTCGGGGCTTGGACCCTCGTGCCAGCTGCGAGCCTTGCCGAGACCTGGGGGCAGCGTCGCGAAACGCGCGGCGCCGTTTGGGCGCAGCTCGGCGCGGTTGGGGGATGCGCCCTTCTCCCATGCGTTTGGGAGCCGTCGACGAGAATCGAGACCTATCCCCTCGCGACGTTCCTCGCGCTGTGGTCCGTTGCGCGTCTGTCGGAGCTTTCCGAGCGAGAGGACAGCCGATGGTCAGCCTATGGCGTGTCCGGATTGGTTCTCGGACTGTCGGCATCGGCCAATCCGTACTGCGCGCTGGGTGCGGCGCTGGCGATCGCACCCATCGTGGCAGTGCGCCTATTTCGGGCGCCGATGCAGCTCCGTCACGCGGTAGCGCTCGTGATTTCCGGGGTGTTGGGACTCCTTCCCTACCTCTACGTGCCCTGGGCAGCCCGACGACCCGAGGTCGTGGCCTGGGGGCGTCCGATCGAGACCGACGCGCTAATTCGCTACTTCACCGGTGCCGACTACGGACGCGCCCGCGAACTGACGGAATCGATGTTCGCGGACAACCTCGGAGAGTTCGTCGCCTGGGGCTGGTCGTTCGGCATGATTCCGCTCTGGACCCTAGGCCTACTCGGCTTTCTTGCGTATCGAAAACGCTCGGCGAGCACCTTGGCGGTCACACTGCCCGCCATCGCGATGCTGCTGTTCGCCTGTTTGGTGGCATCGAACGCTGTGTTCTCGCCCGACATCCTCGACTATCTCGGATACCTCGCCGTGCCGAGCTGGATCGCGATATCGGGGGTGGCGGTGCTAGTCGGCTGCGTGAGCAAGGAACGTCCCTACGTTCCAGCCGCCGCGGCGCTGGCGGTCGTCGTCCTCTTAGGAACGTCCAGTCCCGAGCCGTGGGTGCGGACTCGCCGCTTCGATTCGGTGACGTTCGAGCTTGCGGCCAGAGCCCTCGAGAGTGCTCCGAAGAATAGCGTGGTGCTCGTGGAGGCCGACCACTGGGTCGCGCCGATGTGGTACCTCCAAGAGCAGCGTGGTCTGCGTCCCGATGTCGTCGTCGTCGCGTACGGGTTGGCGAGCTCTTCTTGGTTCTGGGATCTGCTTTGGCACAGGCACCCCGAGCTGACTCCGATCGAGCTGTTAGGCGGTGATCGCGCGAGTCGCCTCAAGCGTTTCCTGTCGGCGAACCCCGGTCGGGAGGTGCTGTTCGAGGACTACGCCTTGGGTCGCCGAGTTGGACGAAACTCGTGTCCCACGGGCTGGCTCTGGCGCTCCGCTCCATCATGCGAATCGGCGGTCGAGCCGGCCATGGAACGCTTCATCGAGGGCGCGCGAGTGCAACTCGGAGATGGGTCACCCGGGACGGCGGGCCTGCTCGCAGGGCTGGCCTACGATCGCGGCGTGGGGCTTCTGGGCATAGGACGCCCGCGAGACGCGATGCGGGCGCTCCTCGCGTCGGCTCCCGCGCCTGAGACTCGCTCCCTCGCCTTGACCGAGGTGCCCGAACGCAACGAAGGCATCACCCGCGTGGTTCTGCCGGAACGACGGCTCGTCGCGCTTGGCGACCCCGACTACAACGTTGCGCTCGCGGCAGAGATCGCGTCCGCGTACGACGCGCCTGGCCTCGCGTCGAGAATCATCGAATCGAGTCACTGAGGGCCCGTGGGATCATCGGGGCCACCTGAAATCGGAACCCACAGATTGATGATGCCCCCCACGCCCGCCGAGATTAGTTGGCACGCCCAAAAGCTGAGTGAGCCTGCGTATGCCGTAGCCTCGGGCACCCCGACGGTTCCGTAAAGCGCAGCAAACGCCGCCTCGCGAACTCCAGCTCCTCCCACGGTGAGTGGAAAAAATGCGGAAGCTCCGATGAGCGGCATCGCGACGGCCGACTCGATGAGATTCACACTCGGGTCGAGCGAGTGCATGATGGCGTGCCCGGCAACGACGTTGAGCGCGTGAATGATCAGCGACGCAGCGATCGCGCCGATGAACGGCGTCCACGAGCGGAGCCGAGGCAGCGCGGCGATGGGCTTCTCGAGGGCCGCCGGTAGAAACGGCGCGAGCCGCGGTGCGATGGCGATGCCACCGATTGCAACCACGCCCGCTGCGAGCCCGAGCGCCGCCCAAAGTTCGACCTTCTCCAGGCCGGGCAACGGTTGGTACAGGTAGGCGCCGGCCGCGAGCGCGAGGAGCGCAGAGACGCCCAGCACGCGCTCGATGAATACCACCGCGACGCCCGTCGTTCCCGATGCCCAGGACGATTCGCCGAAGGCCCGACGACTCGCGACGCCCCGGAGTACGTCGCCGCCGACACCTCCGGGCGCGTAGGTGTTGTAGAAGTGGCCAACCAAGTAGAGGTGCCCGAGCCGAACGAACGAAGGCACTCGAGGGGCTCCGTAAGCATGGAGGAGCATTCGCCAGCGAATGACGCCGAGGGTCAAACCGAGAAACACCGCGGCGAGGGCGCCAAGCGCCGAGCCGAGAGACAAGCGCTTCCATGCGGAGAGAACCTCTCCGGGGTCTACCCGACTTGCGAGGTAGGCGACCGTGCCGACGGTGATGGCGATGCGACCCCACCGCAGCAGACGTCGCCGACCATCGCCCTCGGCGGCCGCCGTTCCCCCGTATGCGTCCATCTCAGCCTGACAAGCTTAGCGTGTCTCGAAGGTCGTTGAGCAGTTCCGGGGCCCCGGCGACCACGGCTTCCTGCAAACTAGGAAGAAACCCTGCGACCGCGCTTCGCTGTTCGTCGAGTACCGCGAGCTTGGGACGATCGCGGAGCGCACCGCTGAGGCGGTCGAGGACGAACGAGGGGTCGCGGTAGTCGTGCGGCGGGCCCCAGCGCTGGAGTCGTCCTCTCAGTTCGTCGAACGCCGCGCCTCCGTCTTCCCAATCGACGCCACCCGGGTAGTGGCCTGCGAGCGCATCGAGATAAGCCTCGCGGTGGGACCCCTCTTCCGCAAGAAACCCATCGAGGAACATCTCCGTGCCGATATGGGCGACAGCTCGCGCCGTGCCCCGACGCACGCCGAGCTCTCCGAGCTCATTCAGCGCACGTCGGCAGAGGGACAGGAAAACAGGCCCACGGTGGAACGCGTCGTCGGTTTGGTGATGAAACTCGATGCCTCGTCGGATGGGGTCGCCGTGAACGTCGAGCACACGGACGCGAGTCATGGTCTCGAAATCCGGGATCATACTGCCGAGCACGCCGCCTCGCGGCGAGTCGGCCCAACTCGAGACGGCGGCGTGCCCGAAGAAGTTCATGGCCGAAGCTCCCGAGAGACGCGTTCCACCGCGTCCTCGATCGACGCAGCCGATCCATCATGGCGCCAACTGACGCCCGGCTCGCTCTTGAACCAGGTTCGCTGGCGGCGTGCATACGTGCGCGTGGACTTGCGGATCAGGCGCTGTGTCTCGTCGATGGGTACGCCGTCGCGCACGTGAGCCAGCATTTCGCGGTAGCCGACACTTCCGAACGCGCGTACCTCCGCGCCCCAATGGCTGAGCAGACCCCGAACCTCGTCCGCCCACCCCGTCGCCAGCATCGTTTGCACGCGTTGGGTGATCGCTTCGTCGTGCGCCGAACGCTCCATCTCGAGGACGAGGAATACCGCATCGTAGCGTGTACCACCAAGCCCATGCGACCGTCGCAGCTCGCCGAGGGGCTGTCCGGTTTGCGCGTACACCTCGAGCGCCCGGATGATCCGGACGGCGTCGTTCGGATGCACGCTCTCGGCTGTTATCGGGTCGATCGCGGCCAGCTTGGCGAAGAGCGTCTCGCCGCCGTCCGCCTCGAACTCGATTTCGAGCGCCTCCCGAAGCGCCGGGTCAACCGGCGGAAGGTCCACCAGGCCGCGCAGCAGCGCGCGGATCCAGAGCCCCGTGCCGCCGACGACGATGGGAAGGCGCCCTCGTGACAAGACCTCTGAGATCGCCTCGTCGGCCAGCGCAGCGTACCGCATGGCATCGATGTCCTGGTCGGGATTGAGGACATCGATCATGTGATGCGGGATCCCATCGAGCTCAGTCTGCGTTGGCTTGGCCGAGCCGACGTCGAAACCCCGATACACCTGGACACTGTCGGCGCCAATGAGCTCGCCATCGAGGCGTCTTGCGAGCGCGAGCGCGAACGCGGTCTTCCCGGTTGCCGTGGGACCCGCCACAATGACGAGCGGCCCCCGTGTCATGAATCGCTCTCGTGGGCGACCGGCACGGTTAGATCGGCAACAACGCACGCGCGATGGGCGGGTCGTTCGAAGTCGAGCCGGGCGGCAAGCACCGACGCCTCCGCATGACTCACCAGCGCTCCTGGCGACGGTGCGGTGGCTTCGGCCAGCAAGGCTAGGATCTCGTTCTTACCCGGTGTCGGATTCGCACCTAGCGCGGTCAGCGCATTCAGAAACACCGTCCTGGCAGGTGCTGCGCCAAGCGCCGCTGGTACGGCGCGAAGGACGAACGAGGTTTCGCCGATCCTCGACCACTCGAACCCGAGCGAGAGGAGCAGGTCTTCATGCCTCTCCAACACCTCCTGGTGTCGCACTTCGACTTCGAGTCGATCCGGGAACAAGAGTGCCTGCGGTGGGAGCGGTCCCCGCGTCGCCAACTGTTGCATCGATTCGAGGGCAAGTGCCGCGGCGGCGCGTGCCCGATCGACGAGCCATACACGCCCGCATTGGTCGCAGAGCAGGTACCGATCGCGAAGCTGTGCAAGGAGGGGGCCGCCGGAAGTCGTCGTCGGTTCGTAGGGTGTGGGTGTCTCCGATAGACGGATCTGGGAGGTGTTTGACGTCTGCGAATCGTCCCCCCTCCACGGGGTAACTCGTGTGGCTTCCGGACCCTGCGGCCGCGGATGCGTACCGGACGCATCGAGGCGAAGGCGTCCGCCGAGTACGCGGGTCAGCGAATCCAGTACCCGGCTCCCGTGCCGAAAGCGAACTTCGGTCTTCTGCGGATGGGCGTTCACGTCGACGTCTTCGACGGGCAGTCGGAGGGACACGATGCCGCGCGGGTAGTGGCCCCGCGGCAGCCGGTCGCCGTACGCAAACGCCACCGCGTGAGCGACGCGCCGGTCGACGATGGGTCGGTCGTTGACGTAGAGGAACAGATGGCGCGCCCCAGGGCGAGCGGTTTCCGGAGGGCTCAAGACGGCGTGCAGCGCAAGCCCGTCGCGTTCAGCCACCACCTCGTCGAACGACAGATCGCCGAAGGCCTGGACGGCGCGCGCCCGCAGGCTCGCCACCGGGGCGAAGGCTCGGGTCGTGCGGCCCTCCGACGACGCCTCCAAGCGAAGCTCTGGGTGGATCAGGGCAGTTCGTTGGCAAATCTCCATGATCTTCGAGGTTTCGGTCTGGCGCGCGCGGAGGAACTTCTTTCGCGCGGGGACGTTGTAGAAGAGGTCTTCGACTTCCACCGTCGTGCCTCCCGGGCAGCCGCACGGTTCGACGCCCGTCACCCGTCCTCCCTCGACCACGACCCGGGTTCCCTCCGTGTCGTGGGGTCGCCGGGTGGCGATGGACATTCGGGCGACGGCGCCAATGGAGGGAAGGGCCTCTCCGCGAAAGCCGAGGGTCTGCACGCGCACCAAATCGTCAAACGAGCGAATCTTGCTCGTGGCGTGGCGCGCGATGGAGAGTTCCGCGTCGGCCCTAGACATCCCGATCCCGTCGTCGCGGACGCGGACGAGCGCCCGGCCGCCGTCCTCGATCGAGACCCAGATGGCGGTGGCTTCCGCGTCGATGGCGTTCTCGACGAGTTCTTTGACCAGATTGGCGGGTCGTTCGATGACCTCGCCCGCCGCGATCTGGTCGATGAGCGCGCCGTCCAGCATTTGCACCGTGGTGCCCACGAGGTGCGCCTATCAAACGTCGCTCGGCTTGGCAACGAGCCCCAGGGTTTCGTGGGGTTAGGCGGCGTCGAAGGGCTTTCCTCGGTTTGGCCCCACCGGATCGGCTTTGCTACCGTGAGGGCAGAGCGGGGGAGCTCTGAGAGCGTGAATAAGGTTTGTCCCACCTGTAGGTTGCAGTACGGGGGCGGAGAGGTTTTCTGTCCGGTCGACGCGTCGCGTCTCGTGTCGAGTTCCCAGGTGGGAGGCAAGCCGCGCGATCCCGACGACCCGCTCATCGGGACGCTCCTCGCCGGTCGCTACGAAGTGATCCGCCGAATCGGTGAGGGCGGAATGGGTCTGGTGTACGAGGGGAGGCACCGCGACATCGACAAGCCGGTCGCGATCAAAGTTCTCCGAGACGATCTTTCCGGCCGACCCGAGGTCGTGGCTCGGTTTCGACAGGAGGCCAAAAGCGCCTCCCGCATCGGACACGAGAACATCGTCAACGTCTCGGACTTCGGCGAGACACAGTTCGGCGCCAGCTACTTCGTGATGGAGCACTTGGAGGGCGAAGACCTGGCCAACGTCCTGGGTCGCGAGGCAACCCTCGACCCGGCCCGAACTTGCCGAATCGTGCTTCAATGCTGTCGCGCTCTTGGGGCCGCCCACGATAAGCGAATCGTTCACCGGGACATCAAACCAGAGAACGTCTTCTTGACCACGCGCGAAGACACTCGCGAGTTCGTGAAGATCGTGGACTTCGGCATCGCCAAGATGGGCGACATCGAGACGGAGGGACAGCCTGGCCGCAAGCTCACCAAGACTGGGATGATCTTCGGCACCCCCGAGTACATGTCTCCCGAGCAGGCGGCTGGGAAGCAGCTGGACCACCGCGTGGACATCTACGCACTCGGTATCATCTTGTACGAGTGCTTGGCTGGCACCGTGCCGTTCGTCGGCGACACCTTCATGGGGGTCCTCACGCAGCACCTGTTTGCGACGCCACCCCGCATTCTCGAGAACAACCCGCAGGCTCACGTGAGCCCTGAGCTCGAGCTCGTGATCAACAAGGCGCTCGCCAAGGACCCCAACGACCGATATCAGGACACGGCCGAGCTCGCCGAGGCGATCGAGTGCGCCCTCGAGGGCCGACTCAGCGCCGCCACGGCCGAAAGCGCGGCCGTGTCAGATCCGATCGCGCTGATCGAGACCGACCCCGCCCCCCCGCCGACACGAAAGCGTCGCTGGCTGGTCGGCGTGGCCGCGACCGGGGTGCTCGCCATGGCCGCACTTGGAATGGGGCTGGCTACGAGCGGTCCGGGGGCCGAGGCCGGCCAAGCCGCCCCCTCCCAACAATCCGAGTCCGCGGAGGCGAGCGCCGGCGTCCCGGTCGCTCCGGGCGACGTGCCGTCCGGGGCCGCCGTTGCCGCACCGACGCTCGTCGATCTGCACGTGGCCAGCAAGCCCGCTGGCGCCGCAGTGGTCCATGCGGACGGGACCCCGGCCTGTGAGGCGACCCCCTGCACGCTGGCCGTGGCCCGCGGGACGCCGCTGGTCTTGCGTGCCAGACTCGGCAAGCGAAGCGGTCGCGCCCGGATCAACCCCACGCAAGAGGAAACCGTGCTCATCGAGCTCAAGGCACCCCGAAAACCCAACCCGAAGCCACGTAAGAGCGCTGAGGCTCGCCCGCGACGCGACGGCAACAGTCCGAACCGCGCGTCCGACCTCAAAGTGCCAGAGTGGGCTCGGTGACCGAGGCAGAGAACAAGACGCGCGTCGATCTCGAGTGGGACCAGCTGGAGCAAGCCGTGGCGGAGCGCTGCCAGGGGCCTCTTCGCGAGCGCCTCGTACTTCCAGTCGCCGACACGTTCGAAGAGACCTCGCGAGCGCTTTCCGAATCGAAAGAGGCGTGGGAACTCCTTCGGCGAGGCGAACCCATTCCGCTCGAAGGCCTCCATCGCATCGAGCCTTCCCTTGGTCATCTCGAGCGCGATGGAGTGCTCGACGCGGAGCCCCTGCGCGACATCAAGCTTTCGCTTCGTGCCGCGGCGGCGCTCCGAAGGTTTCTGAGTGAACGCAAACTCGTCGCACCGTTTCTCGATCGTGCATGCGCGGTCGATCCGACGCTTGAAGGCCTGGAAGACGAGATTGGCATGTCGATCGGCGACGATGGGCTGTTGCTCGACTCCGCGAGCGTCGAGCTTGCCCACCTGCGCCAGGAGGTCGCCAACCTGCGGGCGCGCATCGTTCGCAAGCTCGAGGAGCTCATCCAGAAGCGGAGCGCCATCTTGCAAGACTCGTTCTATACCCTTCGAGAGGGCCGCTACGTTCTGCCGGTTCGTGCCGACGCCCATGAGAAGTTTCACGGCATCGTCCACGGGTCGAGCGCGAGTGGCGCGACGATTTTCGTCGAGCCTCGCGAGTTGGTCGACCGCGGCAATCGTTTGAAGATGGCACAGGCGGAGCTCGAACGAGAGGAGCGCCGAATCCTCGCCGCGGTGTCGGATCTGGTGCGCCAGTACGTTCCCCAGCTGAGAGCGGCTGCCGACGCCCTCGATCACGCCGACCTTCGAGCTGCATCCGCTCGTCTCGCCGTCGATCTCGACGCGCAGTTCGTGGAACTGGCCGAGAGTCCGAAGATCGTCCTGCGCGACGCGCGACACCCGCTCCTGGTGCTCCGCGGCATCGACGTCGTACCGAACGACATCGAGCTCTCTGGCGGAGAGGCACTGGTCATCTCGGGGCCCAACGCAGGAGGCAAAACCGTCGCCTTGAAGATGCTTGGCCTGGCGGTCCTGATGACGCGCGCCGGCTTGGCCTTTCCGGTGGCCGAGGGAAGTGTCTGCGGTTTCTTCGCGCCGGTCCTCGCCGCCGTTGGTGATGAGCAGAGCTTGGAACGAAACCTCTCCACCTTCTCCGCCCACCTCGTAACGCTGAAGCAGATCCTCTCGCTCGCTGAAGAACGCGTGCTGGTGCTGCTCGACGAGCTGGCGGGCGCCACGGACCCCGAGGCGGGCGCGGGGCACGCGTGTGCGATCGCCCATCGACTCGTGTCCGACGGGGCGGCGGTTGCCGTCACGACCCACTATGAAGCGCTGAAGGCGCTGGCTGCGAACCGGGACGACATGCGGAACGCCTCGGTCGGGTTCGACTTTGAAGCGATGTCTCCGACCTTCCGGCTCAGCATGGGTGTGCCCGGCGGGTCCAACGCGCTCGATGTGGCGAGTCGATACGGGATCCCGGAAGACGTGATTGAAGAGGCCCGTTCGTCGATGCCGGAACACGCGCGAAGCTTTGAAGCGCTGGTCGCAGAGCTCGAGTCGGCGACTCAGGCGGCAGTGGCCGAGCGCGACGCCATCGAGCGAGAGCGAGAGCGGCTCGCCAAGGCCAACGCCAAGCTCGACCAGCGCCGGGAGGCACTCAAGGTGCGCGAGGCGCGGGGTCTCGGGCAGGAGTCGCAGAAGTTGGTCGACGAGGTCCGTGAGCTTCAGCGACAGCTCGACGCGGCAAAGACAGACCTTCGTAAGCAGGCTTCGGCAGAGTCGGTCGCGTCGGCGAGGGAGAGTGCCCGTCGGGGAAGCGAGCTCCTCGCCGACCTCGATGCGCATCGGCAGACGCTCGAGCCGGAGCCCGTCGAGACCTCGGAGATCGATCCGTCGTCCGTAAGCGTGGGCGACCATGTTTGGGTGGCGCGTCTTCGGAGCGTTGCCGAGGTCATCGAAACCGACGCCCGGGGCAAAGTGCGCGTGTCGGCCGGGATGATGAAGCTCTGGGTTGACGTGGTCGACCTTCGGTCCGTGACACGCCGGACCGCGGCGTCGCAGGTCGTCCCAGTGCCCAAGCCCCAGCCCACGAGGGCCGAGCGAACCGTCCGCACGAGCGACAATACGCTCGACGTCCGCGGGATGCGCTCGGAAGAGGCCGTGGCCATGGCGGAGGCCTTTCTCGATCGCATGTATGGGGCGGCCGAAACGAACGCCTTCATTCTTCACGGCGTTGGCAGCGGAGCGCTTCGAGATGCGATTCACGCGCACCTCGAACGCGATGCGTCGTACGTCGCCGAGTTTCGCCAGGCGACTCACGACGAAGGGGGACCGCAGCTCACAGTCGTCTCCCTGAAGTGAGGGCTACTGCTGGGCTTCGCGGAGCTCTGGAGTTGGTGCGATGCGGTTGATGTAGCGCCAGACGGCAAGACCGATGAGCAGCATGGCGATCGACGACCACTGCGCGGGGGTCAAACCGGCGTAGCGGACATCTCCGCCCTCGAGCGGCGCGGCTCGTAAGAAGTCGAGGAAGAATCGGACCGGCGCGTAGACCAGCGGAAGCATTGCACAGTAGAAGCCGGTGATTCGCTTGCGCCGTTTCTCGAGAAAGAAGAAGAGTGCGACGATGCAGATCGAGTACAGGACTTCGTAGAGGCCCAGGTCGTGGCGCGGCAGGTACGGAGGCGCACCAAAGTGGTACTCCGCGACCGCGAGCGGGAAATCGGTGACCTTGCCCGGGTGATCGTGCACGACGAAGCAACCCGTCCGCCCGAACAGCCAGCCGACGGGCAGCCCGAAACACACGGCGTTCGCGTAAGGAAGCAGGGGCTTGTTGGTCCTCCAGCGCCAGAGGAAGCAACCGAGAATTCCTCCAAAGAACCCGCCGTAGCTCGAGAGTCCGAGCCAGGTCGTGAAAAACTCGGACGGGTGGGCGAGCACTCGCATGAACGTTTCGCGTTCGTAGAAGAAGCCGTTCAGGAGGTAACCCATGATGAATCCAGTGACCACGGCCCAGGTCACCAAATCGCCCGTGGCGGTGACGTCGAGTTCGTTCCGCTCGGCGAAGCGACCGGCGACCCAAGCGCCGAGCAGGACGCCTGTCGCGACCAATACTCCAAACGGTTGGATCGAGAGCGTGTCACCGAGAACCGGGACCGAGAAAGGTAAGGGGATGTCCCAGGCCTCCAGGCGAAACCACGGAATGAAGAGCAGGGCGTTCATCGCGGCGGAGCCTAGCATCGTCATCCTTGCGTGCCCCCCGGACAGCCGCTAAGGCGACCGCGAGGTAGAGTCATGACTGAGATCATCGCAGTTAGCGCCCGTGAGATCCTCGACTCCCGAGGCAACCCCACCGTCGAAGTCGATGTAGAACTCATGGGCGGCGCGAGCGGACGCGCAGCAGTGCCATCCGGCGCGTCCACCGGAGAGCACGAGGCGCTCGAGTTGAGAGACGGCGACAAGCACCGTTACCTCGGCAAGGGCGTGCTCAAAGCCATCGACAACGTAGTTGGCGAAGTCGCGCCGCAGGTGGTTGGGCTCGACGCTCTCGACCAGCTCGGCGTCGACCAGGCGATGCTCGAAGCAGACGGGACCGACTCGAAGTCGGTCTTCGGCGCCAACGCGATACTCGGCGTATCGATGGCCGTCGCGCGTGCGGCGGCCGACGCCGTCGGGCTCCCACTGTGGCGGTACCTCGGTGGAGCACAGGCACACGTGCTTCCGACACCGTTGATGAACATCGTGAACGGGGGCGCGCATGCCGACAGCGGGCTCGAGATTCAAGAGTTCATGGTGGTTCCTCACGGGTTCGACCGGTTTGCCGAAGCGCTCCGCGCTGGAGCCGAGACTTTCCATCACTTGAAGAAGCTGTTGAAGGACGCCGGGCATGCAACAGGCGTTGGAGACGAGGGGGGCTTCGCGCCCCATCTCTCGACGAACGAAGAGGCCCTTTCGTTCGTTGCGAAGGCGATCGAGGCGGCGGGCTATCGACCGGGTGAGCAGATTTCGATCGCGCTCGACTGCGCAGCGAGCGAGTTCTTCGACAAGAAGACCGGCCAGTACACGTTCGACAAGAAACCTGTCGATGCCGCCGGGCTCGTCGACACGTATGCGGACTACTGTAGTAAGTACCCGATCGTCAGCATCGAGGACGGGATGGACGAGGACGACTGGGAAGGTTGGAAGGTCCAAACCGACAAGCTCGGGGCATCGGTACAGCTGGTTGGCGACGACCTCTTCGTGACCAACACCAAACGGGTTCAGATGGGCATCGACCGCGGCGTTGCCAATGCGATCCTCATCAAGGTGAACCAGATTGGGACCGTCACCGAAACGTTGAAAACCATCCGTCTCGGCGCGCTCCACGGCTACGCGTCCATCATCTCGCACCGGAGCGGCGAAACGGAGGACACGTTCATCGCCGACCTCGCCGTGGCAACGGGCGCCGGCCAGATCAAGACCGGGTCAGCTTCTCGGTCGGAGCGCATCGCCAAGTACAATCAACTTCTGCGCATCGAAGAACAGCTTGGCGACGAAGCGGTGTACGCGGCTAGGTCGACGTTCGCGCAGGGGTGAAGTTTAGAAGCTGGCCGCTTCTCGTTTGGTTGGCAACCCCAGCTCACCCAAACCGGGCCGGCGAGTCCGTATCGTACTGTCCTGCACGAAAGGCGTAGTTTGCCAGGATGCGACGAACTTCTTCGACGTTGGTTTCGAAGGGCTCCGCGCGCAGTTCAGCAAGCATTCGGTCCATCGTGAGGAGCGCCCGGTGTCGAATCGGATCGTACGTAGTCAACTTGGCAATCAGGGGCCGGTCGTCTGCCGGAAGCGGCAGCCCGAGGGTGGCCGATGCGGCCGACTGCACGCGACCCTGCGGCGCCGGTGCGATCGAAAGCGAGTGCACCTCCGAGTCCGGCTTGTCCATTGCGACAATCGACGTGGCGAGCGCGTGGCCTCGAGGCTCGAGCGCCTTGAGTTCGTCGGCTAACGGTTCCCCGGACGCGATGCGGAGCTGCTGTGCGACCAAGTCAATCTTGGTCACCATCTCGATCAGCGTGTGGTGACGCGGAAGCCCGATGGTCACGCCCGACGCCCAGGCTCGTCCGTCGGGGTCGAGCAGGAAGCGGACTTCGAGCAGGCCCGCGTAGCGAAGCTCCGATGCGATGCGTCTCGCCGACTCGAAGAGCGAGAGCCGGAACGCCTCGCCGTCTCGCCTGAAGAACAGTTCGGGAGACGGGCTCTCGTGAACGAGAATCCGGTCCTCCGTCGAAAGGCTGCGGTCGCATTCCGCAATGGCGATGGTCTCTCCGAAAGAGTCGGCGGCGACGAGAACGCTCAACTCGCGAGGACGAAAGATGGGCCCGGCGTCGGCGGCGACGCGTACCGATGCCCGCTCGGCCGCCGCGTTTAAGGTCGCCGGGTCGGTCAGGGCCTGGAGGACGTCCAGATCCGTGCCGACCACCGCGACGTCGGCCTTTTCGGCAGCGCTCGCGAGCTCCCACATGTGGGGCTGGCCCTGATAGCCGAGGTGGACCGCTTCGGCCTTCGCCTCCTCGAGGATTCCTGGGAGCGCGTCGGCCGGGATGGCCCCAACGGCGTCGAGCTCGACCTCGATCGTGCGATCGGCGGCGTCGATGTGCCGGCTGGAGGGCTCATCTTTGGACGCGACCACGATGGAAGTCACCCCCATCCGGCGGCACGTCCTCGCAACGCGGGTGGCGGCTTCTCCGCGGCGGAGGATCAGGACCGTCTCGAACATCGCCCGAGCATAGCAACGCGCTTCATCGGGGCATCCCGGGAGGACTTGACGGTCCACGGCGTCGGCCTCACCTCCTTGCCGTGAAGGTCTGGCTTCGGTCCCGCGGGCTCCAACGGCGTTCCGTTCGTCATCCCGAGCTGATCTGGCGAGCGGAAGCGATGTTGGCTGAGCTCGGCCTCGAGGATGCGGAGCTCTCGGTGCTCCTCTGCGACGACGCCACGATTCGGACTCTCAATCGGCGCTACCGGAAGCGAAATCGCCCGACGGACGTCCTGGCGTTCTCGATGCGGGAGGGGCCTGGGCCCGCGACGGAGGCGGGCCTTCTCGGAGACGTGGTGATCTCCCTCGCGACGGCACGTCGACAGGCTGCCGAACGCGATCGCCCCATCGTGGAGGAAGTGACCTGGCTCCTGGCTCACGGCCTGCTCCACCTGGTTGGCTACGATCAACAAACCGACGCCGATGAGGCCGAAATGAACGAGAAGACACGGGCGCTGCTGGAGGCCGTGGAGCGTGAGCGAGCTCGGTAGAAGCCTGTGGACAACTCGCCGTGAACGCTGACCCGGCTGCGCTCAAATTTGAAGAGGAGCGCGAAGTTTTGAGGCTCAAGTCCACGAAAATAGGATCGATTTCGGTTCGTAGCAGCGTGTTGACGAAACCCGCACGGGATTGATGTGGAACCTGTGGATGCCTTGGGGACAGCTCGCCCGCGGAAGCGCCGCGTCGTCCAGGTAGTGGCTTCGCGGATCTTCGGATCGACTTAACCCCTGAATTTTTCTTTGCGAAAGCGCACGAACCCCCTTGTCAGCGCGGAAAACCTTAGGCATAGATGGCGCCGTGCCTGTCTCAGGCTCTTTTTGGGGGCTTTTTCGCACCGTTGGGCAGGCGAGCGGAGTTAGGAGGGAACTATGGTAGCGGGCAAGCGAATGACGAAGGCCCAGATCATGAGTGAGTTGGCCGACAAGAGCGGCATGACCAAGAAGGAAGTGGCCACCGTCTTCGATGCACTTCGAGACCTGGTGAAGAAAGAGCTTGGTCGCCGTGGCCCGGGGGAGTTCGTCATTCCTGATATGATCAAACTCAAGGTCCGTAAGATTCCGGCGAAACCCGCCCGGATGGGACGCAATCCGGCGACAGGCGAGGAGATGATGCTCCCGCCGAAGCCAGCGTCCAAGAAGATCCGCGCAACGCCGCTCAAGAAGCTCAAAGACTTGGTTCTCTGAGCCTCACGAGCTGACAGGATCGAGAAATGGGCCCCCGTCAGGGGGCCTTTTTCGTGGGAGAGGCGGAGTTCCCGGAAGGGGAGGCAGGGCGGCTAGGCGGTCGTTTCGAGGGCCTGCCGCCGCGCGCCTGGAGCCGTCCCTCGAGGTAGCTCAGGATGAACCGTATCTGATCGGCGTTCAGCTTGAACCGGACCTCGATGCGTTCCCCATCCGGCTTCAACTCAAGGCGACGCAGGGTCTTCCCGAAGCCTGCGAGCGAGACGAAGAGCTGCTGCGAGTAGAACTCCGCGACGTCTTTCCAGTACTTCGCGGCTTGGAGCGCATCCGGGCTGGATGCGTACGTTGCCAGCGCCGTGACCGTCGCCTCGTTGGGTCCGGTCTCCTGAACGGCAACCCGAAGTCGAACAGGCACGTGCCGAACGTTTCCACGGACGAAGCGGTGTACGCCTTCGATCTCGAGAGAGATCGCCTCCTCAGGCCCCATCGAAAGGAGCGCGTCGGGCCCTCTTGCCGCGATCAGGCCTTCGTTCTTCGGGTCGCGAAGTTCGCGTGCCTTAGCGAGGGCAAGTACGGGTTGGAGATCCTGGGGTCGCGTGATGGTGAAGTGACTGGTGCTCAACGTCGCGAGAATCCGTTTGGTGGCGTCCCGGTTGTGCCATGGCGCGGTGCGGACGCCGTAGCGCTCTTTCCAAGGGGCGCGTCGGCCGCGCGCGGAAGCCATCTGCCGAACGCTCCGGTCGACGAACTCGGCGTCGCGCCCATGGCGTCCCGCGAGCACGAGCTTCGAACGCTGCAGGTTCGGTGATGCGATCAACAGCCGATCCAGATCTTGCACTGGGTCGATCCCCGAGCCGTCGAGCAGCAGCTGCCAGTCGGGGACCGAAGCAAGAAAGTTCGTCACGTCGGGGCCAAGCGGCGACCGTCGAATCCGGCGAATGTCGATGCGGAGTGCGAGCTGCGCGCCGGGCGGGATCCGCGAGGGGCCGGCGAGTGTGGAAGGGCCGACGGGGAGTTCGCCTGCGTTGCCTCGCTCTGCCTTCCTCCGTCGTTTCTCCTCAGCTTTCTCCCGCTCTTTTCGGCGTCTCTCCTCGGCTCGGGCTTTCGCCTCTTCAGCCCTTCGGAGCCGTTCTCGCTCCTCGGGGTTCGACGACTCGCGCGCGTCGCCCGACGCCCCATCGGGAGGACTCTCGGTCGCCGTTCCAAACGTCCCGCCAGACGGGGCGGATGCTACCTGCACGCCGTCCATTGCATCCGTGAGCCCGAACTCGACTTCCGTCGGCAGCGTCAGATCGAAATCAAAATCGAAGTTCGCCGTGCGGCTCGCGACGTATCCAAACGCCAGGCCGTGAAAGAGTAGGGACGCGACGAGCCCGAACGTCGTCGAAAACGCTTCGAGTTGTTGACCCGCGCGCATCCTAGTGACAGGCGTAGCAGACCATCGCAGTGTCGCGCACACGACGAGTCCCGTTATGGTTGTCTTTCGTGCTCTCGTTCACGCTTGCGTGGGGTTCGTCATCGGGGTGTGAGCTCGAAGGGCCCATGCGCGAACGCCTCGAAGCGGTGCGGCGTGTCCCGGAGGATCTCGGGCCTCCACGGCGTGTGTTTGCCAAACGCTTCGTCGCGCCAATCTGGCAAGAACCGAATCCGGTCGCGCGACGACTCGGCTATCTGAGAGCAGGAGCGCTTCTTCACTCGAAGACGACGCGACCCGTCGGTGACGAGGGCTGTGAGGCCGGGTGGTACGAGCTCGACACGGGGGGCTTCGTTTGCGCGGGCCGCGACGTCACGCTGTTCGACGGCGATCGACTGCCTGAGCGGCGCGCGGTGCAGCCTGATCGCGACGGGGTGATGCCCTACGACTTCGCCACGGTTCGCAGACGAACGCCGCTCTATCGTCGTCTTCCGGCTCGCGACGAGATCGTCGTCATCCCTGACCCCGGGGACGACGATACCGAGGGCGCGGCGGCGGTCGAGATCGACAGCCCGCTGGTGACACGGGTCCTCGAGCCGGGGTTCTACGTGAGCCTCGACCGAACCTTCGAACGGGACGGCGTCACGTACTGGCGAACGCAGCAGAACGGGTTCGTTCCGGACAAGGCGCTTCGTCTCAAGGAGTGGAGCGAGTTTCAGGGAGTCGCGCTGTCGGGCGGGCCGGACAGTCTCCCGATGGCGGTGACTCGCGCTGGAGACACGCCCGTGTACAAGCTCAGCCTCCGTGAGCGCGTTCGCCCAACGCGCGGCGTCCTCGGGCCCCGGACCTGGCTCCAGATTCGAGGCCGCCGCCAACTCGACGGAGAGGCCTACCTGCTCGTCGGCGACAACCGGTTGGTTCGCGAGAGCGACGTTCGGATGATCTTGCCGAGTGCCCCTCCGGAGGCGGTCTCGGACGACGAGCGCTGGATCGACATCGACCTCGGCAGTCAGGTGCTCGTGGCCTACGAGGGCCGACGTCCGCGCTACGTCACCCTGATCTCGTCGGGGCGCCTCAAGACCCCGCGCCCGGACCTCGACTACCGCACGCCGCGCGGGCTGTTCCGGATTCGGGCCAAGCACCTCACGGCCACGATGGACAACGACGAGCCGGGTGAGCCGCCGTACTCGCTCGAAGACGTCCCGTACGTGATGTACTTCAGAGGGGCGTACGCCTTCCACAGCGCGTTCTGGCACGACCGCTTCGGTCGCCCGCGGAGCCACGGCTGCATCAACTTGGCACCGGCCGACGCCCGCTGGCTCTACAACTGGTCGGGGCCGGACGCGCCCCCGACTTGGCACGCGGCGTACGCGTCCGAAGACAATCCCGGGACGTGGGTTCGTGTTCGCGGCGAGACGCCGGGCCGCCGATGAGGGCGGCTCGGGCTCGTTCACAGCCTAGTTCTGGGTCTTGCGGACGGCCTTGAGGAGCGCCTGGCCGGACGGTCCGGTTTCCTTCGCGATCTTCTCAGGCACGCCTTTTTCCTTGGCCTTGAACGCTGCGCGCTCGGCGGCCGTCGGTTCGTGGACCTCGTAGCCGTATCGCTTCAGGTTCTTGATGAGGACCGGCTCCATCTTGCGAACCTGCTCACGACCCCAGGTGGTGAGCTCGTAGGGGATGGAGGTCAGCACCGCCTGGATGTCCTTCGGGAGCGTGTCGAACCACTTCTTCGAATACACGACGATGCCGGGCTGATACGAGTGCATGGAGAGGAAGAGGTTGCGCTCCTCGTCATCGAGACCTTGGTACCAGGTGGTGGCCATCGCGAACAGGGGCGTGTTGTCGAACCCGTCGACCACGCCGGTCTGGAGGCTCGTCATGGTGTTGGCGACGTCGATAGTCACCGGGCTCGCACCGATTGCCTTGTACGCCTCGACGTGGGCCACGGCCTCCTGGGAGCGGAAGCGCACGCCTTCCATGTCGTCCGGCTTTCGGATCGGTCGGCGACTGAAGTACGACCGAAAACCGTTCTCGCCCCAGAGCGCGAAGACCAGTTTTCGCTTCTCGAGGATCTTCTTGACCTGCGCGATGACCTCGGGATCGTCGAGCGCCTTGTCGGCATCGGCGACGGTGTCGAACACGTAGGGGGCCTCGATGACGTTCACTTCCCGGACGATGGAGCTGAGTCCACCCACCGAGCCGGCGAACGCCTGCATGCTGCCGGAGGCGACTCGTCGCGCGAGCGAGCGCTCGTTCGAGCGACCGAGACGAAGCTTCACTTTGACCCGGCCGTCGGTGTTCTTCTCGATGTACTTCTTGACCTCTTTGAGCTGCAGTGCCCACGGACTACCCGGCGGCACCACGCTACCGAGCTCCATCACGTATTCCCCTTCTTCAGCTAGCGCCGGGGCCGGCGCAGACAGGAGGGAGAGAGCAAACAAAGCCCCGACTAGCATGGAAAGACGCATTGGATTCTCCTCGATAGGGTGGTGACCGGACAGACGTGAGCGCGCGGAGTGCTATTCAGAAGAAGTCGTCCGCGTCGGCCATCAGGATCTTGGCCTTCTGCTGTTCGCAGCTGTTTTCGGCCACGATTTCCGGGATGATGTTGGGGTCTGTGTTCAGCACGAAGTTGAGTTCCTGCTCGAAGAGCGGGCGGTCGACTTCCTTGATGGCCCACTCCTCGGCGATGTACGTGTGCGTGCCGAAGTAGTTCGGTGCGGCGGCGAGCGAGCGCTGGAAGTGCTCCATGCTCTTGTTCATGTCGCCACCGGAGAAGCCGGGCGCGCGCGCGTAGAAGATGCCGAAGTAGCGGTCCGGCGCTTGGTACCAGTAGCTCGGGTCGTTGTTCAGGCAGAACTCCATGATCGCGCGAACCTCGTCTTTGTAGGAGAGGAGCGTCGCAAAGCTCTCGAGCGACGCCCAGCGACCGAGGTTCGACGAGCGCCAGTAGAGGGCGGGGACCGCGGACGCGTCGAGGGACTCGATAGCCGTTTCGATGCGATCACCGGCGGCCATCTTCTGGGCAAACGCCGGAGACATGGCCGCGAGCGCGCGCTCGGCCGAGCGGATGCCAGCCTCGTGCATCGCCTTGTAGGCGTCCGGATTCGATTCGTCGAAACGGAGGTAACAGTCCCCGTAGAAGAACTGCGCGTGCGAAAGGTCGGTCCACGCCTGTGCGTTGCCTGGGTTGGCCGCGACGGCCTTCTCCCAGTTCTGCACCGCGGCCAGAGCCTGGGCCTGGGTACCACGCTGTGCCCACGCGGCTTGCGCCGCAGCGAGAGCGGCCGCTTCCTGGGCCTTCGCCGACTCGTCGAGCGTGACCGAATCAGAGCTTGTTTCCCAAGCCCCCTCACGGGTCGAACCGCATCCAGCCGCGATGGCCACGATGCATGCAAGGGCAGTCCAGTGCCCGAACTTCTGGGAACTCGTCATTGTTTTCCTCCTGCTCCCCAACCGATTCGGCAGGGGTACCGAGGGGGCATACCAAGGACGGTTTCCCGGTGTCAACGATGGGCCGACATCGGCATGTCGGTTTGCTTGCGGGGCCCAAATCCTTGTGGTACCCCCGCCACTGAAATTCAGGTTGACCTAACCTGGGTGGGCCTTGCGGGTCCGCCCATTTTTCGTTTTGGGGAGCTTCATTGCCGACTGGCACCGAACAGCTTGGAGACGCGCTGCGCGCCCTGATCGACCCGATTTGCCAGGCGCATGGGGTCGAGCTGGTCGACGTGGGCTATCAGCGGGAGCGCGGCGGTGCGGTGATTCGGGTGATCATCGATCGCGAGGCGCCAGGGCGCGACGACGGCAGTGGCGTGTCGCTGGACGATTGCACCCAGGTGAGCCGCGATGCCTCCTCGGCTCTCGACGTCCACGACGACGTCCTCCCGCGCGGCGCTTATCGACTCGAAGTCAGTTCCCCGGGCGTCGAGAGGCCTCTCGTGAAGCTCGCCGACTTCGAGCGGTTTGCGGGACGCGACATCAAGCTCAAAACCCGGCAGGCCATCGACCGGCAGCGCCGGTTTCACGGCCGGCTGATCGGCGTCGTCGACGGCGCCATAGAGCTCGAGCAAGACGGCAAGATTCTTCAGTTTTCGCACGACGATATCGCGCAGGCGAACCTCGTGTACCGATTCGCAAAGTAGGTGGGTCCATGACCATGCAACAAAGCTCGCTGTCCCTTCAGCACGTCATCGAACAAGTCAGCCAGGAGAAGGGGATTGACCCGAAGGTTCTCGTGGAGGCGACCGAGCAGGCGATTCTGACGGCGGCGAAGCGAACCTTCGGGCCGGAGCGAGAGCTCGAAGCCAGGTTCAATGAAGAGACCGGCGCGGTCGACCTCTTCCAATACATGACCGTCGTGTCTGCCGTGGAGAACAGCGAGCAGGAGATCTCCATGACCGAGGCTGAGACGCATGGTCTCGAAGCAGAGGTCGGCGAGGAGCTTGGGTTCCAAATCTTCTACCTTCCGGAGGATCGCGAGAAGGCCCGCGAGCAGGACAAGCAGTTCGGGGAGCTGTTGAGCCTCGAGCAGAGTCGCCGCCGTTTTGGTCGTATTGCGGCTCAGACCGCCAAGCAGGTGATCATCCAGCGCGTGCGCGATGCGGAGCGCGAGCGCGTGTACGCGGAGTACAAAAGCCGGCAGGGCGAAATCATCACCGGCGTCGTTCGTCGGTTCGAGCGAGGCTCGAACATCATCGTCGACCTCGGCCGCGGCGTGGAAGCGGTGCTCCCGCCTCGCGAGCAGACACCTCGGGAGAGCTATCGTCCGGGCGACCGCATCGTCGCCTTCTTGAAGGACATCGACCGTGAGGCGCGCGGCCCCCAGATCATCTTGTCGCGAACGGACGTCGGCCTTTTGGTCAAGCTCTTCGAGATGGAAGTCCCCGAGATCTACGAGGGCATCGTGCGCATCGTGGCAGCGGCCCGCGAACCGGGAGCCCGTTCGAAGATCGCGGTCAGCAGCCGAGACTCCGACGTGGATCCGGTCGGCGCTTGCGTCGGCATGAAGGGGTCGCGCGTCCAGGCTGTGGTGCAGGAGCTTCGCGGCGAAAAGATCGACATCGTGCCCTGGGACCGCGACCCCGCGCGCTTCGTGTGCAACGCGATCGCCCCCGCCGAGGTGGTTCGCGTCGTGATCGACGAGGGCAACTCCAACATGGAGCTCGTCGTTCCGGACCCGAAGCTCTCGCTGGCCATCGGCCGTCGAGGCCAGAACGTCCGGCTTGCGTCTCAGCTCACGGGCTGGCGTCTCGACATCGTCAGCGAGTCCCGGTTCAAGCAGATCGAAGAGGAAGCCATGGCAGCACTGGCACGCCTCAGCGCAGACGAAGAAGTATCGCGTTCGCTCTATCGCATGGGCTTCCGGAGTCTCGACGAGGTCGTCGAGGCGAGTGAAGGAGAGCTTGCGTCGGTTCCCGGCGTGTCCGCCGAGCAGGTCGCCTCGCTTCGTGAGGATGCGGCGCGCGCCATGGAAGAGCTTCGGAAAGAACGGTTGGACGCCGTGGGCGACCTCGAAGAGGCGCCGAGCGAGCGCGCTCGCCTTCTCGTCGTTCGGGGCGTGAACTCCCGCGTAGCAGACCAGCTGGAGCAGAGCGGCTACACCTCAGTCGAAGCCGTCGCGTCGGAGGAGGACACCGATCGGCTTGCCATCAAGACGGGCCTCGGGGCACAGCGGGCGCAGGCGCTCAAGGAGGCGTCCCAGACCTTCATCGACGACGAGTGGCCGTCGGTCCGCGAGCGTCTCGAGCGAAGCATCGCCGCCGCCGAGGCAGCTCGTGCCCAGGCTGAGGCTGAGGCGGAGGCGGCAGCGAAAGCGGAGGCTGAGGCCGCCGCCGCGGCCGCCAACGAGTCCGAGTCGGCAGAGACACAAGACGACGGAGGCCAGCCTCCGGCGCCCGACGCGGAGGAGCCTCGGGGGTAGCGCGGCATGACCGAGACGATGACAAGAGCGGCAAAGAGGACGACGCAGCGGATGTGTGCCGGCTGCGGCGCGCGGACCGATGCGGGTGCGCTAGTGCGCCTGGTCGTTGGGCCTTCGCCGCCGTTCGTGGCCGTCGACCTCGGGCGACGCCTCGGTGGGCGTGGGATTTCGGTCCATCCGACGCGTCGATGCGTCGATCGCGCCCTCAAGAAGGGCTCCCTCGCAAAAGCGCTGGGGGGTCCGTCGTCGGTGACGCTCGAAAGCGTCGTCTCGGCCATGATTGACCAGTTCGGTCAGCGGATTGAGGGGCTTCTCAGTGCGGCGCTCCGAAAACGGCGCGTCGCCGTGGGCACCGACGCGGTACGCGCCGCGCTCTCGCGCCGGGAGGGCGACCTGCTGCTGGTCGCGGGCGATGCCCGTGGGCGGGCGGTCGAGCTGCGCAAAGGGGCGACTGCGATCGGTTGCGCAACGGCCGCTTGGGGGACAAAGGCGAGCGTAGGGCAGATGTTCTCGCGCCAAGAGCTCGGAGTGGTCCTCGTGACAGATAGAGGAATCGCCAGGGCGATCCTGGAGTGCCTCACTCATATTGAGGCCTTATCGGAGGGTGAATGAGTAAGGTTCGAGTCTACGAGGTTGCACGAGAGCTGGGGGTCGAGAATCGCGACCTCATCCAGCGCATGGCGACCCTAGGGATTCAGGTGCGCAACCACATGAGCGTCCTCGATCCCGCCGAAGTCGACCGCGTGAAGCGGGCGCTCGGAAAAGACCGGAGCGAGACCCTGGTCGAGGAGCGAATTCGCCCGACGGTCGTCCGACGGAAACGACGAAAGAAAGAGGAAGTCGAGGCGGCGCCGACGGAGTCGACGCTGGCCCCCGCGACGGAACCGGCACGCGAGTCGGTTGCGCCGCCCGCGCCGCAGGCAGAAGCCGCGCCGGAACCGGCACGCGAGTCGGTTGCGCCGCCCGCGCCAGCTCCCGAGCCGCTCCCGGTCGCGGCAGACCCTGCGCCTGAGCCTGCTCCTCCGGAACCCACGCCTCCGCCCGCACGCGTATCCGAGCCTCCGCCTCCACCTCCAGCGGACGAAGCCCCGGTCCCGCCCGGGGAGCAGGGCCGGTTCTCCCACGATCCGCTCCCGCCAGGCGTGATGCGTCGTGGGAAGGCGAAAGCGCCCGGCGCCGCGCCGCTTTCGGAGGGTGCGCGTCGACGCATCGTCGCGGAGCACGCAGCCCAGCGTGAACAGCACGCCCCTCGACGTCGTGAGATCCGGGGTCGTTCGTCGATCGGTCCTACCGGCCGGCCGCAGGGGCGCCCAGGTAAGAAGCGCCTTCAGCCCGGCAAGAAGCCCAAGCAAACCGAAATCACGGTGCCGGGCGCGCAGAAGCGCGTGATCCGGATCGACGACAACATCCAGCTTCAAACGCTTGCGCAGCGAATGAGCCTCAAGGCAACCGACGTGTTGATGCGCCTGATGGAGCTCGGCGTGTCCGGCGTCCACATCAACAGCACGCTCGACGCCGACACGGCTGCCGTGCTGGCGAGCGAGTTCAACTACGAGGTGGAGAACGTTGCGCGGAGCGAAGATGAAATCGTCGGCGATGCGCGCGGCCAGTTCGAGGACAAGGCCGACGATCGGTCGCATCGCCCGCCAGTGGTGACCGTGATGGGTCACGTCGATCACGGCAAGACCTCGCTGCTCGACAAAATCCGCGAGAGCGACGTCGTGGCGGGCGAGGCCGGCGGCATCACGCAGCACATCGGCGCCTACCGGGTCGACACCAGGCAGGGCACGGTCGTGTTCCTCGATACGCCGGGCCACGAGGCGTTCACGGCGATGCGTGCGCGGGGCGCCCAGGCCACCGACATCGTCGTCCTGGTCGTCGCCGCAGACGACGGGGTCATGCCTCAGACCCAGGAGGCGGTGAACCACGCGCAGGCCGCCGAGGTTCCCATCGTCGTGGCGGTCAACAAGATCGACAAGCCCGAGGCCAACCCCGACAAGGTCAAGAACGAGCTGGCGGCGCTGGGCCTCCAGCCCGAAGACTGGGGCGGCGACACCATGTATATCCCCTGTTCGGCCATTTCGGGTGAGGGCGTCGAGTCTCTCCTCGAGAACGTGCTGCTCCAGGCCGAGGTTCTCGAACTCACCGCCAACCCGAGCATCCCAGCCGAGGGCGTGGTGCTCGAGGCCTACCTCGACCGAGGTCGAGGTCCGGTCGCTAACGTATTGATTCGAGACGGAACACTCGACACGGGTGACTATGTCGTCGCTGGGGGTGCCTGGGGTCGCGTTCGCGCGATGACCGACGACCGAGGAAAGCCGCTCGGCGCCGCCGGGCCGGCCACACCGGCCGAGGTCCTCGGCCTGGCCGAGCTCCCGGCTGCGGGAGACGTGTTTTACCAGGTCACCGATCAACGGAAGGCCCAAGAGGTCGCCGGTTCTCGGAAGAAGCCTGGATCCCAGAGCGCGGCGCCTGCCGGGGGGCTTCGAGGTCTCGACCAGCTTCAGGCGCTGATGCAGAGCGGCGACGTCCAGGAGCTCCGCCTGGTGGTGAAGGCGGACGTCCAGGGCTCCGTCGAGGCTCTCCAAGGGTCGCTCTCCGACCTCGGGACCGAGAAGGTGAAGGTCAACGTGATCCACACCGGCGTCGGCGGGATCACCGAGAACGACGTCATGCTCGCGAGCGCCTCACAGGCCATCGTCCTCGGGTTCAACGTTCGACCTCAGGGGAAGGCATCGTCGACCTCCAAGAAGGAGGGGGTCGAGATCCGAACCTACAACGTCATCTACGAAGCCATCGACGACGTGAAGGCTGCGATGAAGGGCCTTCTCGCGCCCAAGGTCGTGCAGGCCGATCTCGGCAAAGCCGAGGTTCGTCAGACGTTCGGCATCCCCAAGATCGGTACGATTGCCGGTTGCATGGTGCTCGACGGCAAGATCAACCGCGGCGCGCAGGCGCGACTAGTTCGCGATGGCGTCGTCGTTTGGGAAGGCGCCATGGGCTCGCTTCGACGTTTCAAAGAGGATGTCAGAGAGGTCCAGGCCGGCATGGAGTGCGGAATCGGGCTTCAGGGCTTCAACGACATCAAAGAGCAGGATGTCATCGAGTGCTTCGAAGAGAAGCAGGTCGAAGCGACGCTCGAATGAGCTGAGCGGCGAGGTTATCCATGGTCGTCGGAGTGTGCCAAATCTCCCTTTCGCTGCCCGGCGTCGATTCGTTGAAAGCGAAACGCTCCATCGTGCGCCGGGTCGTCGATCGGGCTGCGAATCGTTTCAACGTGGCGGTGGCCGAAGTCGGTCGGCAGGACGTCCGCCGGCAGGCGCTGATCGGGTTTGCGGTCGTTTCGGGCGACCGACGGCACGCCAACTCCATGCTGGACGCCATCGTGTCGTTCGTCGACGGTGCGACCGAGGCGGTCATCGTCGACCGCTCGACCGAGCTGCTCTCGATTGGCGAGTTTCAGGAGTGGGCGGGCTGATGGCGCAGAACAAGGGTTTTCGCCGTGCGGATCGCGTTGCGGAGCGTCTTCGGACCGAGCTAATGGACCTCCTGCTTCGTGGAGGGCTGCGGGACCCGAACGCTCAGGGGGTCGTGGTGTCCGCCGTCAAGATGACCGACGACCTCGGCATCGCGCGGGTTTACGTTCGCGTGCTGGACGAGGTGGGGCCGGACGAGCAGGAGCGGGTCGTCGACGCGCTCGACCGCGCTACTGGTTTCTTGAGACGTGAGCTCGGACAGCGAATGCAGCTTAGGCACGTGCCGGCGCTCGAGTTCTACTGGGACGAAGTCGTCGACTCAGCGCTCCGCATCGAAGCGATCCTCGACGAGATTCGAGACGACGGCGGACCTTCCGATTCGGAGGGTTCAGCATGATTGAACGGGCGCTCGAGGTCGCGCGCAACGGCGACCGCTTCTTGGTTGCCTGTCACCGACGTCCGGACGCGGATTCGCTCGGCTCCGCGCTCGGACTGATCGCGATGCTGCGCACGATGGGCAAAGACGCCACGCTCTTCATGGCCGAGCCGATTCCCGAGTCCCTCCGCTTCCTCATGGAGAACGAGACGGGCGTGGGTTCGTTCGACCCAGGCACCCGTTTTGACGCCACGTTCATCATGGACATCGCTGCGCGGAAGCTCTTGCCACCTGGGCTGCCCGGGCGCGAGGTGACTGGGCCCATCGTCATCATCGACCATCACCACGCGCACGACGACGTGGGCGACATCGTCGTACGGGACACCCAAGCCGCAGCCACGGGCGAGGTCGTCGTCCACCTGATCGAGGCCGCCGGGCTGGCCCAACTGCCGGAAGGCGCGGCCACGCCGCTCTACGCGGCCATCGTCTCCGACACCGGGGGCTTCCGATACGCGTCGACTCGTCCTGAGACCCTTCGGCTCGGAGCGAAACTGATCGAAGCTGGCGCCGACCCTTGGCAGACCGCATATCAGCTCTTCGAGCGCTGGGAGCCGGCGCGCCTCCAGCTCCTTGCGGAAATCATCGAGACCCTCGAGATCGCGTACGACGGTCGCGTCGCGATCCTGCGCGTGACGCGTGAGATGCTTTTGCGATGCGGCGCCAACGACGACATGGTCGAGGGCATGGTGAACTACGCTCGCCGCGTCGAAGGAGCGGACGTCGGAGCCCTGCTCTGGGAGTGGGAGGTTGCGGACGACCGCGGTGTCCACATCGAGACGAAGATCAGCCTGCGGTCGAGCGGTGACGCGGACGTCTCGCGCATCGCACAGGCTCTCCAAGGCGGAGGGCACCGAGCCGCGGCCGCGACTCAGCTCGACATTGGTATCGAAGAGGCCGACCGGCGACTCCGCGAGGTGCTGTCCGAGTATTTCGGATGAACGGTGTCGTCGTCGTCGACAAGCCGACTGGCGTCACCTCGCACGACGTCGTGCAGCGTGTTCGAAAAACGATTGGCCAGCGGTCGGTCGGGCACGCTGGAACCCTCGACCCGCTCGCGACGGGAGTACTAGTCGTTGCTGTCGGGGAGGGGACTAAGTTGGTGTCCTACCTTCAAGCGCACGACAAACGCTACGACGTCACGATCGCACTCGGCATTGAAACCGACTCGCTCGACGCCGATGGGCAAGTTACCGCCACGGCCGCGGTTCCGGATCTCGGGCCGAAAACGGTCAGCGGCGCCCTCGAGTCGTTTCTAGGAACCCACGGGCAGCGCGCGCCGGCAATGAGTGCGGTCAAGGTTCAGGGCACACCTCTTCACCGGCGCACGCGTCGGGGCGAAGCGGTCGAGCTCCCCGTTCGCAACGTGACTCTCCATTCCGCTTTGGTGAAGCAGGTGTCGAGAGAGGAGCTCCGGCTCGATCTCCACTGCGGGAAAGGCTTCTACGTTCGAGCACTCGCTCGGGACCTGACTCGGAAGCTTGGGACCGTGGGGCACGTCTCGGCACTTCGCCGGACCGCGAGCGGCCCTTTCATGTTGGATGACGCCGTCGAAGGGGACTCACTGTCGCGGGGAGCGATCGAGGCACGGCTCCTTACGCTCGCGGAGGCTTGCGGCGGGTTGATCCGGGTGGAGCTCGACGACGCGGGTGTGGATCACGCCCGTCACGGAAGGCGGATCGACCGAGAAAACACACTCGCCGAGACTTGGCCCGACGAAACAGGCCCTGGGCTCGCGCTGTTCGGCAGCGATGGCGTCCCCGTTGCCATCGGAACGCGTGAAGGGGACCAGATTCGCGTCGTGCGAGGCTTCGTTTCGAGCCGTTGATGCGCGGCTTGGGCTGGCGTGCTCGTTTCACCCGCATCACATTTCGGGCATGGCTGATACAGTTTCCGAGCTCGGACCGCTCGCACCGCTCGAGGGTATTTGGGAGGGCGACAAGGGTGCAGACCAGTCGCCTGACGACGATCCGAAAGAGATCGAGCACAACCAGTTCCGTGAGCGCCTGACGTTTGAACCGACTGGCTTGGTAGAGAACCACCAGCAATCGCTCTACGGGCTTCGCTACGGAAGGACGGCGTGGCGCATTGGAGCCGACGAGCCGTTTCACGAGCAGGTGGGCTATTGGCTCTGGGATGCTGAGCGAGGTGACGTGATGCTCAGCTTCATCGTGCCGCGCGGAATCATGGTACTGGCCGGTGGCAAGGCCGCTGCGGATGCCAAGTCGTTTCGGTTAGAGAGCGAGCTCGGGTCGCAGGTGTTCGGGATTTGCTCCTCTCCTTTCCTCGACGCGGAGTTCAAGACCGTCCGCTATCACATGGACGTGAAGTATGGCGCCGACGGATCGTTCACTTACGAGGAGGACACGGTGATGCAGGTCAACGGACAAGCCGAGGCGTTCCATCACACGGATCAGAACACGCTCTACAAGGTGGGGTAGCCGCGTCTCAAGACCGCTGATCGACGTACTCGAGTACCTGTCTCGACGAGAGTTCGACACTCGAGGGGCCGCTGCGGATGTAGAATGCGTCCCGGTTGTTCCACTGAAGAAACACCGGTTTGGTCGTGCGTTCGCATTCGACAACGACGATGGTCTTTCCCTGAATCGCCTGGACTTTGAAGCGAATGAGCTGAGAGAACTCGGCGCCAATGTGCTGATTGACGAGGTTTTTCAGATGCAGGCGACACCGGTCATCGCTGCCGAAGTCGTCTTCCTCCACACCGCGGATCGTCCCGTCGTCGGCGACCCCGATGAGCACGGTTCCTCCGTCGGAGTTCATGAACGCCACAGCGCCCTTCAACCAAGCGAGTTCGATGTCCTTGCTGTTCTTGCCCGTCTTGAGGTTGCGGCGAACGGTCGACTTGAACTCGAGTCGCGCCCCTTCGCCCTGGTCGATTAGGGCGCGCACGTCGTCGCCGAAGGTCGCGTCGTCGACTCGGCGTGCGGCCTCTTCGCGCAGTTCTGCGCCGTAGCGACGGACCGCAAACACCGTCAGCAAGATGCCCGCGAGCAGGATGCCGCCAAGCAGCACGATGAGTTGCGCGGGCCCCTCTAGCGGAGTGCCAAAGATGTCGGCGTCGGGCACGGCCACGCCGATCCACAGCTGGGTTCGCGCATCGAGCAGCTTGAAGCCCGCCCAGCCTGCGCCGCGGCCTCCACCGAAGTGCACTGGCTTTTCATCGTCGGTCCCATCGCCGAGCCAGGCCTGCATGGCGCCTGCGACGAGAGGGTTTCCGACTTTCTCGGGCGCAACGAAAATCGGCGGGAGCTCTTCGGCGGGCGTGGCCGAAGACGGAAGGAAGACCTCGCCCGCTGCGTTGCAGAGGAAGGCCACACCGTGCTCGCTCACGTTGATCTCGTTCACCATTTGGGAGAGGCCCGTGAGCAGCATGTCGAAAGCGACGACGGTGGTGTCCCCGTTTCGATCCTCGAAGCGCATCGACTGACTCACCCCATAGGCGTCTCGTTCCGCAAGCGCGTGCGGCGGGCTTCGAAAGATGCTGTTTCCGTTGGGCGGGGTGCTCAGCGCGCCGGTGAACCACGGGCGGGTGCTGGGGTCGTAGTTCTGCATGGTGACGGGGGCGCTCTCGAGCCGCTTCCCGTCAGCGCTCCACTGCGTTCGGATGTACTCAGCCTCGGGGCCCGTCGGTCGGCGTGTCCGAGTCGTCCAGCCTAGGAGCGTCCCGTCCTGGGCGCGATTGGCGTAGAGTCGAACCTCTTCGCCGCGGTCGTTCGCCACGATGGAAGCGGCGACCCGGTCGAGCGGACGAAGGACGGGGGTGAGCTCCTTGACCACAGCGTCGGCGTCGGTCGCGCTGATGAGCCCCATCTTGCCCCACTCCCACGTCATGGTGAGACCTTGCTCGACCGGCGCGATGCGCCCCTCGAACTGCTCGGCCGCGGCCTGCGTCGCGTGTTCGATCCGGGTCTGCGCGACGCGTCGATGCGTGCTCCTGGCGTTCCAAAGGGTCACCGCGACGATCGCACCGACCGTCGCCAGGATGAGAAGCGCCACGTTTCGTACCATTCGCCGCCGCGCGCTTCGAGGACGCGGTCTCAGCAGATCGATGACGGCGGAACCAACGAGCATGACGTGGGCTTTGAGCGGCCGGATCAGCTGCCCCCAAGGGTGACCAAACAACCGATGGGACCGGAGGCGCCGACTGGATTCGAACCAGCGAATGGAGGTTTTGCAAACCTCTGCCTTACCACTTGGCTACGGCGCCTTGAGGCCTGCGCTTGTAGCTCCGATTTAGGCCGTTGTCACGCGGCGTTTTCGAGCCTAGCGACGGATCGGGCTGGCGCGCCAGACCCTGCGTGGTAGGCAATCTCAATGACATCACAGGACTCCTTTCAGAGCCGCGTCACGATTCAGGCGGGAGGTCGGCAGCTCGGCATCCACCGCCTCGACGCGATGATTCGCGCCGGGTTCGAAGGGATCACAACACTGCCGTACTCCATTCGTGTGCTGCTCGAGAACCTCCTTCGGTACGAGGACAGCACGACGGTCACCCGCGAAGACATCGAAGCGGTGGCGAACTGGGATCCGCAGGCCACACCAACCACCGAGATTGCGTTCCGACCTTCGCGCGTCTTACTGCAGGACTTCACGGGCGTGCCTGCGGTCGTCGACCTCGCGGCGATGCGCGACCAGTTCGCGGCAATGGGCGGAGACCCGAGCCGCATCAATCCTCTGCAGCCTGCAGACCTCGTGATCGATCACTCCGTCCAGGTCGACTCGTACGGGCTTCTCCGCTCGTTCGAGGACAACGTGAAGCGCGAGTTCGAGCGGAACCAAGAGCGATATCAGTTCCTGAAATGGGGACAGACGGCGTTCGAGAACATGAGCGTGGTTCCGCCGGGGACGGGCATCGTGCATCAGGTCAACCTCGAACACCTGGCACGTGTCGTATTCACGCGCGAGCTGGATGGTTCTACGATGGCCTATCCGGACAGCCTCGTCGGCACCGACTCCCACACCACGATGATCAACGGGCTCGGTGTGCTCGGGTGGGGCGTTGGCGGCATCGAGGCCGAGGCCGCAATGCTCGGCCAGCCGATCAGCATGCTTCTCCCCCAGGTGGTGGGCTTCAAGCTCACGGGCAAGCTTCGTGAAGGCGCGACTGCGACCGACGCTGTGCTCACGGTCACGGAGATGCTCCGCGAGAAGGGTGTCGTCGGAAAGTTCGTGGAGTTCTACGGCGAGGGCATGGAGTCGCTATCGCTCCCCGATCGCGCGACCATCGCCAACATGGCTCCCGAGTACGGGGCCACGATGGGCTTCTTCCCGGTCGACGACGAGACGCTGTCGTATCTTCGTTTCTCGGGCCGAGACGAGGTGCACGTCGATATCGTCGAGAGGGTGCTGAAGGAGCAGGGCCTCTTTCACACGGTCAGTGCGCCAGACCCGCGGTTCACCGACACCCTAGAGCTCGACCTGGCCGACGTGGTGCCCTCGATTGCCGGCCCGAAGCGTCCACAAGACCGCATTCCGCTCACGGAATCGAAGCGCGCGTGGCATCGCGTACTCGAAGGTCTCGAAGCTAGGGCGGACAAGTCGGTCGAAGTCACACGCGGCGACGAGACCTTCCCGGTGCAGAACGGGGCGATCGTCATCGCGGCGATCACGAGCTGCACCAACACGTCCAATCCGTCGGTGATGCTGGCGGCGGGTCTCGTCGCGAAGAACGCGCGCGAGAAGGGCCTTCAAACCAAGCCCTGGGTGAAGACCAGCCTGGCGCCCGGGTCGCAGGTCGTCACCGAATACCTGAAGGCGTCCGGTCTCATGGACGATCTCGAGGCGCTCCGCTTCAACCTCGTCGGATACGGGTGCACCACGTGCATCGGGAACTCCGGCCCGCTCGACCCCGAGATCGCCGAGGCCGTGAAGGAGCACGACCTAGTCGTCACTTCTGCGCTCAGCGGCAACCGGAACTTCGAGGGCCGCGTGAATCCTCTAACGCGGGCGAACTACCTCGCGTCGCCGCCCCTGGTGGTCGCCTACGCGCTGGCCGGGACGATGGACATCGACTTCGAGACCGACCCGATCGGGAAGGGGTCCGACGGAAACGACGTCTTCCTGCGAGACATCTGGCCGTCTCACGAAGACATCACTGCGACCCTCCGTTCATCGGTACGTAAGGACCAGTTCCTCGAGCGCTATGCGGTCGTGCTGGAGGGGCCGCCCGAATGGCAGCAGGTCACGTTCGAAGAAACGGACCAATATCAGTGGGATCCAAAGTCGACCTACGTACGCTTGCCGCCCTTCTTCGAGGGCGTCGAGGCCGGCGTGCCGGCTCCCCCGACGGACATCGAGGGGGCGCGGGTGCTCTGTCTCCTCGGCGACTCGGTCACCACCGACCACATCTCGCCGGCAGGTGCGATCGCACTCGATGGTCCCGCCGCACGGTACCTTCAAGAGAACGGCGTGTCGCCGCGGGACTTCAACAGCTTCGGAAGCCGCCGTGGAAACCACGAGGTGATGATGCGCGGCACGTTCGCGAACATTCGTCTGCGAAACCTCCTCGCTCCCGGGACGGAGGGCGGCGTGACCCGGTACCTCCCGAGCAACGAGCAGACGAGCATCTTCGACGCGGCAATGAAGTACAAGGTCGACGGGACGCCGCTTCTGGTGATTGCGGGGAAGGAATACGGGACTGGCTCGTCGCGCGACTGGGCAGCCAAAGGTACATTGCTGCTCGGCGTCCGCGCGGTCATCGCGGAAAGCTACGAACGCATCCACCGGTCGAACCTCATCGGGATGGGTGTTCTGCCGCTCGAGTTTTCGACGGGAGACGGTCGGGAAAGCCTCGGTCTCACCGGTGAAGAGACATTCTCGGTCACCGGCGTGACCGAGGGCCTCGAGCCCGGCAAGATCCTTACCGTGGCGACCGACACCGGTAAATCGTTCAAGGTGAAAGCGCGGCTCGATACCCCGCAAGAGGTTGAGTACTTCCTCCACGGTGGGATCCTCCAATATGTGCTCCGGCAGCTCGCTGCGCTTTAGTGGCCCCCCTCAGGATGTCGCTGCTGAGATGAGGATGAGGAGGCCCCGGTGTCACTGGTCTTCGTGATCTCTCCGCCGCGGGCCGGTTCGACCCTCCTTCAGCGCATGCTCGGGGCACATCGCGAGGTCTTCACCCATCCCGAACCGCACCTGATTTCGCCGATCGCGCACCTCGGCGTGTACGCAAACGTCGATAAAGCCCCATACGACCACATCAACGCAGCGGTCGCGATGCGCGCCTTCATCGACGACCTTCCGAACGGCGAGCGCGACTACCTCGATGCGGTTCGAGCCTACACCGACACTCTGTATGGTCGCATGCTCGCCAGCTCAGACGCGTCGTATTTCCTCGACAAGACGCCGGCGAACGCGCTGGTGCTGCCGTTTCTGAGGAGGGTGTACCCGGACGCCAAGTATGTGGTGCTGACGCGGCACCCACTCGCTGTGTTCAGCTCGTACGCGAACAGCTTCTTCGAAGGAGACTGGGAGGCTGCTTACGCCTTCAACCCGATCCTCGAACGCTACGTGCCCGAGATGGGCAGGTTCATTCGCGGGCGGCCCGTCCCGATTCTGCAGGTCGCGTACGAAGACCTCGTCCAAGATCCGAGCACACAGCTCGAACGCATCTTCGCGTTCCTCGGCCTCGAGAACGACCCCGACGCCGTCGACTACGGGAAAGCCGGCCCGGCGAAGAAGGGTATGGGCGATCCCATGACGGTTCACGCTCACGACCGGCCCGTGACCGATTCGATGGATAAGTGGGCAGCGGAGCTCGCTGCCGACGAGAGGAAACGGAAGCTCGGGGAAGCGATGCTTGCCGCGATCGACGATGAGGATCTCGAGGCGTGGGAGTGGCCGCGCGTCGCGATTTGGCTCCCGCTCGAAGCGGTGGGAGGTGCCGCGCCTCCCGCGAGGAAGCGCAACTCGTACACGTTTCAGCGGCGCGTGATGCTTGCTCTCAAGAAGGACATTCATCAGCGGCCTCACGGAAAACTGGTAAAGCGCATCAAGTACTACTGCGATGTGCTTCTCCGCGAGTGAGCGCGGGCGTCGGCTGAATCAGGGCGCCTTGAACGGAGCGCCGGACGGACTCTTCTTCGCCAGAATGAACTGCGATTCGGTGCTTCGCGTGATGGGTTCGTCACGGAAGTCTGCGAGCCGCGTCTCGATGTCGAAGCCGTTGTAGCGAACCAGCGCCTCGAGCTCCGCGGGAAAGAACTGGCGCTGCCGAAGCGTGGTGGTGAACGACCGGTTGGGCTCGACTGGGTGCTCGAAGTCCATCGTGACCGTTTCGATCTGCGACGAGGGATCATAGTTGAAAAACTCGCCGTACTGATAGCGCTCGCCGTCCTTCGGGTGCGGGACGAAGCCTCCTCGGTAGCGACGAGTGGGCTCGCGGGCGAGGCTCGATGGGTCCGGAACGAGTACATCGAATGCGAAGCGGCCTCGCGGTCCGAGGTGATGGCGAGCCGTGGCGAATCCACGCTCGATTTGCTTCGGCGCATAGAGGTGATTCCACACGTGGAACGGTGCGATCACGAGCGGAAAGCGACGACGCAGGCGAAGGCTCTGGAGGTCCCCGCGACGGAGCTCGACTCGGGAACGAACGGCACGGGACATCTTCGCGACGCGTTCCTCGGCGCGAGAAAGCATCGCCGGTACCGCGTCGACGCCGACCACTTCGATTCCGCTCTGCGCAAGCGCGAAGGCCACACGTCCCGTGCCGACGCCGAGCTCGAGCACGGGACCGCCGATCCGAGTCGCAAGGTCGACGTAAAACCTCACGTCGTGACGGCGTCGTCGGTAGGCCTGGTCGTAGTACCGCCCATCGTCGTAGTGCGTCGAGGGCCGGCCGCGGCCGACACCCGGACTACGCCTAGGCACGACCCTCGCAAAGATGCGCGGCGAGTTCAGAGAACCCGGCGCCGCGAGCACCATCGGTCACGTATCGGGGTTCCGTCGGCAAGCGATGGAGGTGGGCGCGCACGTTCGACACTCCGACCGAAACGGGGAAGTAGCTGAACGCTGCGGCGTCGTTTCCGCTGTCCCCGACGAAGACCCAGCGATCGAGCTCGGCGTCGACGTCAACGCCGAGGGCCTCGTCGATCGCGCGCCGGACCCCCTGCGCCTTGTCCCACTGGCCTGGCGTCGCATGCGCGTGAACCGTGGAGACCGAGCTGAGGGCGCCGTGCGCCTCGATGATCGCGACGAGCCGATCGACGTCTTCAGCAGCTAGCGCTTCCTCCTCCCCGACGTCGAACGCGAGATCGCACCGGCGTGCTCCCCGGTCGTTGGCGAGTTTCACGTGTGGCATCGCCTCGGTGACGGCGGTGGCAATCCGAGAGAGCATCTCCTTCTGTTCGGCTCGCGTTGCGAGATCGTCGAAGTACCCCTCCTTCGCGTGCGCCCCCTCCATCCATCGCCACCCAGCTCCATTCTCGCCGACGGCCAGAGAGACGGGCCACATCCGCGCGATGACGTCGACCCAGCCAAGGGGGCGCCCCGTCACCGCCACCAGGGAGAGTCCCCGCTGCCGCATCATGTGGAGGGCGGCGAACGCGTCGGCTTCGAGGATTCCGCATTTCGTCACGGTATCGTCGATATCGAAGATCACACCGCGAACGTCGCTCGGATCGAGCTCTCGATAGTGTTTCATGTGATCGAGACCTTCCATACCATACCCCCTGGGGTTGCAGAGCCCCGCGCGCCGGCGTACCGTGACTGAAGGAGGGAAACCGTGCCCAATTTAGGATTTGGCGAGCTAGTCATTGTCTTGTTGATCGTCATGCTGATCTTCGGCGCTGGGCGGCTCCCGCAGATCGGTGAGGGCCTCGGAAAGGCAATTCGCAACCTGAAGCGCGGCCTGAACACCGACGACGACATCGACATCACGCCGACCGAGAAGCAGGTTCCGGACAAGGCGGCCTCCCGCGTGGAAGATGCCGAGGTCGTCGAGCCCAAGGTCGAAACCAAGACCTGACTAACGATTAGTCTCCAGTCTCCAGAACACCCCGACGCTGGTCGAGGATGGCGCGACAGCTCAGTCGAAGCGCGGGCGCCAGTCCCGACGCCGTCGAGGTCTCTTTGAGGTCCGCGGGCCGCAGGAGCGGGACCAGCAGCAGCGCAACATCCAACGGACAGTCGGGGTTGCGCACGATAGCGTGCCTTGGTCGATAGCGGACCACCCAGCGCCGATGGCGGTGAACAGCCCTGAGGACGTCGGGGTCGTTCGGCCGCATCGCGCAGATTCTGACAACTTCCTCTTCGGTGAGCGAGGGGTTGTCGAGCAGCACCCGGACGACGTCGGGGTGCGGGTCGCGAACCACTCGCTGAATCAGGTTGCGGTCGTGGGTCCTCGCCAGCGATTTACGCTCACCTAGAGTCAGCGGCCGCCCACGCCCAAAGTCGGGGACGCGACGCGGAGTTTCGTCGGCTTCGTCACCGAGGTCGGGAACCAAGAAGTCCGCGAGATGATGACGCCCCTGGTGGCGTGCTTCGACGCCGAGCTCCGCGCGGCGGTGCGTGAGCCGCGGTTCGAAGAGCGCCCAGCCGAGCGCCAAGAGTGCCCGTTGCCCTTCCGGGTCGCCGAGTGCCGCCCGTCGATACGACTCGTCGATCAGCGCGAGACCACGGTCGGGTGGAAGGGTCTCGAGCTGTTCGCACAGCAGACCCACGCGCATCGGGATTTCATCGACGAGCGCGAGCCGCCGCAAGAAGGTCTCGAAGCCGGCCTCTGGTTCCGTCACGACGCCCCGCGAACACCCTAGCGACCGCGACCCGAAGCGCCAGCTTGACGCGTTGCGTCGCGGCGCTAGCCTCGATAGGCCTATGGCCGACTCCGACCAGGTCCGCGTGATCAAGCGGTACGCGAACCGAAAACTCTACGACACCCGCGACAGCCGCTACGTCACCCTCGATCGCATCGCAGAACTCGTTCGCAACGGCGAGGATGTCAAGGTGCTCGACAACCGCTCGAAGAAAGACCTGACGAAAGTCACTCTCGCGCAGATCATCTACGAAGAGCAGAAGAGCGGGCAGGCGACCGCCTGGTCCGTAGGAAGCCTGCGCGACTTCATCCAGGAAGGCCGAGAGCGGTTCCTGACGACGCTGAAGGAGGGCCCCGTCGGCAAGCTCGTCGGCCGCGCCGAAGAGCTTGGGGCCGAGGTCCGCGGAGCGGCTGACGACCGGGTCCGCGCGCTGCTGGATGGCGCGGCGGCTCACGTGAAGCAGCTCCAGGGCGAAGTCGCTCGACTTCAGGCGCGAATCGAGGAGCTCGAGGCGAAGATCCGCCAAACGGCCGAAAAGAGCCCACCGGCCCAAGATTCTGCGGAGTCGTCGGAATAAACGCGGGTGCCCCGGGTTCTCCGTGTAGGGTCATGCCGAAAAGCGCGAGAAAGACGGCACACGAACGGCGACATTTCGAAGCGGACACGCGTCCCCATCTCGACAACCTCTACTCGGCCGCGCTCCGTCTGACGCGCTCTCAGGTCGATGCCGAAGACCTCGTGCAGGACACCCTGGTTCGCGCCTATCGGTTCTATGATCGGTTCGAAGCGGGAACGAACTTCAAGGCTTGGTTGTTGCGCATCCAGATGAACACGTTCGTCAATCGGTACCGAAGGGCTGTGCGGGAACGCGAGGTGCTCGATGGCCCGATGGCCATGCCGGTCGGGGAGGGAGTGATGAGCCGCGCGACCATGCGCGGTCTAACCGACCCCGAGGGCGACGCGCAGCGTAAGCTCGTGGCGCGAGAAATCGCGCACGCGTTCGACCAGCTGTCGGAAGACGCGCGAGCGATGGTTCTTCTCGCGGACGTCGAGGAGCTCTCGTACAAAGAGATCGCCGAAATCGTCGGCTGTCCCATCGGGACGGTCATGTCACGCCTCCACCGCGCGCGAAAACAACTTCAGCTCTCTCTCCACAGCCAGGCTCGGCAGCTCGGGATCGTGGTAGAGGACGCGGAGGACGCTTCAGGTGAACCGGTTTCCCTCGAAGAGTTCAGGACACGAAAGGCGGCGCAGTCATGAGCTGCAAACTCGTACGACGCCACATGGGCGCTTACGTTGACGGCGAGCTGGATCCCGCGACCCAGATCGAGTTTGAGCGGCACGTCGACACGTGCGTTCGCTGCCAAGAAGAGCTCGCGTTCGAGACCTCGATGCGTGAGCAGACGCGCGAGGCACTCGGTGGCGTCGAGGCACCGGACGACCTGTGGGGTCGCGTGCTCAATCGCCTCGACGAGATCGACGAAGCGCGACTGGACGTCGGCGTGGCGCAGGCCCGTCCGATGCGGTGGAAGCAGGCTTGGCCCATTGCGGCCGCGGCAGGTGCGTTGCTCGTGCTCGGCGGCGTCGTGGGTCTTCCGGAGGGGACAACCTATCAGGGGGCGAGCATGGGCACGCTTCAAGACGTGGTGAACCTCCACTCGCAGAGACTTCCGTCCGACGTCGAGGCCAGCGAGCCCGGTCAGGTCGCAACGTACTTCCGAGGAAAGACTCCGTTCCCGGTGAGACCGGCTCAGTTCGAGGGGGCCAACGGCGCACAGCTTGCCGGGGCGCGGTACATTCGCGTGGGCAACAAGCCTGCCGCAGCGCTCTACTACAACTACGGCGGTCGCCGCATGACGCTTCTGGTGTTTCGCGACCCCGACATGGTGAACTCGGCGGAGCGCACACATGTGGGTGGACGTGAGCTCTACTATTACAACGTTGGCAACCAGGTCGTACCGATCCGGCAAGTCCGCGGCATCAACTATGCGTTCTTCGGCGACCTCGAGAAGCCACAGCTGATGGAGCTCGCCGCCAGCGCGCGCGTCGGTCAGTAGCCCGGCTCAGCTGCCCCGCGCCCCCAAAGAGCAGTCTCAATCGGACGGTCGCCGTTGACAGGGCAACCGTCCGGCATCTATGCTCTTTTTTGACGCTATCGGAACTTTTCAAGTTCGGGTGTTCGGGGGGAAGCATTGCACCGGGTCCTGGTGATCGACAGCGATCGTGAGTTTGGGGTCAGTCTAAGGGCTGAGCTCCAGCGCTACGCCGCCGAGGTCGAGCTCACTGCGGACGGTGCGACGGGCATGGCGGCAGCCAAGGCCAACGCGCCTGACGTCGTGGTGCTAGCGGTCGAGCTGAGTGACGACAACGGCTTTCTCATCGGACGCAAGCTGAAGCGAAGCAAGCGCCTCGGGCACGTGCCCATCATCATTCTGTCAAACGACGAGAACGCTGATAGTCTGTTCGAGCAGCATAAAAAGACGAAGTCACGGGCCCAGGACTATGTCCGCCGACCCGTGAGCGCGGAAGATGTGGTCGCGCGGATCCTCGGCCAGCTGGCGCTCGAGCCGGCGGTCGACACAGATATCGAAATCGAAGGGGAAGACGCAATGTCTGACGACACGGGAAGCGAAGCACCAAAGGGCGAGATCGACGACGAAATCGATGCATTCGCCGAGGATGCGTTCGACGCGCTGATGATGGGCGGCGAGGAGAAGCCCGCGAAAGCCGAGGCAAAGCCCGAACCTGAGCCCGAGCCCGAGGTCGCGGAACCGGTCACGGGTGAGTACGAGGACGTCGAGTTGGACGACGTGATCATGGTGTCCGACGCGCCTCCCGAGCCGGTTGCCAAACCGAGCTCGATGCCGCCGGCTGCACCGGCAGAGTCCATGCGGCCGCCTCCCGGCGAGAACACCGGGAAGGTCGAAGTGGCGCGGCTCAAATCGGAGATTTCCGAGCTGAAGGCCAAGCTGGCCGAGAACTCCGGCGGCGTGTCGAGTCGCCAGTTCCTCGATCTCCGCGAGACCCTGAACTCGAAGGACAAGGAGATCCTCGACCTTCGCGATCAACTCACGGGCAAAGACAAAGAGATCATCGAGTTGAAGGACCAGTCCATCGAGCTCGAGCGCGCTCGCGCCGACTTCGACGAGAAGACGGCGCAGCTCGAGCGCACGCTGTCGAAGGCACAGGAGTCCATCGCGAGCCTCACCGAGGACAAGGACGCGGCCAACAAGCGGTTCGAGGACGTCAAAGCGCGTTTTGAACGCGAGCAGCAAAAAGCCTCCACGCTCGAAGAGTCTCTTTCGGAAGAGCGGCAGGGACGCGCAGCCGACATCGAAGCGCTGCAGAACACCCACGATGCAGAGCTCGGCAAGTCTGCGATCGCGCACGAAGAAGCGCTGACGCTGGTCAAGGCGGAAGCTGCTGCGTCGGTGGCTAAGGCCCAAGAGGACAGTGAGGCTGCGCTTCAAGCCGCGGCGCAGGACAAGGAGACCGCGCTTGGAACGCTCCGTGCAGAGCTGGCCGACGAGAAGTCTGCCGCTCTAGCGCAGGCTTCGGCCGCAGCAGAGGCCGCACAGGCCGCCGCGGTAGCCGCACTTCGAGAGGAACTCGAGACCCAAGCGGCCGCGCAGGTGAGTGAGGTCGAGGGCGCGTGGAAGCGGACCTTGGCCGAGCGTGAAGCCGCACTCCAGGGTGAGAAGGAGAGCGAGCTCGAGACGCTCGAAGCCGAACACTCGAAGCAGCTCGCGACCCTCGGTCGCAAGCTCGCGGACACCGAAACCGAGCTTGCCGGAGCGCGCGAGCGCGAACAGCTCAACGCGGAGCGTGGGGCCGAACTCGAAACCAAGCTGAACGATACCGAAGCGTCTCTCGCGACGGCGAACACCCAGCTCGGCGAGGCGACCGAAACTCGGGACCGGCTGAAGACCGAACTGACGGAAACGCAGGAGGCCCGCGACGGTCTCCAACAAGAGCTCGACTCGAGCGTCGCGAGGGTCGCATCGCTCGAGGGTGACAAGCGCGACCTGGAGTCGCGCGTCGGGTCCCTCGAGGCCGTGAAGTCGCAGCTCGAGTCCAAGCTGTCGGACGCCATGCACAAGATCGCCACCGACGAGGCGCTTCTCGAGCGTGTCCGCAAGGCGATGGCGATCGGGCTCACGCTGCTCGAGGAGCAGACCAAGAACACGGTGGGAGGCGTTAGTTCCGAGATGGACGGCGTTTCCGACGACGCGGAGTAGCCGGGCGGGTCGAGGCCAGTCCAGTCGGGACCGGCAGCGCTCCACGATCCGCGGCGTCGCGAACGAGCGCGCCGAGCTGGCGTCGGTTCAACGGATTTGCCGGCAGCGTTTCCAAGCTCTGCAGGAACTCGCCCGCGTTGGTGGGCCTATCGGACGGACTCGGCGCAATCAACGACTCGACCGCCCGAACCAATGATCTCGGTGCGCGCACTCCCAGCGAATCCATCGAGTCGCGGACCCCTTGCCGGGAGCGCTCGATGGTCTCGAGGTCGTTTTCACCATCGTAGGGTCGACTTCCGGTGAGGCACTCGTAGAGCACCACGCCGAGCGAGTAGAGGTCCGAGCGGGCGTCGTACCGAAGACCCACCGCGTACTCGGGCGCCATATACGGCACCTTACCCTTGAGCGCGGTGCTCTCGAGGCTTCCCGGTTGGTCGAGCCGCTTTGCGATTCCGAAGTCGGCCAGCTTAACCTCGCCGGCGTAGCTCAACAGTACGTTGGATGGCGAGACGTCTCGGTGCACGAGTCCGGCGGGGACGCCCGCGTCGTCTGCCGTATGGGCGAAATCGAGCGCTGAGGCGAGCGCGCGAGCGAGGTACACGACGAGGTTGAGCTCCAGCCGCTCGCCGCGATTCGCCAACGCGGCGAGGAGGCTTCTGAGATCGGTACCCTCGATCAGTTCGATCGTGAGGTAGTGGTTCCCGTCGACCGCGCCAAAGTCCAGCACGCGTGCGATGTGATTGTGGTGGAGAAGCGCCGAGAGCCGTGCCTCCCGCATGAAGAGGGCGACGAACTCGGGCTCCTCCCGAAACGTGGCGAGGATTCGTTTGAGGCAGACACGCTGCGAGAAGCCGGCCGGACCGCGACGAATCGCGACGAACGTCTCGGCCATCCCGCCCACGCCGAGGCGCTCGACCAGCTCGTACTCGCCAAAGTGCTCGGTGTGGGTAGCCGTCACGACGGACCGGGACCGTACCACAGCGCCTCGACCTGCGACGGTCAGGGGAGGGCGCTCTCGAGTGCGCGAAGGCAGAGCGAGACGTGGTCCTCGGTGCAGGAGCTCCCCATCAGCCCGATTCGCCATGCTTTTCCTGCGAAGTCGCCCAGCCCTCCGCCGATTTCGAGGTGGTGCTCTTCGAGCAGCTGGCGTCGGACCGCCTTGTCGTCGACCCCCGGTGGGATCGTCGCCAACGTGAGTGGGGGAAGCCGATCCGCCGGGGCGACGGGAAGCTCGATGCCGAGCGCCTCGAGCCCGGCGGCGAGCTTCGCTGCGTTGTTCCGGTGGCGGGCGTACCTCGCGCTGAGACCTTCTTCGAGCGCGAGACGTAGAGACTCGTGAAGCGCGTAGACCATGTTGACGGGCGCCGTGTGGTGATAGACGCGCTCGTTGCCGAAATACTGACCGATGAGCGTGAGGTCGAGGTACCAGCTCTGCACCGGGGTACGTCGACTCCGCGCGACTTCGATGGCCCGCCGGGAAAACGAGACAGGCGAGAGCCCCGGCGGACAGGAGAGACACTTCTGTGTACCTGAATAGACCGCGTCGATTCCCATGGCGTCCACGTCGACGGGAACGCCGCCAAGTGAGGTGACCGCATCGACCAGCAGGAGGGCACCGCAGGAGTCCGCGATTTGGCGAAACGGCGCCAGGTCCTGTAGGACGCCGGTGGACGTCTCGGCGTGGACGATGGCCAGCACCTTGAACGAACGTTCGCGGGCGGCGCGCGCGACGTCGTCGGGATCGATGGCTCGACCCCATGGCGCATCGACGAGCTCGACCTCGGCACCACAGCGCCGCGCGACCTCCGCCATGCGACCCCCGAAGACCCCGTGTCGACAAACGAGCGCACGGTCGCCGGCCTCGAGGAGATTGACGAAGCACGTCTCCATTCCCGCGGAACCGGTGGCCGATATCGGCATCGTGACCGCGTTCGCGGTGCCAAACACCTGACGAAGCATCGCCTGCGTTTCGTCGAGCACACCGAGAAAGTACGGATCGAGATGCCCGACCGTCGGTCGACCAAGTGCCTCGAGCACCTCAGGAGACACATCCGAGGGCCCAGGCCCCATCAACACCCGTCGCGGCGGCAGCATGGCGAAACCCTAGCGCAGAAAGCAGAACCGGGGAGACCCCGCCGCCTCAACCCCAAGAGTGGCGCGTGCGGCCCAAGGGCACGGCAGCGAGCTCCCGCACTCCGGAAAAAAGGAAACGCCGCCCCACGAGGGAACGGCGCAAAGTCAAAAAGGGACGGTCAAACACCAACACCAAACCGATCGCTCACCCCTGAGACTGGCGAGCGCAGCCCCGGTAAGGGGCCTGCGCAATGCCGAAGGGGCGGTGGGTGGGGGAGGCGGTTGGCGCTAGTGAAGACGGCGATAGACCCCCACCACGACCCCGAGAACCTGCGTGCTCCGCCAGTCGTTCTTCGGAATTAGGATGGGAGCCATGTCCTTGTTCGCCGGCTGAAGACGAATGTGCTCACGCTCCGGGTAGTAGTACTTGCAGGTGGCTTCGTCGCCGACGAGCGCGATGATGACCTCGCCTCGGTTGGCCGTGAGCTGTTTGCGAACGAACACGAAATCGCCGTCGTAGATTCCCGCTTCGATCATGGATTCGCCGCTGACGCGGAGGCCAAACACGTCCCGCTCACCGCCGATGAGCATCCGGTCGATGTGCACGGTGTCGTCGGGCTGTTCGATGGCCTCGGTGAGCGCCCCGGCGGCAACCCGGCCGACGATGGGAATCTCGACTAGGTTGTCGTTGGCGGCGGGCGGGCGGCTGCTCGGTTTTCCGTCGGGGGTCCGCATGAGGCGAAGTGTCCGGGACTTCATGTCCTCGCGGGTCAGGTAGCCTTTCCGCTCGAGCGCCCGGAGGTGGTCGTTGACCCCGTTGGTGCTTCGGATGCCGAGGTGGTTGCCGATTTCCCGCAGCGTGGGCGGATAGCCCCTGGCGTGAATCGAGTCGGAAATGTATTCAAGAACCGCTTTTTGACGCTGTGTCAGCTTCTGCATGCCTTCCCCCGCAAGTTGACGATTGGTGCCCCTGACCCCTGCACAGATGTCCCCTGTAAGATTGGTCAGGTGGGATAAAGGTACAGATCGTCGCCAACTTTGTCAAAGAACAGGCGATCTTTGGCGTTTTCGGCAGACAGACCAGGAGTTTACCCCGTTTCGGGGTCTTCTTCCGAGGAGGGTTCGTCGGTGAGTGGTCCATTGGCGGTGGCCTCGGGTCGGCCCGAGAGGCGGTCCTTCACCGCGGTCGCGATCACGTCGCTCGGCGAGAAACCGAGGAGGCCGGAAAGCCCTTGGCCGTCGGTCAGCCCGTGCCAGAATCCCGTCGCGATGTGGGCGACCTCGTCGGGGTCCATGTCCTCGATGGCCTGAAACGCCGCCTGCGCGAGGCCCGCGAGGCCATTGACTCCGAGCGCCGCCGCGGCGAACGCCGGCATCGGGTGCACGATGAGGTTCCGTGCCGCGTAGGCGAGCGCCCAGGCCCCCATGGTCCGGTCGACGAAGATCGAACGGCTCGCGCTTCGTTCCATGAAGAGGCCCACGTGGACCGGTCCGAGCTCCCGTTCGACGGCGCGAACCACCACCCGGTGGTCGCGCCGCCAGTCTCCTCCGAGCGGCCCGGTCCACTGCTCGATGGCGCGCGGACCCGCCAGGGTGTCGAACGTGCCTTGGTGGCGCCGAAGAACGGCCGCGGTGAAGAGAGAGCCGCCCTCGAAGACCCCGAGGATGGCCGCGTGGCCGTCCGGCAGAAGAAGCTCCCCGGCCGGCTTTGCGGCGGGCGCCGCGGGTAACAGCACTTCCGGGAGGGGGTTCGGCCACACCCCGAGGAGACGTCCCCCGCCGAGCCCGCGGAGCACCCGCGCGAAGCGCATGACGCGGGCGACGAAGTCCTCTGTTGGGTCGAGCGGTGCGCTCAGGTAGTCGGCGAAGCTCGTCTTGCTGCCCGGGCGTACGATGAGGCATGCGCCGGCGTCCATCGCCGCACAGCATGCGCCGAGATCGTCCAGCGAGGGAAGTGAGTCGACCTCGACGCTTCCCCGGGCGGTGTGGAAGGCGGCGACGGGACCCGCACCGCGCGCAATCACGATGACGAGCACCCCACGGGATCCTCCACCTTTCGCCTCATGCTCTCCCAGCAGCAGCTCGACCAGTCGGTCCCAGGACGTTTCGTCGTATCCGAAGAACGCGAAGTCTTCCCCGATCATCGGTCGAACCTAGCACGCCACTTCGAGGTTCGCCTTTTGCGCGCAACGACGGGGATCGACTACAAGGGGCTCGTGAGCTTCATGTGGGTTGCGATCGGGGGTGCTGCAGGTTCATGCCTGAGGTACGCGCTCGCGCTGCTGTTTGGAGCGCTGTCGTTTGCCGAGCTCTTCCCGTTGGGCACGTTCGCGGCCAACGTACTTGGGTCCTTTGGACTCGGGGTGGTCTTCGTGCTCGGTGAGGACGTCAACTGGTTCGGTACGGACGCTCGTCTGTTCTTCGGGACGGGCGTCATGGGCGGGTTCACCACGTACTCCGCGTTCAATCTCGAAAGCCTCGGGCTGGTGGAAACCGGGCTTTGGGGCCGTGCGGTCCTCTACATGACGAGCACCGTCGTCGTTTGCTTCGTTGCTGGCGTACTCGGACTGTGGGTTGGCCGAGCACTCCGAGGAAACTGAACTCGACTCGTCAGCTCTCGGTGAGCAGCTCGTCGACCACGCTCGGATCGGCCAGCGTGGAAATGTCGCCGAGCTGCTCGCCTTCCCCTGAGGCGACCTTTCGCAAGATTCGCCGCATAATCTTGCCGGAGCGTGTCTTCGGTAGCCCGCCAACGACCCGAATCGAGTCGGGCGTGGCGATGGGGCCGATCACCTGACGGACCTGCTCCTTGAGGGCGCCCTGAAGCTCGGATGCTTCCCAGTCTCCACCGGCAGTTGGGACGACGAACGCAAAGATCCCCTGGCCTTTGATCTCGTGAGGGCATGGCACCACCGCGGCTTCGGCGACGGCCTGGTGCGCCACGAGCGCGCTTTCTACCTCCGCCGTGCCGAGCCGATGACCCGAGACGTTGATCACGTCGTCGACTCGTCCGGTGATCCAGTAGTAACCGTCTTCATCGCGACGACACCCGTCACCGGTGAAGTAGTAGCCGGGATACTGCGAGAAGTAGGTTTCGAGGAAGCGCCGATGGTTTCCGTGAATCGTGCGTGCCTGCCCGGGCCATGGATGAGCGATGCAGAGGTAGCCGCTTACGTCGTTGCCCTCGATGGGCTTGCCCTCCTGGTCTACGAGCACTGGTTCGATACCGAAAAGCGGAAGCGTGGCAGAGCCGGGTTTGGTCGGCGTAGCCCCTGGGAGCGGGCTGATCAGGATTCCGCCCGTTTCGGTCTGCCACCACGTATCGACGATCGGCAGCTTGCCTCTGCCGACCACGTCACTGTACCAGCGCCACACCTCGGGATTGATGGGCTCGCCCACCGTACCGAGAACGCGAAGACTCTCCCGACTCGAACCTTCGAGCGGCTGGTCACCCTCGCGCATCAGCGCGCGGAGCGCGGTCGGCGACGTGTAGAGCGTGGTCGCCCCGATGTCGTCGACGACCTGCCAATAGCGACTCGCGTCCGGGTACGTCGGCACGGACTCGAACATCACGGTGGTGACCCCGTTGCAGAGCGGCCCGTAGATGATGTAGCTGTGACCGGTGATCCACCCGATGTCCGCCGCGCAGAAGTGGACGTCGTCCGGACCGACGTCGAACACGTAGCGAAACGTCGACGACGCGTAGGTGAGGTACCCGGCGGTGGTGTGAACGAGGCCCTTCGGCTTTCCAGTCGACCCCGACGTGTAGAGAATGAACAGTGGGTCTTCGGAGGCCATCCATTCGGCCGCGCACGTCACGCGCTGCTCGGCCATGGCTTCGCCGAGCCAGAGGTCTCGCCCCGACTCCATGGGCACCTCGGTGTCCGTATGGCGCACGACCAAGACCTTCTCGACGACGCCGAGGCCGGCAACCGCGTCGTCCGCGATGGCCTTGAGAGGGATTCGTTTCGCGCCTCGAAGCCCCTCGTTCGCGGTGATGAGCACTTTGGCTTCGGCGTCGATGATGCGGTCGCGGAGAGCCTCTGCGCTGAACCCACCAAATACGATCGAATGCACCGCGCCGATCCGTGCGCACGCCAGCATGGTGTAGGCGAGCTCCGGGATCATTGGAAGGTAGATGCAGACCCGATCCCCTTTTCGAACGCCGAGCGAACGCAGAAGGTTGGCCGCGCGTCCGACGTGCCCCTTGAGATCGCGAAACGAGATGTGTTCGTACTCGCCGGGTTCGTCCTTGACGAAGATGATGGCGGTTTTGTCCGGATCGCTGGCCGCGTGTCGATCGACGCAGTTGATCGTCACGTTGAGACGCCCGCCGGGAAACCAAACGAACTCGCCCGGGCCGTACTCTTCGAACACGCCGTGCGGCTCGTGATTCCAGTGCAGCGTCTGACTCTGCCGCTGCCAGAACGCGTCGCGGTGCGTGATGCTTTCTTCGTAGAGCGCTCGATACTGCTCGAGGCCGGTGATGCGGTTTCGGGAAGACAGATCGGGTCGATTGAGTGGCATGACGTTACCTCTCGGTTCTTCTAGCCGTAAAACGCGGCTTTGGAAACGGCGTCAGGTGGAGGCGCAGCTCGGCGTTCCGTTGTATAGCCTTCGAAGGAGGACGGATGGCATTACGCGTAGTGCAGTGGGCGACGGGGAACGTCGGCAAGGCAGCGGTCGAGGGCATCGTTTCGCACCCTGACCTCGAGCTCGTCGGAGCGTGGGTGCACAGCGCCGAGAAAGCTGGGCGCGACGTGGGCGACGTCTGCGGCATCGGCACGCTCGGAGTCACAGCGACCAATCGAGTCGACGACGTCGTTTCGCTCGCGCCCGACTGCGTGCTGTATTCCCCGCTCTTGCCGAACCGGAGCGAAGTCGTCCGACTGCTCGAATCCGGAATCAACGTCGTGACGCCGCTCAACTGGTTCTACCCGGGCGCGCGCGACGTCAGCGACTTGGTGGCGGCGTGCGAGAAGGGTGATGTGACGCTCCACGGGACGGGTATCCACCCGGGTGGCGTTACCGAACGACTGCCGCTGACCGTAGCCGCGCTCACCCGCGCCGTCACGCACGTCCGGGCGGAGGAGTTCTCCGACATTCGGAGCTACGGCGCGACCGACGTCATCGAGAACATCATGCTCTTTGGAAAGACGCCGGAGCAGGCGAAGACCAGCCCGATGCTCATGCTGCTGACTGAAGGATTCTCGCAGTCGATCGAGATGATCGCCGATGCTCTCGGTTTCGCGCTCGACCCGAAGATCCGAAGCACTCACGAGGTGTCGGTTGCGACGGCGCCGATCGATTCACCCATCGGCACGATCGAGCCGGGCGTGGTGGCGGCGCAACGGTTCACGTGGGAGGGCCTCGTCCGCGGCGAGGTCGTGGTCACGGCGCGCACCAACTGGTTCATGGGCGAGGAGAACCTCGATCCGCCGTGGAACTTCGGGCCAGAGGGCGAGCGTTTCGAGGTGGAGGTCACCGGAGACCCTTCCATCAAAACGACGTTTCACGGCTGGCATCCCGAGACCATCGAAGCGGGGCTCGAGCGAAACCCGGGGATCGTGGCGACCGCGATTCACTGCGTGAGCGCCATTCCGTACGTGTGCGCAGCCGACGCCGGCATCAAGACATACTTGGACCTGCCGCTCGTCACCGGACGCGCCGAGCCGTCGCTGTCGCGCGCCTAGGCTCCGTTACCACCAGGGCGTCCACGTGCCATACGCGTCGACGTCCAGCCAGTCCGGCGAGGTCGAGAGCGGCAGGTCGTCCGCCGCATCGATGCGCTCGTCTTCCACGTCCGCGCTAGCGACGTTCTTTTGGTACTGGTCGTAGGCCTTCTGACCACCGGCGTAAAGGCACTTGCAGTCTGTTGCGTCGGCGTAGAGATAAGTCGGTTGCCCGTGGTGTTCCTGAGTGAGCATCTTGCGCTGCGGAAGCTTTTCGAGCTGCGCGAGCTTTTCGGGAGTGTCGGCGGGACGTACCTGAAAGCCGGCCGCGGCGAGGGAGTCTTCCATCGACAGCGTCTCGCGCTGCTGCATGCCGGCACACGCGATGGCGAAAAGCGCGACTGAGGCAACGACGAAGAGGGCGAAGCGCGTCATGGGAACTCCCGGTGCTGAGTACCCGAGTAGCCTAGGTTCTTTCGAACCGCTCAGCCAGACCAGGGTGGCGGCTCGGCTCCCTGGGGGACGTCGTAGTCCATGGTCCAGGACGCGGGCCCGATCACCTGCACGAGCGCTTTCGAGCCGAGCCGAGCGTCTCCGAATCGGCCGCTGTGCGGAGTTCCTCCACCGTAGGTGAGGAGCCAGCCCTCGTCAGCACTGGGGCATTCGGCATCCAAATGGAGCGTCTCTCCTTCCTCTGTCAGATGAAGGACCCGCATGGGTCCGCCTGCCAACAGCTGGAGAATCTCGTCGACCGCGGTGCCGTCGTCGGAAACGTTTCGGTGGTAAGCGTCGAACTTGCCGAAATCGAAGTCGCCGGTGACCTGGTAGAGCTGCGGATAGGTGTAGTCGTGTGGAAGCACGCGTGTCTCGAGCGCTCCGCCGTTCGGGACGCCCGGCGTGCGTCCGGCGTCCGCGATGATGGAAAGAAGGCGCGGCCTGGAAAGGAGAAAATGCTCCATGAGACGCGCCGAAGCGTTGGCGTCGAGTGCGTCTGCATCGAGCAGATCGCGAATCAACGGCGGCTGGCCGCTCAAGTCGAGGGGTGTGATCCTGCCGCCAGTCCGAGAGAGCTCTTCATTGATTTCGGCGACTTCCCTCAGCACGGGTCCGTCATCCCGTCGAAACCGCAGACCTGTCGAGGGGCTCATGCGCTTCACGATACGCCGACGCCGGGAGGCGGCGACAGGGCGAAGTGGAGGGCGGTACGAGATTTATGCGCGGCGCGCTCGCCTCCGTATTTACGGCCACGAAACAATTCGGAAATAGTCGGGGGCTACACCGTCTCGCACAGGCGGTTCCGGTTGGGCTGCCGAAGTTCGGAGGTCCCATGAAGAAGGTGGAAGCCATTATTAAGCCTTTCAAGCTCGATGAGGTGAAGGACGCCCTCAACGAGGTTGGCATCAAAGGCATGACCGTGACGGAGGTCAAAGGGTTTGGCCGCACGGGCGGCAAGCGAGAGGTTTATCGGGGGTCCGCGTACGTGGTCGATTTCGTCCCCAAGGTGAAGGTGGAGATCGTCGTTCCGGACGCGCTGGTGGTGTCGGTAATCGAGGCAGTCGAGAATGCGGCGAAGACGGGCCGTATCGGCGACGGAAAGATCTTCGTGAGTCCAATCGAAGAATCCGTACGAATCCGCACGGGTGAACGCGGCGAAGCCGCCGTCTAGCCTGGGCTTCATGGGTTCGACGAGCGCCCCGCTGGTTTTTGGGTTCCAGCGGGGCGTTCTCGTCCTAATTTCGATAGTTTGACGCGGCGTCGGCCGGTCGGATATCCTGTGCAGCGGCACGGTTCATGGGGAGGAGTGCTTCACGACTGGCCGCGCAGGCGGTCCGCGCGCTGCCACGCAAGCGTGTAAGCAGGGCGCTCGGGCGGCTGGCGGGCGCCCATGCACCCCAGCAGGTCGTCGACGCGGCCGTCTCCGCGTTCGTTCGCGCATATGACGTCGACCTGTCCGAAGTGGCGATGCCGGAGGGAGGGTTTCGAACGTTCGACGACTTCTTCACCCGCCGGCTCGTGGCTGGCGCACGCCCGATCGACCCTGACCCGCACGCCGTGGTTTCTCCCGCGGACGGCCGGATCGAGGACTTCGGTGAGCTGACCGCAGGCGCGGACCTCTTGGTGAAAGGTCAACGGTATTCCGCCACCGATCTGCTCGGAGACCCCGAGGCCGCGCACCGGTACGAGGGCGGTCACTACTTCATCGTCTACCTGTCGCCGCGGGACTACCATCGCGTACACGCGCCGATATCGGGCCCCGTCAACCAGGTCCGATACGTCCCCGGGTCCCTCTTCCCCGTCAATCGCATCGGGACCGACCACATCCCCCAGCTTTTCGCCCGGAACGAACGACTTGCTATTGTTCAAGAGAGTGGGGTTCACGGAACTGTGACGACAATCATGGTGGGGGCTATCGGCGTGGGGCGGATTGAGCTCAGCTTTGACGATGTGCAGACCAACCGAGGCGACGAGCCCGGGCTGAGGAGCTACGCGGAGGCGCCGGTTGCGCGCGGCCGCGGGGATGAACTCGGCGTGTTTCACATGGGGTCGACCGCCATCGTGATGCTCCCCCAAGGGTATGCGCTCGATTTTCGCGTCGCGGCCGGCGATTGCGTCCGCATGGGCCAGCGCATCGCGTTCGGAGGACTTGCATGAGCGGCGACGTCGCCGACAAGTCCGAGCCTCGACACTCGTTTGCAACGCGAGGCCGTCGAGCACTCCGGGTACCCATCTCGGAGATTCCGCGCGCGCGCCTCCTAGACGATGCAAGTCTGCCCATCGATCACGATGGGGGTGTCGACGACGCGACGGACCTACACGAACTCGAGGTCGATTGGGACGAGACTTCCGGGGTGAACGAGGCAGCTGAAGTCGACCGAGACCCGACGGAGCCGTCCTTTCGCACTGAGCCGGACCCTCTTGGTTCCGACCCTCCAGACGTCTCGGCGTCCGAGGTTTCGGAGCCATCGATCGACGTGAGCTTCACCGATCCGCCCGAGTCGCGCGCAGACGACGTCGTCGTCGAACTCGACAGCGAACGGCCAACCGAGGTCGCCCCGCCTCCCGCCGCTGCGGAACCGAGTGCGCCACCGGACTTCCTTGCCAGAGTGAGCGCGGCGCCGGGTGAGCGGTTCAGCGAACCGCCGGAAGAACTGTTCCTCGACGATGCCGACGTGCTGTCGCGAAGCGACATCGCCCCGCCTCCCGAGGCCGGGGCCGACGTGATGATTCCGATCCCGAAGCCACCTCCGCCGCCGCCCTCTGACTCCGGACCTCCCGAGGTCGAGGCCGACGAGAGCGGGATGTGGTACGAGAACTTCTTCGGGCAGGACTACCTGCGTACGGTCCGTACGCCCACACCGAAGGAGGTCGCCGTCGAGTGCGACTTCATCGAGCGAACTCTCCGTGTTCCCGTCGGCTCGCGCGTGCTCGACGTAGGCTGCGGCCTCGGAATGCAGACGGTCGAACTCGCTGCGAGGGGCTATCACTTGGTCGGTCTCGACATCTCGAAGACGATGGTGTCCCGCGCACGCGATGAGGCCGAGGACCGAGGCCTCCAAATCGACTTCGTTCAGGGCGACATGCGCGAGGCCACCTTTGAAGACCGTTTCGATTCGCTCCTATGCTGGGGCACCACGTTCGGGTACTTCACCGAACAGGAGAACGAGCTCACCCTTCGCCAGTTCCATCAGGCGTTGAATCCGAACGGGATTCTCCTCCTCGAAGTCGTGAACCGGGACTTCATGATCGGGTCCCAGCCGAACCAGGTTTGGTTCGAAGTCGACAGCGCGGTTTGCATGGAGGAGACCGACTTCGACTACGTCACTTCTCGGCTCCGCGTGAAGCGCCGCGTCGCGAGCCACGATGGCCAGGAGCGCGACCGCCTCTACTCGATTCGACTCTATGCGCTCCACGAGATGCGCGCGATGTTGGAACGAAACGGTTTCCGGCTCGACGAGGTGAGCGGGCGTGAAGCGACTCCCGGTGTTTTCTTCGGGGCGCAGTCGCCCAAGATGATCATTCGTGCCGAGCGACTCCCAGGACCGTTCGCCGCGGAGGTCGAAACTCCGCCGCCGCCCGTTCCCAAGGGGGCGCTGAGCGAATTCCCCCCGGACGATCTGCCGTAGGCCGCTCCGCTCGTGAGCTAGTGACTCTCGCGCAGGTAATACAAAGCGACTGCGAGGACGAGGCACACCGAAGCCACGACGTCTGCTGCCACGATCTTCCGAATCGCCGGGCCCTCGTGCTCGACCGTCGCTGCGAGCAGAAAGAACGTCGCTATGCTGATGAACGCCCCCACGAATGCGATGGGTTGAAGTATCGGCACGAACGCCGCGTACGCGAAGAACGCCCCGACGGTTCCGAAGAGCACGGCGCGGTGTCGCAGCAGGATCTCGAGCGTGCCGTCCGCGGTGTCGATACCGTAGAGCGCGCGAAGTCGAGAGCCCCCGAAGAACCCGGCAACGGGAATCAAGTGGATGGCGGCCACCACGAGTAGCATCGCCGCGATCGTTCGGTCGATCATCGCACCCTCCAGCGCATTCGATCGTCGCGAAAAGAGGCCCTTCGGTCAATGACCTGGGAGGTCATCGCCGCAAACCGTCCGTGGACCCGCTTTCTTGTATGCCTCGGGTGAACTCCGCAAACTACATGCATGTCGGCACCGGCGGATAGTCGAGGCACGTTCGGTCGGCTCGGCTTCGTCGTCGCGGCGACTGGCTCGGCGGTGGGCCTCGGGAACCTTTGGAAGTTCCCATACATGACCTACGCAAACGAGGGTGGCTCGTTCGTCCTCGTCTATCTGGTCGCGGTCGCGCTGATCGGCGCACCGCTTATGGCTGCCGAGATTCTCGTCGGGCGTCATACGCGGCAGAGCCCGGTCGGCGCGTTTGCTCAGCTAGCGGGAGAGGCGAGCCGGTCGCGGGGTTGGGTCCTCGTCGGATGGCTCGGAATCGCCGCGGGCGCCGTCATCCTGTCGTACTATTCGGTGGTCGCCGGGTGGACGGTCTACTACTTCATTCGCTGCATCCGCTGGTCGCTCGGGGGGTTCACGCCCGACGATGCCGCCAGCCTCGGTGCGGTGTTCGGAGATTTCGTCGGGAACGGGGCACTCCAAGTCGGGTTTCATGCGCTGTTCATCGTGCTGACCGTGGGGGTCGTCATCGGAGGCGTCCAGGCAGGGATCGAGCGGGCCACGAAAATTCTGATGCCGACGCTCGGCCTGCTCTTGCTCGCGCTGGTGATCAACTCGTTCTTCCAGCCTGGCTTCGACGAGGCGATGCGACACTTGTTTCACTTCGGACCGATTTCGGGAACGGGGGTGCTCGAAGCGGTGGGGCAATCGTTCTTCTCGCTGTCTCTCGGGATGGGCGCGATGATCACATACGGATCGTACGTGTCTCGGGAAAACTCGGTTCCGCGCTCAGCGGCGCTGGTGGTTGCGTTCGACACGCTGGTCGGCCTGATGGCGTGTTTCGTGATGTTCACGATCATCTTCAGCATCTCCGCCGCGGAGCGAGAAACGCTCGGCGCGGGCGCAGGGATCTTGTTCACCACCTTGCCGCGGATGTTCTACGAGATGCCCGGGGGGCTGATCCTCGCGCCGCTTTTTTTCTTCCTCGTGGCAGCCGCCGCGCTGAGCTCCACCATCTCTCTCCTCGAGGTCATCGTCGCCTACTTCATCGACAATCGGGGTTGGGGGCGAACCCGAGCAACCATTGCCGTGGGCGCAGTGATCTTCGCTGTCGGCGTTCTCTGCGCACTTTCCCTCGGCGCGAACCCGACGCTTACGGAGCTGACCTTGGTCGGCGAGACGCAGGGCATCTTCAACATTCTCGACTACGCTGCCGCCAACTGGCTCCTTCCGCTGGGCGGGCTGTTCACGTGTCTCTTCGTCGGCTGGGTCTTGAGCGACGCCTTGACGCGGGGCGAGCTCGAGGCCGGGCACGGTGTGTTTCGCTTCCACGGTCCGTGGAAGTGGGCGCTTCGCGTGATCTGTCCGCTTGCGGTGTCGGCGATCCTGATCGCCGTCATGACGGGCTACTCGTTCAACTGAAGGTTTCGCTTCGCCGGGTTAGAGCTCTATGCCGGTGAGTGCGTATTCGATCCGACACGGAAGCGATTGGAAGTTCCCACCGAATGCCGTGACGGCGGGACGACAGTCGGATCCTTGGAGCGGCTCGATGTCCGTTGCCTGTGTTCCGACGAGCGTCATCAGGCGCGTGTCGAGATCGGTGTTCTCGCCCTGCTTGTCGACCGAAGAGTCTTCCTCGGTCGACTTCTCGAGGAGAAACGTGAACGTGTCTCGCTGCGTCACCGTGCAGCCGGCGTAACCGATTCGCGCATCCGGCTCGATGACGGTGAAGGTCTGACTCGCTTGGAAGGTGTACTCGTCCTCGGACACCGTTCCGGCAAACGTATTGCCACCCGACAGTCGGTAGAACGCGCGGGTGTTGTCCTCCAGACGAAGCTCGAACTCGAGGTCGAGCGGATCGGGGGCTGGGACCGCAGCTCCGCAGCTCTGAAGCACCATCAGCCCCTGAACCTCGAACTCTCCGATCGCTTCGCCTGGGAGATCCTCGTCTCCTCCAGGAAGACATCCGGCGGCGAGCATGAGCAAGATGGCGAGGGGTCTGCGCATGCTCGACAACTACAGGCGCCGGCCCGGGAGGGTCAAAGAAACGGCCGAGGGCGATCTAGTAGCGAATCTGGAACCTGCAGGTGTACGTCACCCGCGTCGCGACGCGCTTGCCGTCCTCGGCGACAGGCGCCCCCCACTTCTCTCCGCGAAGCGTTCTCAGGCAGGCATTCCCGAAGTCGTACCCTGGTGGATCCTGCGAAATCGCGCGGAGGCGCGAGATCCCGCCGTCCGGGTTGATCTGAAGACGAACGACCGCTTGGCCCTCGACTCCTTCGGCGCGCGCCTTCTCTGGGTAGTTTCTTTCGAGCTTTCGCTTCAAGTCTGGCGGAATTGGTGCCTTTGATAGGTCACCCACGTCCACGACGAGGCCCGTTCCGACGCCGCCGATCACGCCGCCGACCACCCCGTCTCGGCTCCGCCCCGTGACGGCCGCGTCCGGGTTTCCGATCGGCCCTTCGACACTCTTGCCCGACGCCTGCTGCGTGCTCCACGACGAGTCGCTCTCGGATTCGTTGGTGAGGACGATGTTGTCGAAGGCGACGGGGGACTCGCGGGCGGCCGCCGGGGGCTCCTCGGGGGCCTTCGGCGGCTCTTTCGGAGCTTTGAAGGTCTTCGGCTTGGGGGGTGGCTTCACCCGTTCCGGCTCCGCCTCGGCGACCTCCGGCTCGGGTTCCGCTTCGGCCTCCGGCTCGGGCTCCGGCTCGGGTTCTACGAAGGACACGTCGACCTCTCCGGAAGGTGCCGCTGCGCTATCTGGCGCCGGTGGGTCGGGCATGCCTCCGATGAGAATCGCGTGGGTCGCAACGGCGAGCAGCACCCAGCCCGCCTCGAAGATCCAGGGCGTGGTGTTGCCAAACGGTGTCGCCATCGCTTCCATCTGGCCTGAGCGCTAGCGGCCGATCTCCTCGGGTCGCACGTTGATCGCGAACTTGGTCACGCGTTCTTGCCGAAGAATGTCGATCACCTGAACGACCTTCGCGTGCGCGATCCGCCCGTCGGCGGCGATGACGGCGCGGAGGTCTTCGTCGGCTTCGCGCGCTGCCCGGACCTTCGTTCGCAGTTCCTCGGCATCCACGGGGATGGTGTCGAGAAACACCTGCCCGTTCTGGTCGATCGAGACCGCGAGCGTCGAAGGGGTTTGTTCACCCGTGGCCGCTTTCGGGAGCTCCATCGGGATGGTCTTCGAGACGATAGCCGTCGCGGTGACCATCAGAATGATGAGCAGAACGAGAACCACGTCTACGAGGGGCGTGACGTTGATCTCTGTGATCAGCTCGTCGTCGTCGCCTGAGCTCGCGCCGCCCGCCATGGGTCAGCCTTTGTCCTTGCCGCTGGAGGAGCCCTTCATGTACGCGAGAAGATCGCGCCCGAGCGCGTCGGCCCAGGTGAGTCGGTAGCGAATCAGCCTTTGGAAGAAGTTGAAGAACGCGACGGCTGGGAGCGCCACGAGGAGCCCGATTGCGGTGGCGACGAGCGCCTCTCCGACCTCGGCCATCAGCCCGCTGGTGACCTTGCCGGCGCTCTGGTCGAGCGCGTGGAAGGCCCGAATGACGCCGATGACCGTCCCGAGGAGTCCGACGAAGGGCGCGTTGTTGCCGACCGTTCCGAGGAAGCCGAGGTTTCGCTCCATTTGGGTGCGCGCGATCGACGTGGCGCCCGCGAGGCGCTCCTCGACGGCATCCGCACCTTCCTCGACCACCTCGATTCCCGAGTAGACGATGCGCGCCTGAAACGAGTTCGACTGGCCAAGCCGCTCCCGTGCGCCGGCGATGTCGTTCTTCGCGAGGAGCAGCCTCAGGTCTTCCTGGAGCTTCCGAACGTCCTCACGGGACGAAAAGAAGTAGTAAACGCGCTCGAAAATGATGGCGACGCCGATAATGGAGAGGAAAATCAGAAGCCACATGACCCACGTGGCGCCGAGCATGGCGAAGGCTGTGAGTCTTTCCTGGATGTCGAACATAGAGGTCCTCTTTGCGAGCGCGCGTCTTAGCCGGGATCGGGGCTGAGCGCATCCCGCTTGCGAATCTCGCGAACCAGTATGGTGGCATAAGACCCAGCGGGTAGGGTGAAATCGAGTTCGAGCGTGTCATCGCTTACAGTTGTGGAGATCGGGTCTACGAAGACCCGGACCAGGCGCCGCGTACCGGGGGCGAGGCGCTTCCAGCGCACAAAATGCTCGGGCGTGAGATCGGCCGCTTCGAGCAGGGCTTCCTCCTCGTTGCGTGAGGGAGGGTCCGGCCACCGCATCTTGGCCCCGAACATGGGTCCTGTTGCACTAATTTCACGTTGCTCGGCCCTGCTGCGCGCTTCGCGAAGCTCTTCAGCGCTCGTCCCGACGACGAACACGCCGCCTGAATCGTGTCGTTTCGCCACGTCGCCAGGTCCCACTTGACCGAGGTCCCCACGTGCGACACGCGCGGCGACGTATCGGTTGAACAACGACGACTGGAGCGCGGAGATCTCGAGTCTGCGACTGAACGCCTGTCGTGGAGGGCGCCGCGCGCCGGTGACCCAGAGCGCCGCCCGCTCCGCATTGTCGCCCTGACGTCCGAATCGCTGCTCGCCGTAGAAGTTCGGAAGGCCCACGCTCTCGATCTCATGCAACACCTCGCGGGCCCTCTGGATTCCTGCTGAATCAATTTCACGGAGGCGAATCCGAAATCGATTCCCCCGGAGGTGTCCGGTCCGGAGTTTGGTCTCGTGCCGACGTGCTTCGAGGATCGTCACTCCCTCGAGGGCCAGTCCGGCGAGTCGTTCTACGTCGACGCCGAAGACGCTGATCCACTGTCGGGTGACTGCGTTGCGGTCCTTGAGCCCCGCCGTGCCCGTCTGGTTGTGGTCGGCGCCAACCGCTTCGCAGACTCGTCGGACGGCGGTGCGCGTGGTCAGCCCCCGCTTCTCGAGGAGACAGAATACGTGGTCACCTTGGCCCGAGGCTTCGTATGCGGGAATCTCGTCCACGACGAAGTCTTCCGGTACTGAGCGAAACTTCGCATCGACCGGTGCGACTTCGGTTGTCAGGAAGGGGACGGCGTCCACAGCGGGTTCCTGTAGACCATCCAACCCCGATTGGGTAGACAACGGTGTGGCTGACGATGTCGCGACGCGCATCGAAGAAACGCTGACGGGGGTCCTCGGTGAGGGGATCGATCACGGCGTCTTCCCTGGTGCGAGCGCAAGCGTGGCGCTCTTTCGGGGACGTGACTGGACGTACGTCGACGCGGCAACGGGGAGTCTTGGCGAAGGACTCGGGTCGGTCGACACCGAGTCGGTCTACGACCTCGCGTCAATCACGAAGCCGTTCGTCGCGACGTCGGCCTTGACCCTTCACCAGCGCGGCGCTTTCGACCTGGGCGCCCGGGTGGCCGACAGCCTCGACGAGGCGATGGGCTTTCCGATAGGCGAGCGTACTTGGGAGGAGCTCTTGACCCACCGTTCGGGGCTTGAAGCTTGGGTCCCATTCTACGAAACCCTGCCGCACCCGGCAGGCACGCCGGGCGCGCGCGCGTGGATCGTCGAACAGCTGTTGCGGCACTGGGAACAGACGTCGGTCGGGACGCCGGTGTACAGCGACCTCGGGTACATCCTGGTGGGCCTCGCCCTCGAGCGAGTCACCGGAATGCCTCTCGCCGACGTGGTGCAGAAGGAGGTAACCGGAGGCCTCGACATCGAACGCGATGCGTTCTTCGGTGCGGCGTCGCAGGACGAGGTTTGGAAAACCCAGTGTGCGGCCACCGGTTGGTCCGAATGGCGCGGCGAGATGCTCTGCGGCGAGGTCCACGACGACAACTGCGCGGCGCTCGGCGGAGTCGCCGGGCATGCGGGCATGTTCGGTCGCGCTCGCGCGGTGGCTCGGTTCGGTGCCGCCCAGGTCAGCGCTTGGCACGGCCGACACGGCGCGCTCGCCGAGGAACGGATCCTCCACGCCGTGTCACCGAGGCCGGGCGGGAGCCACCGCCTCGGGTGGGACGGACGCGCCGACGAAGGCAGCGCGGCGGGGTCTCTCATCGACCCCGAGGCGTTCGGACATCTCGGCTTCACGGGGACGTCGCTTTGGTGCGACCCGCAGCGCCAGCTCGTCGTGGTCGTGTTGACGAACCGGGTCGCTGTGCCCGGCGACAACGCGGCGATTCGCCGCTTCCGCCCGCGCGTTCACGATGCGCTGATGAAGGCCTTCGACGGCTTCTAGTGCGCGGGGTCGTAGCCGGTGAGACGCGAAAGCAACCTGGAGTTGGTTTCGTAGCTGAGTGCGTTTCTCGCGGCGCGCGCCATTGCTTTCGGATCTCCGATCAGCACGACGAGTCGCTTAGCGCGCGTTAGCGCGGTGTAGAAGAGCGCCCGATTGAGCAGCACGAAATGCGCGTTGTGGAGGACGATCACCGCTGCAGGAAACTCGCTGCCCTGGACCTTGTGCACCGTCGACGCATACGCGAGTGAAATCGCGTCGAGCTCGTCGGTCTGATACTCGACTTCCCTCCCGTCGAATCGGATGAAAGTCAGGCCGCCTACGATCCGGGAGACCTCTCCGAGGTCGCCATTGTAAACCTCTTTGTCGTAGTCGTTGCGAAGCTGCATCACCTTGTCCCCGCTCCGAAACGCAGTGGGCGCCGTGCCGGCCTGGTCGGTAGGGTTCAGCGCGGACTGAAGCAGTTCGTTCAGCCTACGCGTTCCCAGCGACCCGCGACGCATCGGCGTCAAGACTTGGACGTCGGCGATCGGGTCGAAGCCGTACGCGACCGTCATTCGCTTGATCGACTGCACGAGGCGCTCGGCGATCACCTCGGGGTCACTCGACGAGATCAGGAAGAGGTCGCCGTCTCCGCGAGTCCCTGCAGGGGTCGGATCCGGCATGTGACCGTGCAGCACGGAGTGTGCGCCACGGACGATTGCGCTTTGCTGCGCCTGTCGAAACACCTCTTCGAGGACGATGGTCGGGCAGACTCGGGACGAGATCAGGTCTCGAAGGGGCTGCCCTGGACCCACAGGCGGCAGCTGATCGACGTCTCCGACCCAGACCAGCGTTGCGGAGGGCGGGACGGCAGCGAGGAGCTGGGACGCCAGTCGGATGTCGAGCATCGAAGCCTCGTCGACGAGCAGGAGATCTGCGTCCACTGGGAGACTCTCATCACGGTTGAATCGTCCGGTCGCGGGGTTCCACTCGAGCAGCCGGTGAATCGTTTTGGCCTCCACGCCGGACGCCTCCGAAAGCCGCTTGGCCGCCCGTCCCGTGGGCGCACAGAGAGCGACGGTTCGGTCGAGTGCCCGATGCGCTTGGACGATTGCGCGCACGGTTGTGGTCTTCCCAGTTCCCGGACCGCCCGTCAGCACCATGAGATGGGTGCCGAGCGACGCTTGCACGGCGGTGCGCTGCGTGTCGGTGAGCGTCTCGTCATGTGTCATCAGCGGGTCGGTAACCTTCGGTCGGCGCGCCAGCTCGGCGAGGGCGTTGGCCACGAGACACTCCGCGCGGTGCAGTGCGGGTGGGTAGACCGCTTCGCCTTCCAGCAGCGCCTGATCGCGTCGTGCCAGCACCTCGAGCGCCTCGCCGACGCGGTCGTTCGGCACGTCGAGCTGCGAGAGCCCCTCGCGAATCTCGTTCCGAGTGGCGAAGACGTGCCCTTCGTCGACCGCGCGACCCAGAGTGTGAAGCGCGGCTCCCTGCACCCGACGGAGATCGTCACCCTCGATGCCGAGGGCCTCCGCGATGCGATCGGCGGTACGAAAGCCAATCCCGCGGATCTGTTCGGCCACGAGGTAAGGATCGTCCCGGACCACACGAGGCGCGTCGTCCCCATACTTCCGGACGATTTCCCGGGCGGTCGCCGGGCCCATGCCGAGCGCGTGCAGAAAACTCATCGTCTCCGCCTCTGCCCGACGTTGCCGAACCGCCTCAGCGATCGACTGGGCGCGCTGTCGTCCGATCCCGGGGACTTCACGGATTCGTTTGGACTGGGTCGCGATGATGTCGAGCGTTTCCGTCCCAAACCGCTCGACGAGGCGTGCGGCGAGCGCAGGACCGATTCCTGGGATGAGACCCGAGCCCAGATAGCGAATCATGCCCTGCTCCGTGGTCGGGATCGTGGGCGTGAACGACGCGACTCGAAATCGAGAGCCGTAGACCGCGTGCTCGGTCCACCGACCCACGAGGCGTACGTTTTCACCCGGGGCGATCTGACCGAGGTCGCCGACCGCGGTGTGCCTAGCCGCCTCTGAGTCGTCACCCCCCACGAGACGGATTACCGAGAATGCCCCGTCATCGCTTCGGAAGACGACGTCCTCCACGACCCCCTCGATCACCTCCTGTCGCTCGTTCGACCCCACGATGGGTGGCGAATCTAACAGTCTTGTTCGGTTCACGCTCTCCTCTTGTGCTCGGTCGGAAAACGTCCGTTAGTGTTAAAGCTGGCTGCACGAGCCGGGACACACGATGGCGACTCAACCCAGGATGAGCGCCCCGATTGCGCGGGTGCGTATCAAGACGCGAAACAAGAAGGTCGCAAGCGGCCAGTGCTGGCGCGCGGCCGACCCGCCGCTCGAGGAAGAGCTCGACGCGGAAGACGTCGACTCCGGTCCCGAGCCGCCACGCTTCTACCCGTTTGCCCCTCGCGCCCGCCGCGACCGCAAGGACTGAGTCTCGGGCGCATGCCCTCGTTGCAACCCGGGGAGGCGATTGGTACATCGCTTCGATGGCTCCGAAGACGATCGCCGTTCTTGGCGCCAAAGGGGGCGCGGGGGCATCGTTGCTGGCTGCGAATCTGGCGGTCTACCTGACGACCATCGGAAAACGCGTGATGGCCGTCGACGCCGACCCGGGCGGGGCGGATCTGCATCACGCGCTCGGATTTCACCCGAAGGTCGCCCCCTACGTGGCCCCGGCCCCAGCGTTCGGGGACCAAACCGCAGGGCTCTTCGAGGGAACCGAGCTCGACGCGGACGCCGTCAACACCCAGCCATCGCGAGATGCCGTGACCGGCCCGATCTCCGGGCTCTCGCTGCTTCACGGGGGGCTCAGTGAACCGCATCGCGGCAGCGGACGCCGAAGCTCGCTCCGAGAGCTCGGAAGTCGAATCGGCAAGCTCGACACCGACTTCGCGGTCGTCGACCTCGGCGCGGTGGCGAGCGATGCGGCGATTCGGTTTTGGAGTCAGGCTGACTATCGGCTCGCCGTAACCCTTCCGGAACCGAACGCGGTGACGGGGCTCTACCGTATCGTTCAGCGCGGGTTCTCGCAGCTTGCGATGGTTCAGGCGACCGACCCCGACGACCAGCAGGCGCTTCAGCGGGTTTTCACCCGGGCCGGCCTTGCCCCCGCTCCAGTCGACGTATGCGAACTTGCCCGTCGGGAATCGCCGTCGCTGGGAAGAGACCTTCGCGCCGCGATGGCCGAGTTCGATCTCCCGTTCGTCGTGAACCAGGCACGTCTTCGCGCCGACCTCGAGCTCGGAGATCAGGTCACCGTCGCAGCGCGTCGGCGGCTCGGAGTCCATCTACGCTACCTTGGTTACGTCGAGCACGACGACGCCGTTCGGACGACTTCCCAAAAACGTCGGCCTCTCTTGGTCGAGAGCCCCGGAAGTCGTGCGAGTCGCAACATCGAGAAAATCGCACGCCGCCTCTTGGCCCCTCAGGATGCCCGTCGGGCCCGGACCCCGTGGTTGGACGTGCCAGCGAACTCCCACTACGACGTCCTCGAGGTGGAGCGCGGTGCCACCGATGAAGAGATCCGTCGCGCATACAAACGAATGTGCGCGGTGTTCGACCAAGACCACATCGTGACCTTCGGCCTCTTCGATGGCGACGGCATCGAGGCAACTCGCGCGCGGATCGACGAGGCTTACGACGTGCTCCTCGATCCGGCTCGCCGCCGCCCTTACGAGGCGTCGGTCTTTCCCGATGCGCCGGCGATCTCCGTCAGTGCGGAGGTTCAGGCGGTCGATCCTGCGGAGCTTCCTCCGGCACCTGCGATCACCCCCGACACCGAGTTTTCGGGTGCGCTCCTGCGGGCGGTTCGAGAATCCCAAGGAACCGGTCTCGACCAGATCAGCGAGAGAACGAAAGTCGGAACCCACTATCTCCGATACATCGAAGAGGACGCCTTCGAGTCTTTGCCGGCCGCGGTCTACGTGCGTGGCTTCGTGACGGAGTTCGCCAAGTGCCTCAAGCTCGACCCCGAACAGGTGAGCCAGAGCTATCTTCGACGCTACCGCAGACAGCTCGGGGACGAAGCTTGATCGACGCGGAACGGCCCCTGGTCTTGGCTTCGGCATCGCCGCGACGCGCCGAGATCCTGACCACACTACGGATCCCGTTCGAGGTCCAGCCTAGCGGGGTCGACGAATGCGCGATTCAAGCCGTGGAAGACGCCGCGTTCGTGCGGGCCGTCGCTCTCGCGAAGCTCGATCACGTGGTCGCCACCCTCGACGAAGGTCGCTGGGCCCTGGCCGCGGACACGATGGTGTGCGTCGACGGCCGCCGGTTGGGACAGCCTGAGGACGATGAAGACGCTCGTCGCATGATCGATCTCCTCCAAGGTCGAGAGCATCGCGTGGTGACTGGAGTCGTGCTCGGTGAGTCCGCGCGGGGCGCCGTCGCAGCGATCGTCGTCGAGAGCGGCGTTCGGTTTCGCAGCATCGAGCCGGACGAGATCATTCGGTACGTTGCAACTGGGGAAGGGCGCGACAAAGCCGGCGCATACGCGGTCCAAGGTTTGGCCAGCGGGTTCGTCGAGAAACTGGAGGGGTCGTACACCAACGTGGTCGGATTGCCCGCTGCAGACGTAGTTGTGCTGTTGAAGGAACACGGAGCGATCGACGCATGGCCCTGACGGAAACGCTGTCGAAGAACCTGCACGCCGTGCGCGACCGAATCGCGCGCGCCTGCGACCACGCTGGACGAGATCCCGGCGAGATCGAGCTCGTTGCCGTTTCGAAGGCGCACTCCTTGGATTCAATTCGCGCGGCCCATGACGTGGGTCTCCGTGTGTTCGGCGAGAATTACGCTCAGGAGCTCGCTCAAAAGGCAGACGCCTTGCAAGATCTTTCGGACATCCGCTGGCGTTTCATCGGCCACCTTCAGCGCAACAAGGCCAAGCTCGTCGAGCGAGCCAACGCGTCGGTCGATACGGTGGATTCGCTGCGTCTCGCGGAGGCGCTCTCGACTCGCGCGGCGCGACGCCGAGTCCCCACCGAAGTCCTCATTCAGGTCAACGTCGGCCGCGAGCCGCAGAAGTCCGGCTGCGATCCGGAGTCGGTGTCTGACTTGGTTGGCGCCGTGCGGGCGCTCTCAGGCCTTCGGCTCGAAGGTTTGATGACGGTGGCGCCGCATGACGACGACCCGGACGATGCGCGTCCATTCTTCGCCTCGCTTCGCGAGCTGGCGGCCGCGCACGGCCTTCCCGTGTGCTCGATGGGCATGAGCCACGACCTCGAGGCGGCCATTGCCGAAGGTACGACGATGCTTCGGGTTGGGACCGCGCTCTTCGGGCCGCGGGGCTGAAGGCGACCGCGTCCTAGCTCTGTAGCTGGCCGAGTTCCACGGATCGGCGCGTGGCCGCGCGAACCGCGCCGAGCAGAGCCGCTTGAAAGCCTCGATCGTCGAGGGCTTTCAAGCCCGCGAGCGTCGTCCCGCCGGGGCTCGTGACTTTTTGACGCAGGGCCTCGGGTGTCTCGCCACGTTGCAGTAAGAGTTCCGCAGCGCCTCGAACCGTCTGCGTTGCAAGCGCCAGCGCGGTTTTCGGCTCGAGCCCTTCGCGTATACCCGCGTCCCGAAGCGCTTCGATCATCGAAAAGACGTAGGCCGGTCCGGATCCGCTCAGCCCGGTCACGGCGTCGATCTGGTTTTCGGGGACGCGCACGACGAGCCCCACGCTCTCGAACAGCGTGGCCGCCATCTGCGTGTCTTCGTCGGTTGCGTGGGTCCCCGCGGCGACCGCGGTCGCGCCTACTCCGACGAGTGCTGGCGTGTTGGGCATCGTCCGGATGACACGGGTCTCCGGCCGGAGGTCCCGTTCGATCCTGGAAGTCGAAATTCCCGCAGCGATCGAGACCACGAGGGCGTCTTGGCGTAGGGCGTCTGCGATGGCGGGCAACACCTGGCCGAACATCTGTGGCTTCACGGCGAGCAGTACGACGTCCGCGTCCGCGACAGCCTCGGTGTTGTCGTTCGTCGTTCGGACTTCGAGGTCTCGGCTGAGTACGGCGAGCCGGCTGTCGTCGGGGTCGGCTGCCGTGATTTGGTTCGCCGGCACGGTCCTCGTGCCGACGAGGCCGCGGATGAGGGCGCCGGCCATGTTTCCGGCCCCGACAAAGGCAAGCGTTCGGTCTTGTGTCATGGAGCCGACATACCACACGGGCGGTAGTCGGACGACGCGCTAGCCGCAGGCGGCTTCGACCTCGGCAACCTCTTTGGGAATCCCGTCGGTGAGCACGTCGAAGCCTTCGTTTGTGACCGCCACGTCGTCCTCGATGCGGACGCCGATCCCTCGCCAGCGCTCGTCCACGTCTTCGTTGTCGGTGGCCACATACAGGCCGGGCTCGACGGTGAGCACGAACCCGTCCTCGAGGGGTCTGTGTTTTCCGTCGGTGAAGTACCGGCCGACGTCGTGGACATCCATCCCGAGCCAGTGCGAGGTCCGGTGCATGTAGAAGGGTTCGTACTTTTTTTCCTCGATGAGCGCGTCCACATCTCCTTCGAGGAGTCCTAGCTGGACGAGCCCGTCTGTGAGCGTGCGAACGGCCCCGACGTGGATGTCTTCGAGCGTCACACCGGGGCGCACGGCCTCGATGGCCTCTTTCTGCGCCACGAGGACCAGCTCGTAGATCGCCTGCTGTTCAGCTGAAAAGCGGCCGTTGACGGGGAAGGTTCGTGTCACATCGCTGGCGTAGTAGTCGAGCTCGCAGCCCGCATCGATCAGGACCAGCTCGCCGTCGCTCATCGGTCGATTACCCGCTCGGTAGTGGAGGATCGTCGCGTTTGGACCCGAACCGACGATGGCGTCGTACGCGGGGCGCTCGCTGCCGTGTTTCCGGAAGACGTGGAGAAGCTCGGCGTCGACCTCGTACTCGTGTACCCCGGGTGCAGTCACGGCCATGGCACGCCGGTGCGCTTCAGCGGTGATGGCTGCTGCGCGACGCATCGTCGCAATCTCCTCGGCGCTTTTCCGAAGACGCATCTCATGCACGTACTTGCCCGAGTCGATGAGGGTGTCCGGCGCGCCGACCCCGCGCCGACCTCCGCGCCGCAGGAGGCTGAGGCAGTCGAACACGCGTTTGTCCATGTCGCCGTGTTGAGCGACTCGGTAGTGAAGTCGTTCGACGTTTCCGATGTAATCAGGAAGCCGTGACGCGAACTCATCGATGGGGAAAGCGGCGTCGACGCCGTAGTCGTGTACGGCGCCCTCGACCCCGGCGCGAGGTCCGTCCCAGATCTCGCGGTCGCGCTTTCTAGGCCTCACGAACAGCACCTCGCGATGCTCGTCGTGTTGATTCGTCAGGATAAGCACGCTCTCGGGCTCGTCGAACCCGGTGAGGTAGAAGAAGTCGCTGTCTTGGCGATAGCTGTGCTCGACGTCTTGGTTTCGGATCGCGGCAGGCGCTGACGGAAAGAGCGCAACACCGTCCCCGATCCTATCGAGGAGCTTCTTTCGTCGCTCGGAGAACTCCGACATGGCGCGAGCGTAGCAGTTAGCGTTCCCGCTGCATCTGCCCGCTGCGATATCGCGACCAGTAGTCGTCGAGTCGTTCGCGAACCTTGCCGCTCAGCAAGTACATGCCGAGGATGTTCGGGAAGGCCATCCCGAGGATCATCAAGTCGGAGAAGTCGACGACGTTGGCGAGTTTCAATACCGAGCCGAGGACCACGCAGGCAAGAAACAGAATCTTGAAGATGATCGAAGTTTCGCTGCCGAAGAGCGAAGTCCAACACCGCTCTCCGTAGTAGCTCCAAGAGATCATCGTGGAAAAGGCGAACAGGAACACAGCGAGGCTCAACACCTGCGGGAACCATGGCAGCACGGTGGCAAACGCCTTGGACGTCATCAGAACGCCCTCCTCGGCGCCGCTTTCGTAGGCCCCGGTCACCACGACGACCAAGCCGGTCATGGAACAGACGACGATGGTGTCGATGAAAGGCTCGAGCAGCGCGACGATGCCTTCCCGGACAGGCTCGTTCGTCGCGGCTGCGGAGTGCGCGATGGCCGCCGATCCGACACCTGCCTCGTTCGAAAACGCGGAGCGACGAATCCCCGTAACGAGGACGCCGAGGAAGCCGCCCACGCCCGCCTTGGGAGAGAATGCCTGACCGACGATGTGGGACAACGCGGCGCCGAGCTGGTCGACGTGCGTCGTGAGTATGAAGAGGCCCGCGATGAGGTAGATGGCGACCATGGCGGGCACGATGAACGACGCCACACGGCCGATGCGCCGGATGCCGCCGACGATGACCAGCCCGACCATCGTGGCGAGGAACAGGCCGTAGACGAGAGCACCCCAGCCGCTGTCGAGAAACGGCAGGACGAGCGCGACCTGCGCGTAGCTCTGATTCGCTTGAAACATGTTGCCGCCGCCGAGACTCCCGCCGATGCACATCACCGCGAACAGCACGGCCAGGAACTTCCCGAGCCTCGGGGAACCTCGCTCGGCGAGCCCGCGCTGCAGGTATCGCATGGGGCCGCCGAGGATGTGGCCGTCGGCGCTACGCTCGCGATACAGCTGCCCGAGCGTGCACTCGGTGAACTTGGACGACATACCGAGAAACCCGCCGACGATCATCCAAAACACGGCCCCGGGCCCCCCGATCCCCACGGCCACTGCGACCCCCGCGATGTTGCCGAGGCCAACCGTCGCGGAGAGTGCTGAGGAGAGCGCTTGGAAGTGCGTGACCTCGCCAGGATCGTCTGGGCGATCGTAGCGGCCCGCGGTGACCGCCCAGGCGTGTCGAAAGGCGCGGAGGTTGATGAAGCTGAAGCGAAGCGTGAAAAACGTCGCGCCGAGTACGAGCCACGCCACGATGAACGGAAGCTCGGAGTTGCTGCCAGACTGGTTGTCCCAAAACAGCAAATCGAAGAACAACACGCTGCCGATCGGGCCCACGACGTACTCGCCGAACAAGCTGTTGACGCCCTGCAGCGCGCCACCGATTCCACTCTCGCCAGGCGCTCCATCCTGGGCGAACGCGCCCGCAGGAAGTAAGCTGGCCGCGATCACAGCCGCGATTCTTGCGAGGTGACGCATCCCCAGCCGCAAACGATGGCACAGGGGGAGAGATCGCTCCACTTTTATCAAGAGCGCAAAACCAGACTATTCTGCGGTTCTGGGGCGATCGATGGGGGTCCTTCGCGAAGTTCGGGTTCGTCGTGCTTGGGGCGCTGCTCCTGGCAGCCTCGGCGGGCGCCTAGTGGGAGAGCACGGACGCCGACTGCATCATCGGGTTCGCGTGCACGGACCCGATCTTCGCCTTCGGCGGCGACGACTACATGGGCGGGGGTGATGGCGGCGACCCGGATCCGCGAGAAGCAGACGCTCCCCGATTGTCCGGGCGATGAGCCATCGGGCGAGCCCGCGGGCGCGACAGATCGACCGGCGCAACCCGCTTCAGCCGCCGCCGCGGGCGGGTGGCCCCGCGGGCGCGGCGGTGTCCCCGCGCGTAGCCGGCCCGCGACTGCTCCTGTGCTCCGCGTTCGCCCTCCTGAGGCGATGCAAAAAGCGCGCTGGCCGCATTCATTGACACCCCCTTAGGCTGATACTAAGCACCTGGGAGCCCGTCGTTGCGGCGGCCTTTTTGGAGCTGATCCCAACATGTTCTCGGTCTACCTGCCGATGTTCCTCATGCTCGGCGTTGCCGCACTCGTGGCCTTCGCCGTATACGGTCTTACCACCGTCCTCGGCCCCAAGAACATGACGGCCGAGAAGGCCATCCCCTACGAGGCTGGGTCGGAAACCACGGGTGCCCGACACATCCGGCTCAGCATCAAGTTCTACCTCACGGCCATCCTCTTCGTCGTCTTCGATATCGAGGCCGTCTTCCTGTACCCCTGGGCGAGTCTCTTCGACGAGCTCGGCTGGTTCGGTTTCGTCGAGATGGTGCTGTTCTTGGTGGTGCTCGGGGTCACCCTCGCATACGCGTGGAGAAAGGGCGCACTCGAATGGGAGAGCTGAAAGTCATCGGGGGGGGCGGCGAAGACGTCGCCGTGACGACCCGCTTGAGCGACCTACTCCAGTGGGCACGCAAATGGTCGCTGTTCCAGTACCCGTTCGTCACCGCCTGCTGCGGAATGGAGTTCATGGCCACCGCAGGCCCGAGATACGACATCGCTCGCTTCGGCGCCGAGGCGCCTCGGTTCAGCCCGCGACAGTCCGACGTGCTCTGGGTCGTTGGAACGATCAGCCAGCGCCAAGGCCCGGTCGTCCGCCGCATCTGGAGCCAGATGGCCGACCCGAAGTGGGTCATCGCGTTCGGCACCTGCGCATCGTGCGGCGGGTTCTACGACAACTACACGACGATTCCCGGGGTCGACAAAGTGATTCCCGTCGATGTTTACATTCCCGGCTGCCCGCCGCGGCCGGAGGCGGTGCTCGACGCCCTCATGCTTCTTCAGGAGAAAATCCAGAAGAACGACCGTGAGCCCGTGATCGTTCCGCCGAAGCTCGTGACCGGACAGGCGCCCGGTGGCGGCGGGGAGAGCGGCTCATGAGCCAGGCGGTCGTCGATCGACTGCGGGAACATTTCGGCGAACGCATCCTCGACGCGAGCGACGCGTTCGGGGATCACGAAGTCGTCGTGGGCGAGGGCGACTGGTCCGACGTGGCGTCGTTCATCAAGGACGACGAGTCCATCCTGATGGACCACTTCACCGACCTGACGGCGGTAGACCACCCCGAACGGCCTGACGCGCGTTTCGACGTGCTGCTCCTGATGCGCTCGTCGAGCACCGGCGCTCGGATTCGCGTTCGCACGCAGGTCGCCGAAGGAAAGGAACTCGCGAGTCTCAGCGCTCTCTGGCCTGCCGCCAACTGGGCCGAGCGCGAGGTGTACGACATGTTCGGCATCTCGTTTGCCGGGCATCCCGACATGCGCCGCATCCTGCTCTACGACGAGTTCGTCGGTCATCCACTCCGGAAAGACTACCCAATCGATCGTGCGCAGCCTCTCGTCCCCTATCGCGACGTCGAAGAGATCGAGAAGCTTCCTCCGTTCGGCATCGAAGAGGGCCAACCTTTCGCGCGCATCGACTGGGAGGCGCGTCTTGCGGGCGGCGATGCGCAGGTGTCCCCGGCCATCGGGCTGCAGCAGGGGCAGCGTCGAACGCTCAGCGATTCCGAAGCCGCGCAACAGCTCCAAGAACGACTGGCTGCCCGGAAAGCTGCGGAGGCCGTGGCCGCGGAGCCCAGCACGGCCGAGGAAGGTTCGGGAGAGTAGATGGAACCCGCCGACGAGCTGCTCGAGGAAGAATCCGCCCTCGAGCTCCCCACCGAACCGATGCGCCTCAACATGGGGCCATCGCATCCGGCGATGCACGGCACGATCCGCATGGTGCTCGACCTCGACGGGGAAAAGATCCTCAACCTCGACATCCAGCCGGGCTACCTTCATCGCGGCTTCGAGAAGTCGTGTGAGCGCGGCACGTGGGCCCAGGTGTTCCCCTACGCAGATCGCCTGAACTACGTCTCCCCGATGCTCAACAACGTCGGATGGTCTCTCGCGGTCGAAAAGCTCCTCGACATCGAGGTGCCCGAACGCTGTCAGTACTACCGCGTCATCCTCGGCGAGCTTTCGCGAATCGCCGACCATTTCACGTGCAACGGCGCGTCTGCCATGGAGCTCGGGGCATTCACGCCGTTTCTTTGGCTCCTGAAGGTCCGCGACTGGATCTGGGATCTGCTCGAGAAGGAAACCGGCGCGCGGATGACGCATAGCTTCGGCCGCATCGGAGGGATGGCTGCGCCGCCCACCGACACTCTGAAGGACGACCTCAAGGCACTGGTGCCCGAGATTCACAACGTGGTGAAGGAAGCGGAGATCATGCTCCTCCGCAATCGCATCTTCCTCGACCGCATGCAGGGCGTCGGCATCCTCACCAAAGAGAACGCGCTGGCCTTCGGTTGTACCGGCCCAGTCGCGCGCGCCTCGGGGGTCGCGTACGACGTGCGCAAAGACGACCCGTATATGGTCTACGACCGCTTCGACTTCGAAGTGCCGGTCGGCCAGGACGGCGACAATTGGGACCGGTTCATGGTTCGCCTCGAAGAGATTCGGCAGTCGGTTCGCATCATCGAGCAGGCGATGGAGCAGATGCCCGATGACGGTCCGGTCAACGTTGACGATCCCCGCATCGTGTTCCCCGAAAAGGACGACGTCTATACCACCATCGAAGCGACGATTGCCCACTTCAAGCTGGTGATGGAGGGTCTTCGCACGCCGAAGGGCGAGGTCTACAGCTTCACCGAGGGCGGAAACGGCGAACTCGGCTTCTACATCGTCTCAGACGGGAGCGGCACGCCCTACCGCGTGCGCGTGCGACCGCCTTGCTGGTACAACCTGTCCGCGTGCCGCGAGATGCTGATGGGGGACATGATCGCGGACATCATTCCAACCTTTGGGTCGATCAACATGATCGGCGGCGAGTGTGATCGGTAATGCCCACGTTCAAGCTAGACGGACGCGAGATTCCCTTCGAGCCCGGTGAAACCGTGATTCAGGCGGCGTGGCGCGCCGGCATCGAAATCCCCCACTACTGCTGGCATCCCGGGCTTTCCATCGCGGCCAACTGCCGCATGTGCCTCGTCCACGTCACCAGCGGACGTCAGATGGCGATGCCGCAGCTCGAGTTCGACGCCGAGAAGGGCGAGTACGTCCCAGCAACCAAGCCCAAGCTTCAGCCTTCATGCCAGCTTGCGGCGGCCGAGGACATGGAGGTCTCGTCCACGAACGAGGAAGTCAAGGCTGCGCAAGCGAGCGTGCAAGAGTTCTTGTTGCTCAATCACCCGGTCGACTGCCCCATCTGCGACCAGGCCGGCGAGTGCAAGCTTCAAGACTACTACTACGAGCATCAGGGAACCCTGAAGCGCAAGCTCACCGAGCCGGTTCACAAACCGAAGGGCGTTCGGTTCGGGCCCACCATCGTGTACGACGCTGAGCGATGCATCATGTGCACGCGGTGCATTCGCGTCAGCGACGAGGTGGCGAAAGATCACGTCCTCGACATGCGGGAGCGCGGCAACCGAAACGAAATTGTTTTGGCGCCTGGGCGAGAGCTCGACCACAAGTACACGCTCATGACCGAGCACGTCTGCCCGGTAGGCGCCCTCACCAGCTCGGACTTTCGATTCAAAGCCCGGGTCTGGTTCTTGAAGTCGGGGCAGGGCGTGTGCACGGGGTGTGCAACCGGCTGCAACAGCCACGTCGACTACGACCCGAGGTACGGGAAGGTCTATCGACTCCGTCCGCGCGACAACGAGGACGTGAACAAGTTTTGGATGTGTGACGACGGCATGATGACGTACACGCGTCACGACCAGGATCGCCTGACGACGCCCACCCGCGGTCGGGGCGCCGATCGCGTGCCTCTTGGCGATGCGGCTGCGATTGCCGAGGCGGCGGGGCTTCTGGGCGGCGTCGACGCCGACAAGATCGCGGTCGTCTTCAGCGCGCAGCACACCACCGAGGACAACCTTGCCCTCGCCAAGTTGGCCGAGGCGCTTGGCACGACACAGCTTTACCTCGCCGCGCTCGGAGGCTGGGAAGGCGACGACATCCTGCGGAGTGACGACAACAACCCGAACCGGGCAGGCGCTATCGCCGCCGCCGGCTCCGAGCTCCGGACCACGGCCGACCTCCTCGCTGACGTCCAAAGTGGCGCGGTGCAGGGCGTCCTGGCGCTCGGGTGGGCCAGTACGGAGCAGCTCGAGGAGCTGGCGCCGCTCGTCAGCCTTGACGCCGTCGTCTCCCTGACGAGCCACGTCGGCGCGCTAGCCGCGGTCGCGTCCGTGGCCATTCCGGTGGCCGACGTCTTCGAAATCGACGGCAGCTTCACCAACGAGAAAGGCATGGCGCAGTCGTTTGGTGCCGTGCTGTCGCCCCCCGCCGGCGTCGAACCGGGATGGAAGACCGTGGCGGCGCTTGCCAAGGCGCTCGGCCACGACCTCGGCTTCGACGCGGTCGAGCAGGTTCGCGCGGCGCTCTCCGACAACGTGGAGGCGGCGCAATGACGACCGAAGTGCTCGTCTTTTCTTCCATTCTAAAAATTCTGTTCGTCCTTCTAGTGACCGTCGGCGTCTTCGCGCCGGTCCTCATCTGGGCGGAGCGACGACAGAGCGCCATGATTCAGGATCGCCTGGGTCCGAGCCGCGCGGCCATCGTGCTGCCAGCCCCGGCCGTTTCGTTCATCGACAAGGTGCGCGGGCCCATGTGGCGCGGCTTCGCCCTCACGGGGGTCGTCGCCGTGCTTGCGCTCATCGCGGTGAGCTACGTGGCCATCCGTGGGAGCAATCCGCTGCCGGTTTCCACGGCCACCCTGACTCGAACGCTCATCGGGTTCGGCGCCGCCGCGGTTCTGCTGCGGATTGGCTACGGGGTTCACAGCATGATCGTGCGCAATGGCGGCAAGATCATGCTTCTCGGGCTTCTGCATCCGCTCGCCGACGCACTCAAGTTCATTTGGAAGGAAGACTTCGTCCCTCCGAAGTCCGACAAGTTCCTCTTCGCGGCCGGCCCGATCATTGCGCTGATCCCCGCCATCGCCGCGTTCGCCGTCATTCCGTTCGCGAGCACCTTGTACCTCGACCACTGGAATCAGGTCCTGCCGCGCACGGGCGAGATTTCCGGCGCTATCGTCCCGATGCAGGTGGCAAGCCTCAACGTCGGGATCCTCTTCATCTTCGCGATCGCCAGTACCGGCATCATCGGGGCCGCTATCTCGGGCTACGCATCCGACAACAAATTCTCCCTGCTCGGCGGAATCCGGGCGGCAAGCCAGATGGTGAGCTACGAGGTCGTGCTCGGTCTCACGCTGGTGCCCGCGTTCATGGTGTATCGGTCGCTTCGACTCGAGGATATGGCCGAGTGGCAGCACATCCATAGCTGGGGGATCTTCAATCCCTTCCTCGCGCTCGGGTTCGTCATGTTCTTCACAGCCGCCATCGCTGAGACCAAGCGCGTACCCTTCGACCTCCCAGAAGGAGAGAGCGAGCTCGTGGGTGGCTACCTCACCGAGTACTCCGGCATGAAGTTCGGCATGTTCTTCATGGGGGAGTTCGTCGAGGTCGTCTCTCTCGCGGCCATCGCGTCGATCCTGTTCTTCGGGGCCTGGGACGTCCCATTCCTCGAGCGCGATGGGTTTCACGTGTTCGGGCTCACCCTGCAGCTCACCCACTGGGTGGTTATCCTCATCCAGGTTCTCTTCTTCCTCGTGAAGATTATCGTCTTCATCTGGTTCCAGCTGATGATCCGGTGGACCATGCCGCGATTCCGCTATGACCAGCTGATGAAGCTCTGCTGGAAGGGCCTTCTGCCACTTTCCCTTCTCAACATCCTCTTCATGGGTGCTTTCATTTTGTCAGGCGGACTCGACAAATACGTCGCGTTCCTCGACAAGTTCTGAGGTTTTCATGGCCGCTACCGTCAAAGTCATCAAGAAGCCGGGCCGTACGATCGCCGAGCAGGCGTATCTCCCCGAGGCCACCAAGGGCCTCGGTTTCGCCGTGAAGCGGTTCTTCAAGAACACCCTCGGCCCGGCGGAAAACAAGACCATCGACACGGTGAAGTACCCCGAAGAGAAGCGTGAGTATCCCGAACGCTTCCGCGGAATCCACCGCCTGACCCAGCGAACCGACGGGTCGCCGCGCTGCGTCGCCTGCCTCTGCTGCAGCACCGCCTGTCCTGCGCAGTGCATCCACATCGAGCCGGCCGAGTACGCGCCCGACGACCCCCGCTACGGGTACGAGCGTTACCCCGAGGTGTTCGTCATCGACGAGCTGCGCTGCATTTTCTGCGGCTACTGCGTGGAGGCTTGCCCCTGTGACGCCATCCGCATGGACACCGGGATGCACATGCCGCCCTCGACGGCGCGCGATCACTTCCTTTACGACAAGGAGACGCTCCTTTCGATCCCCGGCAAAGACGGGACGTACCTCACCGCAAACCCGAGGCACGAGCCCGGGGATCCGACGCATCCAGGAATCGACCGCGAACACGGACACTAGTCGTGTCCGACCCCAAGGGCGCGAGCCAGACCGCAGTCTTGATCTCGGGGTATCGGGCGCGCGCGACCGAATCGGGGGAGGGCATCTGTGACGATCCGTGGGCACGGGCGCTCGCGGGCGACTCGGGCGAAGCGCTCTGCGTACAGTGGGATCGGCACTGGCCTGCGATGGGCCTTTGGGTCGCGCTTCGTACCCGCTACATCGACGACTCTGTCCGGGGCGCGATTGCGAGTGGAGTCGCACAGGTCGTGATTCTCGGGGCAGGCCTCGACACGCGGGCCGCTCGCCTTGCCGCAGACGGGGTTCGGTTCTTCGAGGTGGATCACCCGTCGAGCCAGGACGACAAGCGACACCGGCTTGCCGCCTTGCCGAACTACCCGATGTCGGCCGCCACCTTCGTCTCGTGCAACTTCGAAACCGACGACTTCGTGGAGCGTCTCGCCTCCGCCGGCCTCGACCACGCGAAACCGACGTGTTTCGTCTGGGAGGGCGTCGTCTACTACCTCGGGGAAGAGGCCGCGCGATCCACGCTGCGTCGAATCGCCTCAGAGTTCACGCCCGAGTCTGGTCTCGTGTTCGACTTCCTCGGCCGGAACCTTGCCTCTTCCGGCTCGAAGCTTCGTGACGAGGACCGGGCGATGCAGGGCATGGTTGCCGACCTTGGCGAGCCGATTCGGTTCGGCTTCAACGACGCGACGCCGCTGATGAACGAAACGGGGTATCGCTTCGTGCGGACGGTGAACTTCGACGAGCTCGCGCTGCGCTACACCGGCACCTACGACCGGGAACGCTACTTCCGGTTTCAGGCAATTGCGGTCGCCAGCGCCAGTGGGGAACCTCCGTGGTAGCGACCGTCCGAGTCTCCGGACGATGCGTCGGCTTTCGTCGAGAGGACGGAGACGGGCCGACCCTCGTCTGCATGCACGGTGCGGCGGACAACCACCACGCGTTCGACCGGCTTTTGAACGCGCTCTCCGGTGTTTCCGCTGTGGCGGTGGATCGTCCGGGCCGCCTAGAAAGCGAAGGACCTCCCCTCGAGTCGCTTGGAGACCAGGCCGACTTCATGCAGGAGTTCGTCGAGGCGGAAGTGGAGGGGCCGTACGTGCTCGCAGGTCACTCACTCGGTGGTGCGGTCACGATCGAGCTCGCACTTCGAGGAGGCGCGTCGCAGCTGGCAGGCATCGTGCTCCTCGCCACCGGCGCCCGGCTTCGCGTCCATCCGACGATCCTTCAGCTGTTCGAGCGGCTTGCGGCTACGGGTGAGCCAGCCGGGTCGAGTCCCGGGCTGACCGAAGGCGATGCCGACCCCGACGTGGTTACTGAGCTCGAAGGAAACCTCCGCCTCACGCCCTCCAGCACTGGGCTCGTCGACTGGCGCTCGGCCAACCAGTTCGACCGGCTCCACGAGATCTCGCAGATTTCGGTGCCCACGCTCGTCGTCGGCGGAACCGCAGATGCGCTGACGCCCCCGAAGTACGCCGAGTTCATGCACACACACATCCCGAACGCTCGGCTTCACCTGCTCGAGGGCGCCGGACACATGTTCGTGATGGAGCGGGCGGACGCCGTGGCCGGCTTCATCCGAGACTTCATCGTGCGGCTATGACGCCTGCGCCTCGCGTCGGAGGACGCGCTCGATTACCTTGCCGATGGTCTCCGCCGACTGTGCGCCGGGGATCGGGTACTTGTCCGCGATCTTGAAAAAGGGGACGCCCGTGATCCCGCTTCGCCGATTGGCGTCGGCTTCGGCGTCCACCCGCTGCCGATCGTCGTCTCGTGCGAGACGTTCGGCAACCTCCGCTCGGTCGAGCCCTGCCTCCCCGGCAAGCTCTGCGAGGACGTCCGGGTCGTTCATCGCCTTTCCCTCGAGAAAGTAACCCTCGAAGAACCGTTCGACGACGGCGCTCCGGAGTTCGCCCTCCGGGGCCCAGCCGATCACCGTGTGCGCCGACAGCGTGTTCGGAATGGTCTCGATGAGGTCGAACTGGAAGTCGATGCCGGCGGATGTGCCCGCTTCCTCCAGTCGGGCGCGTGCCATGCTCGAGCCGCGGCCGAACTTTCGCCGGTAGTGATCGCGATAGTCCACCCCTTCACGCGGGAAGTGCGGATTCAGTTGGTAAGGGCGCCAGTCGATCGAGACCTCGAGATCGGGAAGCTGGGCGAGCGCCTCATCGAGCCGTCGGTGGCCGATGAAGCACCAGGGGCAGACGATGTCGGACACGATTGTGATCGGAAGAGCCACGTGGGCGGTATAAGGCCGACTCTGCGAAGTGGCCAACTCGGGAAACCACGCGTGGGAAGCGTCCGATAACCGTGGCGTGCACGCGGCTCGCGCAGTACGGTGCAGCGCTTCGATGATTGAGATCGACTCTGCGCTGCAAGAACACTTCGGCCTCGCCGGGTTTTACCCTTGGCAACGCGAGGCGGTCGACGAGCTTCTCACGGGCCGGCGCAAAGTGCTGGTGATCGCGCCGACCGGGGGTGGGAAGTCGCTCTGCTACCAGTTCCCTGCGGCCGTGCTGGGGGGCACCTCCATCGTCGTCTCGCCGCTGATCGCACTGATGGAGGACCAGGTTCGTGCGCTGTCGGCACACGGCGTCCCCGCGACCTATCTCGCATCCACGCTCGAGGTCGACGAGCGTCGCCGTCGCGAGCGCGGCATCGCGCGAGGAGAGTACCGGCTGGTGTACGTGGCGCCGGAGCGGCTTGCCTCGGACGCGCTTCTGGATCTGTTGGCGGGCCTCCGGCCGCCCATGGTGGCCATCGACGAGGCGCACTGCATCTCGCAGTGGGGGCACGATTTCAGGCCTTCATACCTCAGGCTCGGCGAGGTGCTCGGGCGGCTCGCGCCTGAGCGAATCCTGGCGTGCACGGCGACGGCGACGCCCATCGTCCGCGAGGAGATCCAGGCGCGGCTAGGGCTCGCCGGGGCAGACGCAGCCGTCATTCTTCGCGGCTTCTCCAGGCCCAATCTGCATCTCGCGGTGGTGGAGACCGACAGCGCCGCGAATCGGCGGAGGCAGCTTCTCGAGGCGCTCTCGTCGGCACTCGGCAGCCCGGACGATCCGAGAGGCGGGGCTATCGTGTATGCGGCCACGCGCCGCAACACCGAAAAGGTCGCCGAGTCCGTCGCCGGTGCCGGCTGGCGTACCGCCGCGTACCACGCGGGGCTGGCATCCTCGACGCGCGAAGACGTGAATCGGCGCTTTGCCGACCGGTCGCTCGACGTGGTGGTGGCCACCAACGCGTTCGGGATGGGAATCGACCGAGCTGACATTCGCACGGTGGTGCACGTTCAGGCCCCCGGTTCCGTCGAGGCCTACTATCAGGAGGTGGGTCGCGCGGGTAGGGACGGGCAGCCGGCCCACGGCCTCTTGCTCACGAGTTCCGGCGACTTCGGTCTTCGGCGTCGCCTCCTCGGAAGCACCCCCGCCGACATCGAACGTGAACCTGACCCGGAGCACGTGCAGCAGCAGTGGCGACTCTTTCTCGATTTGATGCGCTACGTCGAGGCGGGGAGCTGTCGGCACGACTTCATCCTCCGCTACTTCGGGGACGAACAGGAGACCCTGGGGGGCTGCGGGCACTGCGACGTCTGCGAGGCACTCGATCGAGGCGGCCCGCCCATCGACGACGACCGACAGCTCTCCGAGGACGACGTCGTCATCGTGAAGAAGGCACTGGCAGGCGTCGCACGGAACCAGCGCCGCGCCGGTCTCAACGCGGTCGCAGAGATGCTCCACGGAACCGACAACGAGCGGCTTCGTCGACTCGGGCTCGTCGCCCTGTCCACGCATGGGATCCTCTCGTCGCATCCGAAGGCCTGGGTGCTGGCACTTCTACGACGCTTGATGACGGCAGGGATGGTCGACCTGACGACGACGGAGTTCCCCGTTCCTTTTCTCACCGCGCGAGGCGTCGGGGCCATGCGGGGAGACGAACCCGTCCGTATGCTGCTGCCGCCGCCTGAGGCCGGGCAGGCAAAGCGTCGAGCGAAGTCGAAGAAGGGCTCGGGAACACGCCCCCCGCCTGAAGGTGTCGACGAGGCGTTGTTCGAGCGTCTTCGCGAGGCGCGGCTTGCTCTCGCGCGCGACCGCGGCGTGCCCGCGTACGTGGTCTGTCACGACCGCACGCTGCTCGAAATCGCGGCGGCGCGCCCGGAAAGCTCGGAAGCCCTCGCGGACATTTACGGAATGGGGCCTGCCCGCCTGCATAGCTACGGGGAGCGCTTTCTCGAGGCCGTACGTTCGCAGAAGGCAAACGCGTCACCGGAGTGAAACGTCAGGCGGCGGAGATTTGTTCGGCTGGCGGGGTGAGCACCTTCCCCAGAAAGTCGAGGACCGCCCGAATCCGCGCGCTGTCACGAAGGTCTTTGTGGACGGCCTGCCAAATCTGACGAGGCTCCGGGGCACCGTCCACCGGGACGCGGACCAGCTGTCTGTCGTGGTCGGCAACCAGGCAGGGAAGCAGCCCGATCCCCGCGCCAGCCACAGTGGCGGCGTACATCGACGACACGCTGTCCGATCGGAGCGCGACATGTGCGCCGTCCATTCGCGCCTCGAGCCATTCGTTCTCGCGTCGGAACGGCCGACGGGTTGCGAAGAGCACCATCTGATGACCGGCGAGGGAGTCCTTCGGGAGCCCGAAGCGGTCGGCGTAGTCGCGCGACGCGTAGAGGCCTAGATGGATGAACGACAGGCGCTTGATGATCAGGTCTTCCTGTGTCGGACGTGAGAGACGTAAGGCGATGTCGGCTTCTCGTCGCGCGAGATTGACGTCGAGGTTCGTGCAGTTGAGGTCGAGCTGGATCTCTGGGTACCGTTCTCGGAATCGGCGAAGGTGGGGAGCGATGAAACGAGTAGTCAACATCTCCGTTGCGGTCAGCTTCACCACGCCTTCGAGTTTTTGATCCTCGCCCGCCACGTCGCGCTCAACGCCGAGGGCTTCCCGTTCGATGCGTTCGGCTCGGGGAAGAAGCCGGTGCCCCGCCTCGGTCAGCACGTAGCCGCTCGGCGTTCGATCGAACAGGCGCGCGCCGAGCTCTTCTTCGAGCTTGACCAGACGCCGGCCGACCGTCGTGGGGTCCAGCTTTAGTGCAGCCCCGGCTGCAGCCAGGGTCGACTGTCGCTGAAGCGTCAAAAAGTAACGAACGTCGTCCCAGTTGAACATGGCTGCAGTATCGCAGTCTTGTCTGTCAGGATCAACTGCATAAATGCTCCTACAGTCCAGGGGAGGAAAGGAGTTCGTCATGCCAAACGATCGCATTGGAAGAAAGAGCCGTCGCCCCCGTGCCCGAGTCCAGTTCGACCCCCACTACTTCATCGGATTCGTCCGTGGGGGGAGAGTCACCCCTCGCAGCGCCCGGTCGGCCGGAGGACCTTGGGTCCGCTACGACATCACCCTCGAGGACGTGCTTGAGGACCTGACGTACGGCCAGGACTGAGCCCGGCGTAGCTCACTCACAAAACCCTGTATTTACAGGAACAATACACATCAAAGACATAATAATCTGTTAGTATAGGAATTCGGGCACTCGCAAGGGGACACGATGAACCGAACCATACTGACTTCGACGGCAGCGCTCTGCGCCGCTGCGCTGGCACTCATCGGGTGTGGCAGCGGAGCCAACCCAGACAACCAGGCACCGACGATCACGTCGACAGCACCGAGCGATGCGTTCGTCGACGTGCCGTTCGAGTACACGGTCACCGCGGACGGCCTCGCGCCGATTGTCTTCTCACTGGCGAGCGGGCCGGACGGCATGTCGATAGACGGCGAGACCGGCGCGGTGAGGTGGACCCCCGAAGAAGAGGGATCCGTGTCCGTCACGATCACGGCCATGAACCTCGCCGGAAGCGATTCGCAGTCGTTCGAGCTCGAGGTCACGACGCCGGGGGGTCCGATGTTCACGACGACCCCGCCTACCGAGGGCGCCGTCGGCGTCGAGTACGCCTACGACCCAGAGGTCGTCGCCAATGGCTCGGTGACCTGGACCGCGCCTACGGCACCCGCGGGCGTCACGATCGATGAGGCAACCGGTGCCGTGCGCTGGACACCGTCGGGCTCGCAGGTCGGATCGCAGGAGGTGACCATTCGCGCAACGGAAGACGAGGGAGGCGCCTTTGCAGAGCAGTCGTTCTCAGTAGACGTCGACCAGGGCGCCGGACCGGCAGTGATCACCAGCGTAGCGCCGGGCCAGGTGTTCGAGGGCGAGACGTGGACGTACGATGCGGCGGCTTCCGGTGCGCCGGTCATCGCGTGGTCGTTGGTGACCCCGTCCGGCGGAACACCCGCGGTCGGCGTCTCGATAGACACCATGCCCCCCGAGGGCTCAGCCGTCACGCTGTCGTGGGAGACGGTCGGCATCACGCCGGGCGACTACACCGTCGCGATCCAAGTGGACAACGGGTTCGGCGATCCAGACGTCCAAGAGTCTACGGTCACGGTCGACGCGCGGCCCCCGGCTCCCGTCATCGATCTGGTAACGGTCCCGCCGCCCGCTACCGTGTTCGTGGGTGCGACCTACATGTACGACGTGAACCTCACGCCGGAGAGCGATAGCCCGGGCGTGATCTGGAGCATCGTGGAGGGTTCGACGGTACCTTCAGATCTTCCCATCACCATCAACCGCGACACCGGCGAGGTCACCTTCACCGCGTCCGAGGCGAACGGCGAGATCGAGTACAGCTACGAGGTGCGTGTCACCAACGTCATTGGCGAGTCGGACACGGCCACAATCAGTGTCGACGCAGTGTTCCCGCCTGCGACCCCGGTGCTCACCGTCACGCCCGCAACGGCGTTCACCTTGGAGGTCGGCGAGTCGTTCCCTGGCGCGTCGGCGACCGCGACCGGGAACCCAGCACCCACGCTGAGCCTCTCGGGTTCGCTGCCCGATTTCCTCGAGTTTGACGAACTCACGGGGCTCCTCTCCGCCTCTTCGGTCAAACCGGCTCCCGAGGAGGTGGACATCGGATCGTACAGCTTCGACGTCGTCGCAACCAACACCGAAGGCATGGATAGCGCGACGATCGACATCGAGGTCATCGCAGCGCCGCCGAGCGTGGAGTCGATCACACCTGCGGCAGGTCGACGACAGTCCGACGTCGACGTGGTGGTTCGGGGCAGCGGTTTCGTGGCCGGAGCCGCACCGACCCTCGTCCTCGAGCGGGACGGGTTCTCGGAAGCCGTGCCGACCATCTTCGTCGACGACACGACGCTGACGGCGACTGTGCCTACGGACGTCACACGACCTTCAGGGGTCTACGACGTGGTGGTGGATCAAGGTTCGCGAACGACTCTTGCGAAACGGTTCACCGTGACGGAGGGCGACGGTCAAACCTTGAGCGGCACGATTGCGATGGACCTTACCCTGACGGCCATCGATAGCCCGTACCACGTGACCGCGGACGTGCGCGTCGAGAGCGGGGTGACCGTCACCGTCGAGCCGGGCGCAGTCCTGATGTTCGACGGCAACACCAATCGTCGAATCGACGTGGGGGTGAACAGCGCCGGCGCCATCGTGGCCGACGGCGGTGTCCCGGGAGCGGGCGATCAAATCGTCTTCACGCGTTTTCAGGCGGTCGGTGGACCTACGCCATCTGGACACTACCGTGGCCTTCGATTTGGTTCGAACGTCATTGGTGCGTCGAACCTGCTTCGAAACGTCGTCGTGGAGTTCGGCGGGCGTCGAAACAGCGCTGCCGACCAGGGCGCCCTCGAGGCGCTGAGCGGATCTGCGCCTGCAGTGCGTGAATCGATCATTCGAGAGAGCCTCAACTACGGCCTCTACGCGGCGAGCGGCGCGGGGTCCGATGCAATCGACTGGTTCGCGGACAACACGGTGACTGCCAACGCGCGCTCTCCGATCAGCATGGGCGCGGATGATGTGTCGACGCTCGGGGCGAACCTCGGGTTGACCGGTAACGGTGAGGATCGTGTGTTCGTTCGCACGTCCACCGTCACCCGTGCCGACGCCAGCTGGCGCAACTACGGGGTCCCGTTCTTCCTGAACCAGGGTCTGGTGATTCGGAACGCCAGCGTGATGACACTCGAACCCGGCACCGAGCTTCGCTTTGGAGGCGGGCGGCGAGTGCAGGTCTCTACGGGCAGTGAGCAGGGGACCCTGATTGCGACCGGAACGCCGGAGTCTCCGATTCGGATGGTGCCCGACTCTGGCGCGGCGGGTGACTGGGATGGCATCCAGCTCGACGACAACGTCGGAACAGGCACCGTGCTGCGGAACGTTCGCATCGAAGGGTTCCGCGGCGGTGTCTCCGGCGGCGTTCGCGTCGACAACCCCGATGTTCCCGGCTCGCAGCCGACCATCATCGAGAACTGCCTCATCCAAAGCGGCGATCCAGGGGCGGTGGGCGTGTACCTGGCGGGTTCGGCGGGGGTTAGTTCGTTCGAGAACAACGTCGTCGACGTCGACTCGTTCGCAGTCGACGCGGCGCTCCTCGGATTCAACGGGCTGATTCGCTCTACGAACGTGTACGAGTCGCCGCTTCAAGTGCGATCGAGCACAGCGACCGACGCGGCTCTCGTTTGGGTCGAGCCGATGGCGAGCGATACGTCCACTCAGCCCATTCGCCCGACGGGCAACCTGACGGTGACCAATGGTTCGCTGACGATCGCGTCGGGAACCCAGGTGCAGATGCCGCTGAACGGGCAGCTCCAGATGAACGAAAGCCAGCTGGTCGTGACCGGCAACACGGACGATCCGGTCGTATTCTCACCGGCGCCGGGCGTGGCGTACTGGAACCGCATCCGACTTCGAGGGCCTGGTGCCAGCGGTGTCAGTCGCATCGACCATGCCGTACTGGATGGCGCCGGCGCGGATCCAGCGCTCTCCGTAAGCGAGTCTCGTGCCGCACTCGTGGTCGAGGCCAACGGGGGTGTTCCCGCGACGCCGGCTGTGTCGAACACGGTCGTGACCGGCAGCAACGGGTACGGGATGGTGTTCTTCGACACGACTCACTGTGCGGGGGACTGCAACGACAACAACGTGAGCGGATCGCGTTTCTCCGCGCTTCGCATGCACGCCAACTTCGTGGGGCGATTCGGTAATGGGAACGTGCTCGCCGGCAACAACACCTCGGGCACACCCGGGCATGAGGGCGTGTGGGTCGTTGGTGACAGGGTCGACCTCGAAGCGACCTGGCCGGCCAACGACGTGGCGTATGTGGTCCAGGGCAACGTCGACCTTCGTCAGACGAGCCCACTCGATCCCGTGCCGACCCTGACGCTGTCACCCGGGTCGGAGCTTCGATTCGCCGAAGATCGCCGACTGCGAGTCGGGGAGGGCGGCGACGCCGTTCTCGACGCGCGGGGTACGGCGGACGATCCGATTACGTTCACCACGCTGGACAGCGCAACGCCGCTCTACTGGCGTGGAATCGAGTTCAGTCAGGGTTCGGATGGTTCGATTCTGGATCACGTGGTCGTCTCCTATGGCGGTCGGAACAACAACACGGGGAGCGTGAACTTCTTCGCTGGCTCGATTGTCAGCGTCGGGGTCGCGAGCTTCACCGACGCCAACAATTTTGCGGGCGTGATCTCGGTCGGCTCCGCACCGATGTTCCTCGGGCCGACCACAGACCGGGTCTACACAGGGAACGGTTTCGACTGCATCCGCGACGTGGCCTCGGATACCTGCGAGCAGCTCTAAGCGCTGCGCGTTCCTTCAGGGTCGGAGATGCCGGGACTAGGTTGATTGGAGCCACGGATTCCTTGAAAACCCGTGGGTTGCACGCGTAGATCCGCTCACCTACGCTCGGCTCCCATGTCGGAAAAGGACGACGTTTCCCAGAAGACACTCGCGGTTCACGGCGGTGAGCCGCGGACGTATCCCTACGATGCGCTGGCCGCACCCATCACGCAGACCGCGACGTATTCCTTTGCCGATACCGCCGAACTGATCGCCTACTTCGAGGGCCGCAAGGAACGCGAGGAGTACGGGCGCTACGGCAACCCGTCGGTTCGACTGGTCGAAGAGAAGGTGGCCGCGCTCGAGGGCACCGAAGACGCGGTGGCTTTCGCTAGCGGGATGGCGGCAGTCACGTCGAGCATCCTGGCGCTCGTGAAGTCGGGTTCTCACGTGATCCTCTTTGCCGACTGCTACCGCCGCACACGGCAGTTCGTCACTTCGTTTCTCGAGCGCTTTGGTGTCTCGCACACGCTAGTGCCCCCGGCCGACGTGGACGCCCTCGAGAAGGCCATCCGGCCTGAGACGCGGCTCGTCATCGCCGAGGCGCCCACCAACCCGTATCAGACCGTCCCGGATCTCGAGCGACTGTCGGCGATTTGCAAGGATCAGAAGATCAAGACGCTGATCGACAGCACTTTCGCCACGCCCGTGAACTTCCAGCCCGCCCGCTACGGCATCGACCTGGTCATCCACAGCGCCACGAAGTATCTCGCCGGACACAACGACGTGCTTGGCGGCGTCATGGCCGGAAAGGCGGGCATCGTTTCCCTGGTGCGAGATCTGCGGAGCGTGTTCGGAGCCACGCTCGATCCCCACGCGGCGTACTTGGTCCATCGTGGGATCAAAACGCTCGCCCTTCGGATCGAGCAGCAGAACCACACGGCACAGGCCATGGCGGAGCGTCTCGAGGCTCACCCGCGGGTCCGCCAGGTTTGGTATCCCGGGCTGGCCTCGCACCCCAACCACGACACCGCCAAGCGCCTGATGTCCGGCTACGGCGGCGTGGTGACCTTCGAGGTGGACGCCGACCTCGGGGAGACGAGCCGGTTCGTCGATGCTTGCCAGATCCCTCGAATCGCCCCGAGCCTCGGAGGGGTGGAGTCGCTCATCGAGCAGCCCGCGCTGATGAGCTATTTCGAGCTCAGCACCGAAGAGCGCGAGGCGATCGGGATCCGGAACAACCTGGTGCGCTTTGCCGTCGGAATTGAGGACACGGAGGAGCTGGTGGCCGACGTGGTGGCCGCTCTCGACGCCACCGGGTGAGCCAAAGCGGCCTCGGAGTGAAATTCGGCTCACAAAACCGGGCTGAAACTGTCCTTCCTGACTGGGACACACATCCTAGGTCGACGCGTGTTTGAGGTGCAAGTACGCGTAATCGCTATTGACCTGGGAAGGCGCCTCGATATACTCAGCCCGCAATGGGGAAAGAATCGATGACGAAGTCGGAGCTCATCGACGCTGTGGCCCAGCGGACGAAGATCACCAAGAGCCGGGCGGAACAGGTCGTGAACTGCGTGTTCAACGCCATGACCGCCGCGCTCGAAAACGGGGAGGGGATCGAAATCCGGGGCTTCGGGAGCTTCACGGTTCGTCACTACAAGTCATACAACGGTCGAAATCCGCGAACGGGCAAGCCCGTTCCCGTGCCCGAGAAGCGGCTGCCCTTTTTCAAGGTCGGCAAAGAGCTCAAGGAACTCGTCAACGGCGGGGTCTCAGAGCCTGGCGAATAGGGGCGCACGATGAAACCGGAAGCGCAGCTCGCCGAGCTCAAGCGCGGCGTCGTCGACCTACACGTCGAAGCAGACCTTCTCGAGCGGCTGAGTGAAGGCCGTCCGCTGAAGGTCAAAGCGGGGTTCGATCCAACCCGGCCCGACCTCCACCTCGGACACACGGTGCTGCTCAACAAGATGCGGCAGTTCCAAGACCTCGGGCACGAAGTCATCTTCATCGTCGGGGACTTCACCGCGCAGATCGGTGATCCGTCCGGACGGAGCAGCACGAGGCCGGTCCCGACGCGCGACGAGATCGAAGAAGGAGCGCGCACCTACGCACAGCAGGCGTTCAAAATCCTCGACAAAAACCGAACGAAAATCGTCTACAACGGGGAGTGGCTCGGTAAGATGGCGTTCGACGACGTCATTCGTTTGGCTGGAAAATACACCCTCGCACGAATGATGGAGCGCGACGACTTCAAGCGTCGCTGGGCAGAGCACGCGAGCATCTCGCTACACGAGCTGCTGTACCCGCTTGCGCAGGCCTACGATTCGGTGGTGCTCGAGTGTGACGTCGAGCTCGGCGGTACCGACCAGCTGTTCAACCTCTTGGTGGGACGCGAGATCATGCGGGAGATGGGACAGCGTCCGCAGATCGTCATGACGACGCCCATACTCGAGGGCATCAATGCCAGGGCCGACAACGGCGTGATCGTCGGCGCGAAGATGAGCAAGTCGCTCGACAACTACGTCGGCGTGGACGAGGCGCCGAAGGAGCAGTTCGGCAAGCTGATGAGCGTCTCAGATGATTTGATGTGGCGCTACTACGAGCTGCTGTCGACCGAACCGACAAGCGTGGTTACCGAACGGAAGAAGGCGTGCGTCGGCGGCAGTCTCAACCCGAGGGACGCCAAGATCGCGCTCGGGAAAGAGATCGTCACGCGATATCACGGGGCCGAGGCGGCGACGGCCGCCGAGACGTCCTGGCTCGCACAGTTCTCGAAACGACAGGTCCCGGACGACATGCCCACCCACGTCGTCGAACTCGACGAAGAAAGCGTGTGGATTCCAAAGCTCCTGAGCGACCTCGGGCTCGTGAAGAGCTCGAGCGACGGCAGGCGGCGAATCCAGCAGGGTGGCGTCGAGATCGACGGCGAGCGGGTCAGCGACCCGCAGGCCAAGCTTCCGAAGGGCGGCCCCTACGTCGTCAAAGCCGGCAAGCGAGCCTGGGCCGAAGTGACGCTAAAGTAGCGTTTTCCCATACGAAAAAGCGAAATATGAAAAAATGGTATCCATTGGGTTGACGTTGTAAATTTTACGACGTAAACACTGAGCGTGCCACGGTCGAGCCTCACGCAAGAGCAGGTCGACGCGTTTCGGACGCGGGCGGTGACCGTCGCGACCGCGCTGTTCGCGGAGCGCGGCTACCGTGGAGTCACTCTTCGCTCGCTCGCCGCCGAGCTCGGCGTGAGCCCGATGACGCCGTATCGGTACTTCGAGAACAAGGAGGCCCTGTTTGCGATGGTGCGTACCGATGCGTTCCGGCGCTTCGGGAACGCGCAGCGCGATGCGGTGCGAAATGCGCACGCGCCGGAGGCTGCTCTTCACGCCCTCGGAAGAGCGTACGTACGTTTCGCGCTGCAGGAGCCCGCAGCCTATCGGATCATGTTTGAGCTCGAGCAGGCGCCCACGGGCACGTACGACGAGCTCGAGCGAGAACAGGCACGGGCGTTTTCGTATCTTCTCTCGGCCGTCCAGTGCGCGGTTGGCGCCGGGGTTCTCGAGGGAGAACCGCTTCAACAAGCCCACATGCTTTGGGCGAAAGTACACGGGCTCGTGTCCCTACACCTCGCCGGGAAGCTGGCGATGGGGTGCACGCTTCACGACCTGCTGCCCGAGGTGTTCGAAGAACTACGCGCGGCGGAGTAGCCGCGAAGGAGAACCGCATGCGAATCGGTACGTCATACAAGCAACATCGAGACCTCTCGGACAACTGGGACGCCATCGTCATCGGTTCGGGTATCGGCGGCCTTACTGTGGCGGCGATGCTGTCGAAGCTCGCCAAGAAACGCGTGCTCGTTCTCGAACGACACTACACGGCGGGCGGATTCACCCACACGTTCCGCCGTCCCGGCTACGAGTGGGACGTCGGTGTGCACTACATCGGCGACGTGTCGCGCCGAAGCTCCGTCATGCGTCGGATGTTCGACTTCGTCAGCGACGGCGAGCTCGAGTGGGCCGACATGGGCGATGTGTATGACCGAATCATCATCGACGGACGTCGGTACGACTTCGTGAAGGGGCGCGAGCGGTTTCGCGAGACCATGCACGGTTACTTCCCCTCAGAAAAAGCCGCGATCGATCGGTACCTCGCGAAGGTCGATACCGTCGGCAAGAAGGCGAACCTCTACTTCGCGGAAAAGGCGGTTCCGTCGCTGATTTCTTCGACGGTGGGCGGACTCATGCGCCGTCCGTTGCTCAAAGAGGCCCGAGTCACGACGCGCGAGGTGCTCGAGAGTCTCACTCAGAATCAAGAGCTGATCGGAGTGCTGACAGGACAGTTCGGCGACTACGGGCTCGTGCCCGCCGAAAGCAGTTTCTTCATCCACTCGCTCGTCGTTGGGCACTACCTGCGCGGGGCGTCGTACCCGGTTGGCGGATCGGGGCGAATCGCCGAGACGATTCTGCCGGTCATCGAGGCCTCGGGTGGAGAGGTCGTCACGAACGCAAACGTGAGCCAGGTGGTGATCGAGAAGGGTCGCGCCGTGGGTGTCGAGGTGGAAGACGGCCGCGTGTTGCGGGCGCCGATGGTCCTCAGCGATGCGGGTGTTGCCAACACGTTTGGGCGGCTCGTGCCGGACGACGTCATGGCTCGGCATGGGTTCCGGCGGCGCACCAAGACCATCGAACCCTCGGTCGCACACATCTCCGCGTACATTGGTCTCCAGGGGACCACCGAAGAGCTCGAGCTGGAGAAGACCAATCTCTGGGTCTATCCGTCGCCTCATCACGAAGAGAACATTCGCCGATTCAACGCGGATCCGGAAGGTGCGGAACTTCCGCTCGTCTATCTCTCTTTCCCGTCGGCGAAGGACCCTGATTTTCAGAGACGCTATCCGGGCCGCTCCACGATCGAAGCCATCACGCTTGGCCAGTACGCCTGGTTCAAGCCGTGGGAGAACACCTCGTGGAAGAAGCGAGGGGACGACTACGAGGCATTCAAGGGCCGGCTCGAAAAGCGGCTCCTCGAGACGCTCTACACGCACGCACCGAAGACCCGAGGCAACATCGAGATCTGCGAGCTCTCGACGCCTCTGACGACTCGGAACTTCGCCGCCCATCCGGAAGGCGAGATCTACGGCCTGACCCACACGCCCGACCGCTTCGAGCAGCGCTGGCTCCAGCCCCGAACGCCGATCAAGGGCCTCTACCTCACGGGTTCCGACGTGGCGACGTGCGGGGTGGGCGGTGCCATGATGGGCGGCGCGCTCTGCAGCTCGGCTGTCCTCGGGCAGAACGTACTCGCAACAGTCCTGAAGGCCACCAAGCCCGGGGGCGCCGCGCTTCCGCAGCAGGCTCGCGCCTAGAACGGGCGTCGGGTTCGGCTAGTGAATCCCGCCTGCGGCTTCGATCACGGCGTCGGGCGTGGGCTGGTCATCGGGCACCGTTTCGAGGAGAACGTCCGCAGGCGTCTTGGTTTGTTCGACGAGAGTACGGAGGGGGGAGAGCAGGGCGGCATCGTCATCAGGCGACGTACTCGATAGGCGCTTCAGTCCGGCTTCAGCAAGCTCCAAGAGCTCGCCGGCCCAGTCGCCTGCCTCGCGTTTGAAGAACCGGGTCCGGATACCGTGGCGAGCGAGGGCTTCGCGCTGGGTTTCCACCTCGCCGAACGACCAAGGATCGACCATGGCCTCCAACCTCGAGAGGCTCTCGTCGTCGTAGAGAAGCCCCTTCCACAGCGCAGGGAGAGCGAACGACAGCGCGCCGCGCTGTGCGTCGGCCCCACGATACTCCAGCGTGGTTTTGAGTCTCACCTCGGGGAACAGTGTGCTGAGGTGGATGGCCCAGTCTGAATAGTTCGGCTTCACACCTTGAAAGCCGTCTTGCATGAAGCTCCGAAAGGTCTGGCCGGTGTTGTAGTGCACCTCGGGGCCGCGCTTCACGAGGAACATCGGCGCATCGAGTGCCCACCGGACGTAGTCGAGGTAGCGAGTACGATCCGACCACGCAAAAGGCAGAAGGCCGGACCGGTCGGGGTCCATGTGCTGCCAAATGAGTGAACGGTAAGACGCGTAGCCTGAACGCCGTCCCTCGTTCCACGGGCTGTTGGAGAACATGGCCGTGACCAAGGGCTGCGCCCGAAGGCCGACTCGGAGCTTTCTCATCGCGTCTTCCTCGGACGCATAGTCGAGGTTCGCTTGGACGGTCGCCGTCTTGGTCATCATGTGCGCGGCCAGAGGTCCGCGCGTCGGCATGTACTCTCGCATCACGCCGTAGCGGAGCTTCGGAACCAAACCCAGTTCTTCGATGCTCGCGAACGGCTGACAGCCGAGACCGAGCCAAACCAGCCCAAGCTTGTCGATCACGGGCGCGAGCTCTGCCCAGTGTGCGTCTGATTCGGCTTTCCCTTCCTGGACGCTCGCGTAAGGCGCTCCGGAAAGCTCCACCTGAGAACCCGGCTCGAGTGTGACGGACGCCTGCCCTCGGCGGAGGGCGACGATCGGGCCGTCCTCGGTCTCGCGCTCGGGCTCCCACCCATGGCCCTCGATCAGTGCTTCGAAGATCGAAGAAACGCCAATCTCGCCCTCGTACGGAAGCGGCTTCCCGCTTGGTCTCTGAACCGCGATCCGCTCGGCCTCGGTTCCCACTAGCCATGCTTCACGCGGCGTCTCCGCCTCGTGAAAAAGTAAAAGCAAGTCATCCAACTCGCGAACAGGGGCATCCGGTGCAGGCAAGGGACCTCGGCGCGGTCCGTCTGGACCGGGCGGCGGACCCTACCACGAAGGGTCACTTCGCGCCGCTCGTCATGAGAGACCGATCTGTTCCAAGGATTGGTGGACGGTCCTGCGTGACCCGCTCGATTCAGAACACGAACTTGCCGCGGGTTTCGTCCCAGTGGAACGCGCGTGCGCCTGCGTAACCATTGCGCTCGTACCGTATGCCGTCGTTCAGGCGGCGGAGCTTCCCTTTGCGGACGCCCAGCATGATCCCCGTGATGACCACGCCGGTCAGACCCCCCACGATGAACGGCGATGCTACGCCGAGAAGGGCGTCTCCGGCACTAGAGCACTCGTAGTCCTCCTTGCCATCGGAGCGCGTGACGGTGTCGCACTGGGTCGCTGCGACGGGGATGGCGATAATCAGACCGAACGCGGCCGCGGCGCCAGTACCAATCAGCGCATTTCTGGATCGTCGCGCTTTGCGTTCGAGCTCCTGCACCTTGAACTCTTCGTACGTCAGCTGTGGCGACGGAGCGGGGTCGATGGAGAGCGCATACAGATCGGGCTCGTCGGCAGCCGCGCCGCGTGGTGAAAGTGCCAAGGAGAGGGCCAACGTGAGCAGTGTGAAGATCGTCGTTCGCATGCGGTGCTCCTTCGTGGTGTGACCGAGCCATGATACTCGGGCGCCCGTGGAATGGCCTGTGCAAACCGCATGAGTGAGACTCATACGCACCATGCGTCCCGAGACTGACCTGGACGCAGTCAACGGAGGTGCTTCGTGCCCGCGAGAATGAGTTCGCGCAGCCATTGGTGGCCCCGATCCTGGTGTACGCGCTCGTGCCAGTACAAGAAGATCGTAGTGTTGGGGAGCGAGATGGGCGGTTTGAACACGCGCAGGCCGAGTTGGTCTCTGACCGCTTCGGCGAGGCTGGTGGGGCACGTCAGCAGATGGTCCGTTTGTGCAACCAAGAACGGTGCGGTCAGAAAGTGCGCCACTTGGCAAACCACCCGGCGTCCCTTGCCGTCCTGCGACAGGCGGCCGTCGACCACGCTTCCTGGTTGACCGTGCGGCGCGACGAGGATGTGACCCTCTTCGAGGTAGCGTTTGAGCGAGAGCGTCGACCTGACCCTCGGATGATCGCGTCGGGCCAGCACGGAGAAGCCCTCGGTCAACAGTTTTCGTTGGCGCACGCCCGCGGTGTCTTCGATGGTGACCCCCGGGACGGTGCCCGCGCCCGGAGCGATCGCGAGGTCGACGCGCCCGCGGATCAGGGCATCTCCTCGAAGTTCGCTTCGCCCGGCCATGCGAATACGGACGCCCGGCGCCATCTCGGCGAGCTGCACAATCAGACTCGGGAGCATACTCAACTCGGCGAGATCGGCTCCCGCGACGACGAACGTGCGTTCTGCTTCCGCAGGCACGAACGGCGCTTCCTCGAAGAGCGCGTCCCGGAGCCCTCCGAGCGCGTCGCGCAGCGGGCCCTGCAAGCTTTCGGCCCGCTGCGTGAGAACGAGTTCGTCACCCGTTGCCACGAGGAGCGAGTCGCCGAAGTAGTCGCGAAGTCGGGCCAGGCGATGGCTCATCGCAGATTGGGTGACGCCGAACCGCTCTGCCGTCTCCGTCACGTTGCGCGCCTCGAGCAGTGCATCGAGGGTGACCAGCAGGTTGAGATCCAGTTTGGCGAGCGCCGCGTGAATCGAGGTCGCGTCGGTTGCGTTGCGAGACGGCATGAATGACGTTTGTGCCTCTCTGATGAGCCATGAGGCCGACAAATGCAACCGTCAGCGCTTGGGCTGAGACCGTTCCCGGCGCATGTTCAAGCCTCTGCCAATAGGAGTGACCCGATGACCGTGACCTTCGAGAGCCGTGACCACATCGCCATCCTGACCCTCGACCGACCCGAGGCGCGTAACGCCGTCAACGGTGCAGTCGCATCGGGTATGGAGGCTGCCCTCGACCGCTATGAGGAGGACGACTCACTGTGGGCGGCCGTGCTGAGAAACAACGGACCCGTCTTCAGCGCGGGTGCCGACCTCAAAGAAATCGCGGCCGGCAACGCCGCGTCGCTTTCCACACCGAAGGGCGGGTTCGCAGGGATCGTACAGCGTGAACGAACCAAGCCGCTGATCGCGGCAGTGGGCGGCCCCGCACTTGCCGGCGGCTGTGAGATCGCACTCGCGTGTGACCTCCTCGTGGTGTCACAGGAGGCGTACTTCGGGCTTCCGGAGGTGAAGAGGGCGCTCCTGGCCGTGGCGGGCGGCCTGTTTCGCCTGCCGAGAGCCATCGGAATGGCCCCGGCGATGGAGGTGATACTCACCGGCGCGCCGCTTCCTGCGTCCCGCGCGTACGAACTCGGGATGGTCAACCGAGTCGTCGAACCCAACGGGGTGTTCGACGAGGCCCTCGCACTTGCAGAAACGATCGCATCGAACGCACCGCTCGCAGTCCAGGCCAGCCGGAACCTCGCGGCGCGAGCATTCATCGACGACGATGCAACCCTATGGAGCGATGGATTCAGGGCCTTCCAGAAGAACATTCAAACCGAGGACTCGCGAGAGGGGCCACGAGCTTTCATCGAAAAACGCAAGCCCGAGTGGAAGGCACGCTAAGCGTCGATGCGAAAAGGTCTTGGCGAGCCTTGGTCCCAAGACCGAAGTCCGATGGGTTCGAAAAGGACACGAGCCCCCGTGTCACCTAAGCTCTAGCTTGAGAGAGTCTCGCCCCCCCGTCCTCGAGGTTTCGTCCGTCGTGCGAGAGTGATTCAACGCAGTGAACCAGCTGACTCAGCGACTCGTGGTCCCAGTCTCATCCCGTCTGGCGGAGCCTCCGGGGCCTGCGTTGGCGAGCAACTTACGCGCGTTCCGGTTCCTGCTGCTCCTGCACGTCGCCGTACAGTCCTGGGGTTACGTCGTCGTGCCGATCCGGGCTGCGCATCTCGCGTTCCCTCCCGTCGGCGCGGTCATCGTCGCGTCGCTCCTGACGCTGTGCGCGTTCTCGTCGTTGACGCGGTTCGGGAGGTTTGCACCGATCCTCGCACTGCCGCCGCTATTGATTCGCTTGTCCTGGTCGGGGCTTTGGATCCCCAACCATACCTTCCTCGTCTTCTTTTGCGTTCTGCTAACGGCCGTGCTCGATCCGGACCGCGACGACGAAAGCGTTCTTCTCCTTCAGAGCCTTCGCTGGCTCACGGCGATGGTGCTCTTCTACACCGGGCTTCAGAAGGTGATGCACGGTCTTTGGTTCCGCGGGGAGTTCCTCACGTGGATGGTTGGGCGGGGCAACGACAACTGGCGGTGGGTTTTTGGGTGGCTCGTCCCGGAGGAAGAGGTCCAGCGTCTGTTCGGCCTTGGATATGGTCCGGACACAGGCCCCTACCGTGTTCAGTCGACGGCGCTGTTGCTGCTGTCGAATCTGACCTACGTGGCGGAGATGGCGCTCCCCGTTCTCTTGGTGATTCGGCGGACGCGGGTGGCGGCAACGCTTGTCGCGATTCTCTTCGTGTTCACGATCCAGCTTGCGCCACGCGAGTTCATGTTCGTTCTTTGCTTCACCAATCTGCTGATCTTGTTTTTGCCTGTCGGCTGGAATCGTCGACTCGCCCCGCTGATCGCTCTCGGCTATTTATATTTGCTAGCCGCGGCGCTGAGGCCCGATTGGTTTGGGGATTTCGCACTCAAAGCAGCGGGGCGGATATGAAACGGCGACTCGTCATTGCGTTCGTCGTCCTCCTGACGATTTGGCCGCTCGCACACCGAGCCATGGTCGCTGCTTTCAACGTGAACCCGTGGAAGCTCGCCGGCTGGGCGATGTTCTGCATCCCCAATCCCAAAACCAGCACGCAGACTTACGGCCTCACCACCAGCGGTCGGAGAATTCGGTTCGAAATGCGGCCGGAGGACCAGTTCGACCTGTCACTCTACGACTACCGTCGCCAGATCCTAGGCGAACTGGCACCTCCTCCCGATCGACTTGCCGAGCAGATTCTGTCGCGCCACCCGGAGCTCGCGGGCGTGGGAGTCGTTGTCTATCAGTATCACCTGGACCCTGAAACCGCGCTATTGCGTTGGGAATCTGAAGAGGGCGCTGCGCGACGATAGCTCTGCTCCCCGAACAGAAGGCCGTTGGGCGGCGCCGCTGGATTGTGTTACCAACCGACGTGCGAAAACTCGTCATCCTAGCCCTCTGTTTCGTGCTGGCGTGCTCGAAACAAAACTCATCTCAGGAAGCCACGGCAGAGCCCGAGGCCAACACCCCGACGGACGACGCGAGCGCCGCGCCGGCCGCCCCGAGCGAACCTCCCGCGACGGCGACAGTTGAGGAGCCCGAGCCCGAGCCGGCCGTGGTGCCGCGGCCCGAGGTAGAGCTCCTGTCGAAGGGAAGTGCTCCGCGTCACCCGCTGCGCTGGGACTTCAAGGCGGGAATGGAGGGGTCGGCGACGATCGAGATGAAGATGAACGCCGCGGTCACAATCGACGAAAACAGCCAGCCGCCGACGCCCACGCCGCCCATCCTCACCACCATGGATGTCGTGGTGCAGGAGGTCGACGACACGGGCACCGCGCTCATCGGCTTCACCGTCTCGAAGGTCGGCGTCGGCGAGGACGATGAGGTTCCCGCCTCGGTCTCGACTCAGATCGAGACCTCGCTCGCAAACATCGTCGGCCTTCGCGGCTCGTACCGCTGTGAGGCGGGCGGGTTCGTGTCCGAAGTGTCGACCGAGGTGCCACCTCAGGCTTCGGCGGCAGTTCGGCAGGCGGTCGAGAACATTCGCCAGTCACTGCGACAGATGAGCGTACCTTTTCCAGACGAACCCGTAGGAAAGGGCGCGCGATGGAAGCTCGTCTCACAGTACCCCTACAGCGGAATGCAGGTGACCGAGGCCGCGACGTTCACCATCAAGAAGATCCGAATGCCCAACGTGGTGGCCTCCGTCTCGGTCACGCAGACTGCGCCCCCGCAAACCATCACGGGTGGGAACGGACAGTCCGGGGAGCTCGAGGCGCTCAAAACCGATTCGAAGGGCGTCAATCGCTGGAACTTCGAGGAGGTCCTGCCCGCGGAGGTGACGCGCGACTCGTCGATGAGCATGACCATGAAGGGGCCTGGGAACGATGGCGCCGATCATCGTGTAACCCTCGACGTCGACTTCACCGTACAGATGAAGAGCGAGTAGCATTCCGCGTTTCCCCGGTTGCGCTCGTTGCCGGGTTGTGGTGCAAATAGCCTGTGGATCAATTGCTGGCACTGCTGAGGCAGCGGGGGTTCCGGCGGGGGCGTTTCGTGCTGAGCTCGGGGAAGGAGAGCGACTTCTTCATCGATTGCAAGCCCGCGGTGCTTCTCGCCGAAGGCCACGTTCTGGTCGGGAAGGCGCTTCTCGCGAAGATTCGAGAGCTTCCGGTTTCGGTGGCCGCCGTGGCCGGCGTGGAGCTCGGCGGCTGTCCGCTGGCCTCCGCGGTCGCGCACACCTCGGCAAGTGAGGCTCCTCCGATCGACGCCGTGTACATTCGGAAGAGTACGAAAGACCACGGGACCCGAAAGCTCCTCGAGGGTGCCGATCGGCTCGCACCTGGGTCGCCGATGGTCATCGTGGAGGATACCGTGACGACCGGCGGGTCGACGCTGCGCGCGGTCGACGCCGTCAAGCAGGCCGGCTTCGAGGTAGTCGCCGTGGTCGCCGTCGTCGACCGACTCGAGGGCGGCGCCTCTGCGATCCGTGATGCCGGAGTGCCGTTCGTCTCGCTCTACGACCGTACCGACTTCATGGGGGAAGCGTGATCTTTCGCGCGACCTCGCTGCTGCTGCTCGTGTTGGCCCTTACTGGCTGCAAAGCGCCGCCCGTCACGATGCAACCGGGGCCTCGCGTCTTCACGCCCGATTCGTATCCGATCATCTGGAGTGACTGGACTCGCGAGGCCGAGTCGTTCTCTTGGCAGGACCTCGCGCACGAGCTTCACGTGACGGCGACGTTCGAGTCTTGGGAGTTTCGATGGGCCTACGTCGTCCGATACGCGAGGGACTACAGTCTTCTTCCAGGTGCTCGGGACGAGATGCTCCAGGCGAGTCTCGCAAGCTCGAGACAGGAGCATCGGTTCTTCGTCACGCTCGCCGGCTTCAGTTTTCGGGAGTCGAACATCGTGGGGAAGCAGTCGGCGTGGCGCGTCCTCCTGATCGACCCTGAGGGCCACCAGACCATCCCGGTCCTCATGGAGCGCGTCCGACGCCCAAGCGCCGTCGACCGGGTCTACTTTCCGCAGGTGAGTGCACTCCGAGAGACGTTTCGCGTGACTTTTCCGGCAGTTGCGGACGACGGTCGCCCGGCCATCCCAGAGGGCGCCGAGTTCGTAGTCCTGCGATTTACAGGGGCTCGAGGCCGGGTCGACCTGCGCTGGGACCTCGACGGCACGCCGTCCGGCTGACGAAGGTTTGACAGTTTCGATCCGCGCTCGCTATCATTTTGTGGTCGCGTAAGCCTTTGTAACGAATGGGGAAACAGGGGGCCGCGCGGGGAGGATTCAGCATGAACATGCGCCACAGGGGGTGGATCGTTGCCGTTGTCGTTGCAGCGCTCGGATTGGGCTGTCACGCGGCCGATGACGATCCGGAAGGACAGGCGGGCGAACTTTCCGATCCGGTTCGACGTGAAAACGCGATCTTCAATCTGAAGGAGATCTACACCTCGACGCTCGCAGAGAACGCCGGCGATCGAAACAGTCCGGCGGTGGTTGACGTGGCCGACGCGATCGTCACTCCGCTGACCGACACGTACCTCGGGTTCCCAGAGGACCGCATCAACGGGCTCGCCATCTTGGATCTCTTGAACGAGATGCAGGACCCGCGCAGCCTGCCGGCGCTCCTCGACGCGCTGAACTGGCGAACCGAGGTGTCAGAAGACCACGCGATTCGGGCGGCGCAGACGCTCCAGGCGATGGACGTTCCCGAGGCCGACCGCACCAAAGTGATTCAGGCGCTCGCACGTTCCCTCGAGCGCATCACAGGGTCGCGCACCTCCGACAACAAGATGCGCATCTCCATGATTCGTGCGCTCGGATCGATGCAGGACCAGGGCGCTACGGAAATCCTGACCACGATCGCCACCAAGCAGGACGAGAATCAGAACTTCCTGATCAACCGCCTCGCCGCCCAGCAGCTCGGCGAGCTTCGGGATCCCGCTGCGATTCCAGCGCTGGTCAAGTCGCTCTTCATGTTTGCGCCGAACCGGCCCGACCTCCGTATGAACGACGTCGCGGCCGAGGCTCTCATCCTGATCGGTCGCCCTTCGTTGAAGCCGTTACTCAAGATGATGGCGGGCAACGATGAAACGGCGAACGCCATCGCAAAGAGCTACATCGACGCGATCAAGGCACGGCGGCCCGACCTCGCCACCAAGATGACGGTTCGCCAGGTCACCGGCGCTGAAGCGGCGTTCGCCCTCGGCGCGCTCGGCTTCAGCGAAGCCCTCGAGCCCCTTCTCGCCGAGGCCAACTCCTCGGACACCGCGCGAAAGCTCAATGCCTCCATCGCGCTCGTACGACTCGACGTGCCTCCAGCCGACAAAGAGCGGGTTCGGTCGGCGCTCAAGAAGGTCTACTCGGGCCTCCCCAAGGGCTACGAGGGTGTTCGCATGCGAGGGCAGCTGCTCGCCGCCATGGCGCACACTTACGACGCCGAGCTGATGCCCTTCGTGCTCGAACAGCTCAACGACAAGAAGGCCAACCCGGAGGTCCGGCTCATCGCCGCCCAGAACTACGCGCTCCTCGCCAACAAAGCCGACGCGGCGAAGTTGGCTGCGGCGATCGCGAGCGAGAAGCCGTCCGAAGCGGGCGGTTATCGCGAGAAGTTTGCAGAGCACAAGCCGCTCATGGACCTGGCGAACGAGTGCGATACCACCGTTGCTTGCTGGGTAGGCAAGGTCGGTAGCGCCGATACGGCCACGGCACGCAAGGCGGCGTACATGCTCGGCCGCTACGGAGCCGGCGATGCAGATGCGATCGCTTCCCTGGTGGGACAGCTCGGCAGCGAAGACATTGGCGTTCGACTGGCGTCTTTGATGGCGCTCGACCAGATCGCCGAAGAGGGGGCCCCCGATGCGGTTCTCAAGATTGACGAGCTGCGGCGTCGAGAAGAAGGTCAGTCGGTGTGGACCATGTTCCGCGTCGAAGCTCTTCCAGTCCAGGCGCGACTTCGCAGCCGCGAACAGAACGGCTAGTCCACGGGGGAGGAAACGTTGCGCCGCGCGCTAGTCGTTGCCGGCATTGTCGTCAGCACGAGTCTCCAGCCCGCTTGCGATCGCTCGGAGAGTATCGGCGAACGCGATGCGGCAGCCACCGATGAGCCCGACGACATCGTGGCTCGCGTCGGCGCACAGTTGATTTCCGAACGAGAGGTTCGGCGTCGAATGGCCCTCGACCAGGTCACCGCAGAGGAAGCAGCCGACGCCATAGTCGACGAGCTGCTCCTGGTGCACGCAGCCGAAGACGCCGGCGTTCGGCCCGATCCTTCGGGTCTCGCGAAAGCCGATCGACTCATGGTTCGCACGCTGCTCCGTGATCTCGAGCTCGACAGTGAACCGAGCGACGTCCCCTCCGAGGAAGTACGTGCCGACTTCAAGAAGAACCGCGACCGCTACCAGGTTCTCGAACGTCGAGCCGCGACCCACTTGCTAGCCAAATCGGACAGCGAGGAGGCACGCAGCCTCATCGACGCGGCCCTTCGAGAGGCTCGCCGGGCCGACGACCCCGTGGCCGTGTTCCAGCGTGTCGCGGGCTCCTCCGACACCGATTTCGAGGTCGTCGTCGAGGAGCTTCCTGCGCTCACCAACAGGGCGCGAATGGAAGAACCGTTTATCGACGCGCTCTTTGCTGCGAAAGCTGAAGGCGTCTTGAAGGCGCCGACCGAGACCTCCTACGGCTGGCACGCGATCTTCGTGCGTGACATCCAGCCTGGAAAAACCCGCACGGTCCGCGACGTCGACGACGAGATTCGGGAACGACTGAGCCAGCAGGCTCGATTCGAGACGCTGGTATCTCTCGTTGGCGCACTCGAATCCGAGGGCATCGTGCAGTATCAGCCCGAAGCCGTTCAGCGGTTGCTCGAGGCCGAGGAGCTTCCCCGCCGTGAACGTTGACTCGATTCCCGTCCCCGCCTCCGAAGCGGATGAGTCGAGGACGGTCCTCTCGGACTACACGCTCGACGGAGCGGTGGCGGAGGGTTCGATGGGGCGAATCTATCGCGCCCACCACGTTCGCACCGGCGAACGAGTGGCCGTGAAGATGCTTCACCCAGACGTGGCGCAAGACGAGGTCGCGGTAGCGCGATTCAGGCGAGAGCACCAGACCGCGGCGTCGCTTCGGCATCCCCACATCGTTCACGTACACGAGTTCGGCGAAACCGAGGACGGACGCTTCTATATTGCGATGGAGTATCTCGAAGGCCGCGAACTCGGGCAACTGCTCGCCGACGATGGTCCGCTTCCGCCCGAACGACTGGTCCCGCTCATATGCCAGTTGGCTCTCGGTCTAAGCCACGCGCACGACGAGGGCGTGATTCACCGCGACCTCAAGCCCGCCAACGTCTTCGTTTCGGACGAAGGGGGCCGTGACTTCGTTCGCGTCGTGGACTTTGGTTCCGTCAAGCTCCAGCTCGACGGGCATCCGAAACTCACTGCGTTCGGCCTTACGCTCGGGTCCCCGTTCTACATGTCTCCGGAGCAAGCCATGGGGGTCACCGACCTCGACCCCCGAAGTGACGTCTTTGCGTTTGCGGCCATCGTCTACGAATTGGCCACGGGAGTCGTGGCGTTCGGTGCGAGCACGACGGGTGAGATTCTGAAGAAGGTCACATCAGAGGAGCCGGCGCCAGTCAGTACGCTCAACGCAGCTTATCCCTGGGCATTCGACGGTGTGGTTCAGCGGGCGATGCGCAAAGAGAAGTCGGAGAGGTTCGAGACGGCTACGGACTTCGCGAACGCGCTGCTCGAATCTTTGGGTCTCGTGCCAGACGTGCCCGGCTACGCCGAGCGAGCACCCCGCGAAGTCGTCCGGTCACAGTTCGATTCCATCGCGGGTTCTTCGACGGCTTCGCCGCGCAGCGCCAAAGAGCCGAGTGTGATGCCGCTCCCCACGCGAGAGACGCCGTGGTCGATCAAGCTTCTGGTTGCGGCCGCCGTGCTAGGCGTCGTCGGCGCGGCGGCCTTGTTGTTTGCCGCCTGAGGGGTTCCTACTCTTGCTCTAGGAGCGCGGCCCCGACGACCTCGTAGACGCGCGCGGCCGTAGCCGGTGTTCGTTCGGCTGAAAACGACTCGGTCGACGTCACCGGCGTCAAGACGGTCTCGGAGGTCAGCGCGGCCGCGAGCGACTCGCGCGTCTGATAACCCTGGCGCAGCGTCAGCGCGACCCACCGATACGCATCATAGCCGTACGCGGCGAACGTACCGGGCGGCCGGCCGTAGCGCTCCTGGTACGATTCACGAAACTGAAGGTTCGTCGGAGCCTCTGACCCATCGTAGAACGGCACCACGATGAGAGCACCTTGGAGGTATCGTCCCGCGCGCGGTACGAGCGTGGGAGACCAAGAGGGGCTCGGCAGCAGGAAGTGGACTTCACGGTCCGCTCCCTCGGGGAGTCGGCCCTCGGCGAGGCTCCACGCGCCTTCCGCAGCGAACGTCGGCGCGATGGAGGCGACCTGCGCGCCGGTGTCGGCAAGCAGGATCGTGTCGCACCCTTGCTCCAGTAAGAGCTTCACCGCCTCGACGAAGGAGCGCGTGCCTGGCGGGTACGCGACGCCAGGGCAGGTTGAGGCCCCGACGGCCGCAACCTCCTCGGTGAAGAGGCGCTGCATGGTCCGTCCGTACCCGTGGTCTGGATACAGAATCACGAATCGTGAATGGCCCCGCTCACGGGCTCGTCGGACCAGCGCCCGCACCTCCTCGCGTGGACTGTAGAGCGCCCGGAACACCTGGTCCCCGATGGCAGTCGCCGTGTCTGACGCTGAGAACGTCAACAGCGGGACCCCCGAGCGATGCGTCGCCTGGGCCGCAGCCTCGGTCGTGCGGTTTCCGACGGGTCCGAGCAGGGCGACGACGCGCCCGTCCTCTACGAGTCGGTCGGCCGCTTGCGTCGCCACCGTCGGATTTCCTTCGGTGTCTTCGACCAGGATCTCCGGGCCGCCTTCGTGAAGCGCCGCGAGCTGCATGCCCTGCAGCAGTTGCCGCCCGACCTCGCGCCCCCTTCCACTGAGCGGGAGTAGCGCGCCCACGACGAACGGATTGCCGTGCAAAAACTCATCGGCGCGTGCGATGAGTGCGCGAACCTCGGGCTCGTCGGCCGTGGGGTCCGAGCGAAGCGCCTCGGCGGAACGCCCAATGAGCTCCGCGTCTTGCGCTGCGAGTCCTTGTTCCAGCAACCGGCGCGCAACGGCGCTCTTGGGCTCCTGCTGGGGGACCAGCGAGTCGAAGAGGGCGGCGGCCTGTTCGAGGGACAGCTTGATCACCAGTAGTTCCACCGCGGCGGACGTGCGCTCGGGGTCTGGCGGTGAGCCGCCCGCTTCGATGAGGCCGTCCATCACGAGGAGGCCCGTCTGGGCGTCGAGCGTCTCCTCCGACGCCTCCACCGCGGTGTCCCAGAGGAGTCGCTGCTCGTTCTCGGCGAAGCGTTCGCGCGAGAGCGGTGCCAGTGTTTGCAGTGCCTCCTCCGGCTTCTTCTGCTCCAGCTGGCAGTCGGCGACATGGAGGGCGGCGCGAAGCGAGAGGGCGGAGTCCGGGCTGTCCTTCGCCTGCCAGAGGTGAGTCATGGCTTGTTCGCATCCGACGTTGGCGGCCTCTAAAATGCCGAGTTCCAGGCGTGCGAGATCCGCTTCGACCGTGCCGGGATGTGCGGCGAGGAAGCTCTCGTACGCTCTTCGCGCGGCGTCGGCGTCTCCCTCCGCCGCGAGCGCTCGAGCGCGTTCGACCTCCGCGGGCGGGGCTTTCTCGACCGGGCTCTGCACTCCTTTGGGCGCGCACGCGCTCACCAACACCAGCGCTGTGAGGAGAGCTGCGCGGCGCATCGAGACCTGGCCGGCCTCGCACGATTGAGCCGCCGACACAGGAGAGGAGAGGGGGTCGCCCTTCAGACGGCGGGTGCAGGCGCCGTGTGGTTCCCGGGACGGCGCGAGCGGGGGCAGGCGGTCGGTCATGCGGAGCGCACGATACATGCCGGGTCGTCCGCTCGCCAACGCGCCACTACCGAGGCTTGGGCCACGTCTCCGCGACCCGGGCGAACTCCGGGATGGACAGCGTTTCGCCGCGGCGCCCGGGATCGATCTCTGCGCGAACGAGCGCATCCGCCACGGCCTCCGGTGTGGCGATCTGGCGTAGCGCGTTCCGAAGCGTCTTTCGGCGGGTGTGAAACGCGGCGCGAACCACCGTACGGAAGGCATCGGTCTCCTCGGCCAGCGGCGGGGTTCGCGGCCTGAGTCGAACCACCGCGCTCTCCACTTTGGGAGGCGGATGGAAGGACCCGGGCTTCAGTCGACAAAGCGTGTCGACCTCGAAACCAGCTCTCGTGAACACCGTCAGAGCGCCGTATTCCTTGGAACCGGGTTCGGCCACGAGGCGGTCCCGGACCTCCTTCTGCACCATCAGGACTGCGCCTCTCAAAACCGGCCGATGGGCCACGACGTGCCGGAGAATCGCCCCGGTCGCCTGGTACGGCAGGTTGCCGGACACGACGAGCTTCTCCCCCGCAGAGTCCGCGTGCGCCTCGAGGTCGAACCCAGCCGCGTCGCCCTCGATGAGATCGAGGCCTTCGGTCTCTGCCAGCTCCTCGCGAAGAACGCCCACCATGTCTCGGTCGAGCTCCACCGCGGTCACGCGACAGCCCCGTACGAGCAGGGCGTAAGTCAGCGCGCCGAGGCCGGGGCCGAACTCGACGATCTCGGAGCCCAAGGCTGCGGTTGCATCGGCAATCCTTTGAATTGCAGCGGGTTGAACGAGAAAGTTCTGCGAGAAGGCACGTTTGGGTCGCAGTTCGTACCGCCGCAGAAGATCCCGAGCGTCGGGGGGTGAGCCATCCGTGGTACTCATGAAGACAAGACCCGAAGATCACGGCGTTTTCGACACGAAAAAGACACGGCAGACTCGGTTCTGGCACACCCGTTGTCAGGGGAGAAGGCGTTATTATATTGGTCGGGTCTCAGGATTGACCTACGTTAAGGACAAGAGGAATCCAATGCTCCCAGGCTTCATCATCGACCAAATCAGGCAGCGTGAGGAAGAGGAGCAGGCCAAGCGCCCGCAGCCCCGGCTAGAGCTGCCCGTTCCGGCGCGAGAAGGTGCGCCGCCCACCGAGCGCGACGAAGAGTCCGACCGGGGCGTCGTCATTATCGATCTCCTCCCGAACTAGCGCATCGGCTATCATGGTCGTGTGCCAGACCGTGCCGAAAAGAGCCTGAGTGCGCGAGCCCTCGCGCTTGAGGCCGCCTACGAAGCGGCCGGCGACGAGCAGAACGCGGCCGAGGCACTGGAGCGTCTCGTGTGGTGCCGGGTCGAGCAGGGGCTGCCGGGCGATGCATTTGGACTCCTCTGGGAGGATGGTGTTGGCCGCTGCGAAGCCACGCGAGAGGCGCTGCGTGCGGAGCTTCAGGCCTTCTGCGGCAACGAACAGGCCGCCCTCAGCCTGAGCGCGCGAATGACCGAGGGGAAGGGCGCGTCCCAACTGGTTCGAGCGCGCGTAGCCGCAGGTCGCGGAGACTGGGAGGCGGCGCGCGAGCTCGCCTCATCGATCCGTGGTTCGAAGCTCCTCGCACACCGCGCGAGCTGCGTCACGGCCAGGGCCTCCATCGAGCTCGGCGATGCGGATGCCGTAGACGCCGCGCTCCTGGGAGTGAAGGACGAGGGTTCGTGTTCGCAGCTGGAACGTCAGATGTTGGCGGCGCGCGCCTCGCATGATCGTGCGCGGGTTCGAGGCCTCGCCGACGAGGCGCTCGTCTTGGGTGCAAACCGGCTGGCCGCCGACGCCTGGGCGGACCTCGCTCAGCTCGAGCGGCTCCGCCAAGAGCACGCACGCGCCAGGGAAGCCGCGTCGAGAGCTGTCGAGCTTTGGGACGACATGGCCACGTCGCTCCCTCCACCGCTTCGCGCTGGATTCTGGAACGACGCACGCCGCGCGGAAACCCGATCGGCAGCGCGCGCGGAATCAGCCGTCGAGCCCACCACGCCGACGAAGCTGGCCGGAACCGCGCGGCTGCTCGAGAACCTTCGGAGTATCGCGAGCGAACGAGACCTGCCCCGACTGCTCTCGCGGATCACCGACGGTGCGGTTGCATTGAGCGGTGCCGAGCGTGGCTTCGTGCTCCTGGTCGATGCTTCGGGCGCGCTCGAACCAGCCACAATCCGAACGGCCGAAGCCGAGCTCGGGGAACGGACCGCCGCGTTCAGTCAGTCGATTGCCGAGACCGTTCTGATCGACGGAGAACCGATCGTGACGGTCGATGCAGCGCTCGACGCGCGCGTTCAGGACTACCTCTCCGTTCACCAGCTCATGCTGAAATCGGTGGCTTGTCTACCCATCGTCACCCACGGACGAACGTGGGGCGTGCTCTATCTCGAACATCGGGGGCTCTCCGGCCGCTTCGCGGGCGCGGATCTACGCCTGCTGCGGGCATACGCGGACCAGGCCGCAATCGCCATCGAGACATCACAGCTCTTGAGCGAAGTCGCGACTCAACGAGTGCGCCTGGAAGAGGCGAATCGAGCGCTTCAAGAAGCCAACCGTCAGCTCGAGTCGCAGCTCGAGGGTCAGACGCAGGCGCTACAGCGCACCAACCAGGAGCTCGCTCGGCTCCAGGTCACCCAGTCCGAAGGCGCTCGCTGGGGCATCGTTGGAGAGAGCCCGGCCATGCGAGCCATCTATGAGGTGCTGGATCGCGTGGGTGCGAGCGAAGTCCCCGTCGTAGTCTCAGGCGAAAGCGGCACTGGCAAGGAACTGGTGGCCCGCGCGATTCACCGGAGCAGCCCGCGCGGAGAGGGCCCCTTCGTTTCGCTCAACTGCGGTGCCATCCCGGAGGGCCTGCTCGAAAGCGAGCTCTTCGGGCACGTTCGGGGAGCCTTCACCGGGGCCATTCACGATCGAAGAGGGGTATTTGCGGAAGCCACGAACGGAACGCTGTTTCTCGATGAGGTCGGCGACATGCCGAGCCGCATGCAGCTCGACCTGCTTCGTGTACTGCAAGAGGGGCGGGTTCGACCAGTTGGCGGTTCCTCGGAGGTTCCGATCGATGTGCGTCTCGTGACCGCGTCGCGACGGCCTTTGGACACGCTCGTCAAGTCGCGGACCCTGCGTGAGGACCTCTACTACCGGCTTGCGGTTGTCCAGATTCAGCTTCCACCGCTGCGTGAGCGGCTCGAGGACATCCCACTCCTCTGCGACCACGTGCTCGCGCGACTCGCAAAGGAGCGCAAAGAACCGCGCAAGACACTCGACCGCGAAGCCACGCGACGACTGCTTGCCTACGACTTCCCAGGCAACGTCCGCGAGCTCGAGCACCTGCTGCTCAACGCGTCGGTATTCGTGCGTGGCGACATCATCGGGGCGTCCGACCTCGCGCTCGAGGGGACGCTTCCCGCGCGGGCGCCGCAGGGAGCTCCCGATAGCTACAGCGACTTCAAGGGCGCCGAACGCGCCCGTATCGTGGCCACGCTCAATGCCCACGGGTGGAATCGTGCCAAAGCGGCTCGGGCACTCGGCATGGCGCGCCGGACCTTCTACCGTCGGCTGAAGGAGCACGCCATCAAGCTGCCAAAGCAGCCCACGGAGTAGGGCGCAAGTCAGGGAGAGGCGGCGGTGGGCGCCGCGGCTTCGAAGGGCTCGGGCTGCTGTCCCGGCGGCAGGTAGAGCGCAGGTTCTCCCGGACGCGACCAGTCGACCCAGTACGCCGCCTGCGGGCGCACGTCGATATGAATGAAGCTGCTACGGGGGTAGTAGCCGACGCCCACGCGGTTCAAGGTGAGGCAGTAGTCTCGGAGGACCTCGTTCGGCACGCCGTCGATGCGAATGTCGACCGCTTCGCCGGTCGAGTGGCGGCTCGTGCTGCTCTCTTCGTCTTTTGGCGCGCGGTACGCGCTCACCACCACGATCGTGCGCCCGTTGAAGTGGTGCGAGAGGTACGCCAGCACGCGCATTAGACGTACGTTGGGACGCCGAACGCCGCCGGTTTCGCGGTCGCGCAGGAAGCGAGCGAGGTTTTGGCGGCCTTTCGGAATCACTTTGCCCTGCTTGTCGAAGAGCTGAACGCGCAGGCTCTCCTGGCTGGCCGGTCGTTCGAGGACGACGAGACCGCTGAGCTTGGCGTTCTTGCTCTTGGTCTCCTGCGCCCGCGCGCTATAGCCGGGGAGTTCGAGGCGCTGCCCGACCCGGAGGGTGGAATCGGGTTTGAGACGGTTCGCCTTGGCGAGCGCCTTCACGCTCACTTTGTTCAGCTTCGCGATCCCGGTGAGCGTTTGGCCTGGATAGACGAACACGACCCCCTTCGGCGGCACGCGAAGCACCTGGCCGACCCGGAGGCTCGACGTCTTCTTCAGCCGGTTCGCAGCGGCGAGGTTCGTGACCGAGACTCGATAGCGCTTGGCAATCGCTCCGAGAGTCTGCCCTTGCTTCACGGTGTGCTTGCGCTGGGCGAGCGCTGGAGCGCTCAGCAAGAGCGTGAGACACACGATGGCGATGGTCCGCCAAACCCCACTACGGAACGTCACGACCCGGCGAGTATTGACGAGTGGCCCGCCGCGGCAAACTAATCGATTTTTTTGCCATTGCTTCCGCGCGTTGCGACCATGATCTCGACGTCTTTGTTCGTTGACAACCGGTGGGTTCGCGCGTGGAGCACAACCAAAGCTCGACGATCGCGGATGTCTGCGTTTCGTTATCAAGCTACATATGAATTATGTATAATTAACACATAATTTAGCGGTAAATTTTTCAAAGTTGCTTGACCCTCTCGTGGTTCGGCCATAACTTTGCGAAGGATCGGCAGGGTGCCTTTCCGACCTCCGAAGAGCCAAGCCATGACTTACGAACCAGAGGCGCACGATGCGATGGCGAAGCCGGAAACGGCGGGCGATGCAGCGTCTCCGGCGAGCGATGACGAACGGGTTGAAAAGCCCAAGGCGAGCAAGAAAAGCGGCAACAAGCCGAACAACGTTCGCAAGATTCGCATCGAGCGCATGATGTCCAAGGCGGAGTTGGCTCGTCGCGCGAACCTATCGGTGTTGACGATCGATCGCGTCGAGAAGGGTTTTGGATGTCGAATGGACACAAAACGAAAAATTCTCGAAGCTTTAGGTCTCAGGCTCGCTGATCGCGTTCGCGTATTCGGCGAGGAGGAGTGATGCACCTTACATGGCCGCGGAGGGGAAGAACTTAATCGGCGTCGATATCGGTTCGAGTTCGATTAAAGTTTGTGAAATCAAGGAGGGGCGAAAGGGAGTGCGTACGATTACGCGCTTCGGCTTCCACCCGTTGCCTGCCGAGACCATCGTCGACGGGCACATCATCAACTCTGGCGCGGTGGTCGAGGGGCTGGAGAAGCTCTTTGCGCGGAGCAAGCGACGCAACATCGCGCTTCGGGCCAGCGGGCACAGCGTGATCATCAAGAAGATCACCATGCCGCTCATGACGGCGGGCGAGCTCCACGAGCAGATCAACTGGGAGGCGGAGCAGCACATCCCGTTCGACCTCGATGAAGTGCACGTCGATTACGAGGTTCTTCACGAGCGAACCGATCACGGCCAGATGGACGTGCTCCTGGTCGCCGCCAAGAAAGAAGAAATCACCGATCTCACGAACCTAGCGATGGAAGCTCGACTCCGACCCATGGTCGTCGACCTCGATGCCTTCACCGTTCAGAACGTGTACGAGATGGGATACGGCGCTGCGAAGGCCGACGAGACCGTCGTGCTGGTCCATGTGGGCGCGGCCACGACCACGGTCAACATCCTCTCGGATGGAACGACCGCCTTTACACGCGACATCGCCAACGGCGGCAACGCCATCACGGAAGAGATCCAGCGGCAGCTCGGCATCAACCGAGACGAGGCGGAGTCCTACAAGTGCGGCGGCGAAGGCCGCGGCATCGTTCCGCGGGAGGTGCCGGAGATTGTCAATCAGGCGGTCGAGCAGCTCGCAGGCGAAATCCAGCGGTCCCTCGACTTCTACCTCGCCACCAGCGGGGACCGGGAACTTTCGCGCGTCTACGTTTCTGGCGGTACCGCGAACGTCCAGGCGCTGCTCGACATCATCGAGGGTCGGTCGAACGTGCCGGTCGAGGTTCTGGATCCAACGCGCCTCGCGAGCGTGGACGAAGAAGCGGTCGGGGACCTCCAGGGGCGCGGCTCGCAGGCCGTGGTGAGCATCGGGCTTGCCCTTCGTAAGGAGAAGGAGCGCCACTGATGGTCCGGATCAACCTACTGCCCACCGATAGGAAGCGCCGCGCGCGACGCGTGGCGGCGGCTCCGGCACCTACGTCCGACCTCAGCCTCGGCATGTGGGGCGCGGTCTACGGGGGCGCCATCGCCATCTGGCTCGCGGTGCTCGGGGTGCTCTACTTCGTTCAGAGCGCCGACATTGGCACCATCGCCGAGGAGAACAAGACTCTCGAGGCGCGGCGCAACGAGCTTCAGGGCAAAACCAGTGGGCTCGCCGAAGTCGAAGCGCGTCTCGAAAAGAGCCGGCGTCTCGAGCAGGTGGTTCAGGAGCTCGAACGAGCCCGACGCGGACCGACGCGGGCCGTGATGGAACTCTCCAAAGTGCTCAGCAATCCGGGCGGACCCACCATCAATCCCGACGAGCTCGAGCGCATGCGGAAAGACAATCCGCTCGCCGGATACAACGAGTCTTGGGACGTGCGGCGCCTTTGGCTCACTCGGTTCGAGGAAATCGAACGCGAGTGCAAGATCGAGGGGATGGGGCGCTCGAACGAGGACGTCGCCGAGTTCTTGCGTCGCCTGACGCTCAGTGAAATCTACGAGGACGTCACGCTTCAGCGCACACGCTCCGCCTCCGACCCGGAAACTGGCCTCCAAACCGTAGGCTTCGATATTACCTGCAGGGTGAGGTACTGATGGCGGACTTCGAAGACACGTTTCTCTCGGCGCCGCTTTGGGCGAAAGTCCTCGGAGTGGTTCTCGTGCTCGCCCTGCTGAGCGCGGGTTACTACGCCGTGGTGTACAGCAGCATCGCGGGCGAACTTCAGGCTTCCAAGCAAAAACAGAAACAGCTTCAGGATCAGATCCGCGATGCGGAGCGTCGCGAGAAGCAGTATCTCGAGCTCACGCAAGAGCTCTCGAACCGAGAGGTGGCCGACCGGCAGAATCGTCGAATCCTCCCGGAGGACTCCGAAATCGCCGCGTTCCTTCAGGACCTCAACCGAGTGGCGGAGCTGAGCGGTCTCACGATCCGGCTCGTCGAGCCTCGGCCCGAACAGCGCCAGGAGCTGTACTCGAAAATCCCGGTCGTGCTGGCGCTTTCCGGCCGGTATCACCAGCTGGGCAAGTTCTTCTACAACGTGAGTAAGCTCGATCGCGCGATCAGCATGGAAAACATCCGGATGACGCAGCCGCAGCAGCTGCCGTCGGGGGAGGTGGTCGTCAACGTCGACGTTCGCGCGACGACGTACCGACGCCCGCCGAACTAGGGAGAGACGGGGTGATGGGGGTGTTCATGAGAGTCTGGGTCCTGACCGCGTTCCTCGCGATTTCGCTGGTCGCATGCGGCGGCGGCGAGGAAGAAGAGTTCCAGGGCTTCCTCGGCGGAGGCACAAAGGAGAAGAAGCCGCCGTCTCCGGAAGAAATCGCCGCCGAGAAAGCCGCGCAGGCTCGCGAGCTTCAGTCGCACGTTTTCTCGGACGAAGACTTCAGTGAACTCGACATTCAGAACCGCGACCCGTTCCGCTCCTACGCGAGGGCGTTCAAGGCGCAGGCGGCGGCCCCGGCACAGCGCCGCGTGTTGATGCCGAGCACGAGTCTCGACGAAATGAAACTCATCGCCATCGTGACGGGCATTGCCACACCGCGTGCGATGTTGACCGACACTGCACAGGTGGGCCATGTCGTGCGTCGCGGCGACTACGTCGGTCGCCCGGAAGTCGTACAAACGGGCGGCGGAGAGGGAATGGCGGTCACACTGAACTGGCGTGTGGATAGAATCCGTGCAGGTTCCGTGGTGCTTACACGTGAAGATCCGTCGTCTCCCGACAAGCCACCGCTCACGCGCGTCATGCCACTGCATGAAGGTGGTCAGCCGATGCCGATTTCATCGACGTCGCTCAGCGCGACACCCTAAAAGAAAACCGGAAAGAATCCGGTCGTTTTCTTGCGCGGCCCCTCTTCGGCGTTCGATGATTAAGCAGCTGGCAGAGGGAGTCAGGAATGCGTATTCATTGGGGTCTCGCTATCGCCTTGTGGGCAACGATCGCGTCGGGCAACGTTGCTCAGGCACTCGGACCCGAGATCGATCGAGTTCAAATCAACGGCGCGCGCGACGAAGCACAGGTTTCGATCGAGGGCGCGTTTGACGATCCGCAGTACGCGGTTCGCGCGCGTGAGGGCGGACGCCTGATCGTCATCGACGTGGACAAGGCAGCATTGCCTTCCAAGGGGGTCGAGACACTTGGGAGCAACGCGCTGGTCGCACGTACCGTAGCAAGCACCACCGCACGAGGCGCGCGCATCGAGCTCAGCCTGACGAGTCGCGCGACGTATCATGCACGCGCGAGCAGAGGAAAGATCACGGTCAAGCTTCAGCGCGGCGAAGGCACCACGGGTTCCACGCACAAGGCGCGACCCAACAAGGCCCAGGCCGAAATCGAGTCCGTTGAACTCGAAAAGAAAGACGGACGTGACCGCGTAGTCATCGAGGTCGCTGGAGAGGTAGACTTCCGAGTCTCGACGCGAGACGGCGCCGCGCCCCGGCTGGAAGTGTTGGGCGCGCAGATTGCGCAGGGCACCAAGCGCCGCATCGAAGCGCCTCGGGGTTCCAGCATGGCCTCGATTGAAATCTCCCAGAAGGCCGACCGCGCCGTCGTGGAAGTTTACGGCTCGGACGGAGAGTCGGGGACGGCGATTCGATCCGGTGACCGGATTCTCTGGATGTTCGCACCCCAGGCAGCCGAGCGTCGACCCAGCACCCGCACGATAGCGCGGGAACGGGACTACGCCGCGGAGGTCGACGGGCCCGAAGTCGCAGGGTTCCTGAGCAGGATGCCCGCACAGCTCGGAACGAAGAGTCGTCGCTACTCGGGACGCCGCATCGATCTCGACTTCAAAGATGCCGACATCCACAACATCCTGCGCCTCCTCTCCGAGGTGGGCGGCGTGAACGTGGTCACGGCGGATAACGTCGGTGGGACCGTGACGATTCGGATGAAGGATGTGCCCTGGGACCAGGCGCTCGACGTGGTGCTTCAGGCGAAGGGTCTCGGGATGGTCCGCCAGGGGAACCTCATTCGGGTGGCGCCCCTGGCGCAGCTCGAGCAGGAGCGCGAGGCGGCCATCGCGAGGCAGAAGCAGCAAGAGCAGCTCGCACCGCTCGAGACGCGGCTCGTTCCGGTAAGCTACGCGACTGCACAGAACCTTCAGCCCCGGGTGCGCGAGCTATTGAGCGAGCGCGGCTCGGTGTCGGTGGATGACCGGACCAACATGCTCATCGTTCGAGACATCGTGGGGCAGCTCGACAACGTCGAAGATCTCGTCCGAAGCCTCGACACGCAAACGCCGCAGGTTCTCATCGAGGCTCGAATCGTCGAGGCGGCGTCGACCTACTCGCGCGACATCGGTATTCAGTGGGGTGGTTCTGCCACGGCGAGCAGCGCCACGGGCAACCCCACGGGGCTTCGGTTCCCCTCAGACATCAGCGTTGCAGGCGGTGTGCCCATCGATGATGCGCCCACCAACGGTCTCTCGCCTTTCACGCCGATCGTCGCCAACCCGAACTTCGCGGTCAACCTGCCGGCCGTCACGGGTAACGGCGCCGGTGGTGCACTCGGCCTGTCTCTTGGCAGCTTGAGCGGTGCGGTGAACCTCAACGTGCGCCTGAGCGCGGCGGAGGCTGCGGGTTCGGTCCGCATCATCAGCTCGCCGCGCGTGTTGACCCTCGACAACGAAGAGGCTTCCATCTCGCAGGGTACGTTGATTCCGTTCTCGCAGGTGAGTGCGCAGGGCGTCAACACCGCCTTCCAGGAAGCGAAGCTCGAGCTCAGCGTCACGCCTCATGTGACGGCAGACGGTTCGGTATCGATGGATGTTCGCATCACGCGGAACGAGCCGGACTTCGGTAACACGGGCGCACAGGGCGACCCGACGATTCTCGAGCGCGAGGCGCAGACTCAGCTCCTCGTCGACGACGGCGACACCGCGGTCATCGGAGGCATTTACACACGGAACACCGGTCGCAACGTCGACCAGGTGCCGTTCTTCGGCGACATCCCCGTGCTCGGGGTGCTGTTCAAGCGCCGTCGATTCAGCGAGATGCGGAACGAGCTTCTGATCTTCCTGACGCCCCGCATCGTCAACCGGTCGCTGGCACTTCCCGAGTAAGGCCGGCGCGGTAGCCCGCGCCCGCCTTGCCTCGTATGCTCTGCGCGTGCGTGTGTATCTGTCAGGGCCCATGGGGGCCGGGAAGTCGACGGTTGCCGAGGCGACGGCTCGGGCGCTCGGCACGCGCGCGGTCGATCTCGATGACGAGGTCGTCGCGCTCGCAGGCAAGACCATCCCCGAGATCTTTGCGAGTCAGGGAGAGGTGGCGTTCCGCAATCTCGAGCGGCAGGCCCTCGAGAAACTGCCCTCCGACGCAGGCGTGGTTGCGCTAGGCGGGGGCACGGTCACGGACGGAAGCACCCGCCGCAGGCTTCTGTCGGACGGCATCGTGGTCACGCTGACCGCGAGCCTCGAGACGTTGGCCGAGCGTGTCGGAAGCGGAGAGGGGCGCCCGCTCCTCGGAGCCGATGCCAGGGCGAACCTTCAGCGCATCCTCGATCAGCGCGCGGATGCATACGCCGAAGCGCACGCCGTAATCGACACCGAAAGCCGAACGCCAAGCGACATTGCGGCTGACGTCGTGGACGTGCGGAGGCGTGCGCCCATCGTCGTGCCTCTCGGTCTTCGTAGCTATCGCGTGGACGTAGGCAGGGGCGTTCGCCGCGCCGTGGGCGCCTACGCTGAGGAGCACAGCGCCGGCGACGCCATCGTCGTCTACGACGGCGAACCCGATCGGCCCTGGCCGGAAGAGGCCGTGGCGGACTTAGTTGCGGCAGGAAAGAACGTGATCGAGGTGCGCCTCGAGGGCAACGAAGCCACCAAAACCATCGACAGCGTCGAGAAGATCTGGGACACGGCGCTCGAGCGGGAGGTGGATCGTCGCGCCATCGTCGTGGGCGTCGGGGGCGGCGTCATCGGAGACATCACCGCGTTCGCGGCGTCGACGTTGCTTCGCGGGGTCGCGCTCGGCCAGGTTCCCACGACGCTGCTCTCGATGGTGGACAGTTCGGTTGGCGGGAAAACGGGCTTCAACCGAGCGCGAGGCAAAAACCTCGTGGGCACCTTCTACCAGCCGAAGTTCGTGCTCTGCGACGTCGACACGCTCTCGACGCTCCCAGACGCGGAGCGCATCTCGGGGCTCGCCGAGGTGGTCAAGAGCGCGTGGCTCGACTCCGAGGCCTCGGTGGCCATGCTCGAACGCGACGCCGATGCGCTCCTCGAGGGCGACCCGGAGGCCACGATTCGTGCCGTCCGCATGTCCGTCGCGCTCAAGTCCAAGGTGGTGCAACAGGACGAGCTCGAGTCTGGGCACCGGATGCTTCTGAACCTCGGCCATACGGTGTGTCACGGTCTCGAGGCCGCCAGCGACTACACGGGGCTCCGACACGGGGAGGGTGTCGCCCTCGGCATGATTGCGGCCATGCGCGTGGCCAACCAACTCGCCGGAGGCCGCCACGAGGAAACTGACCGGCTGACGGAGCTCCTCCGCCGCCTCGGGCTCCCCATCGACCTCGATGACCGCCTCGACGACCGCGTGCTCGATTTCATCGGAGCCGACAAGAAGCGACGAGGCGACCACATCCACTTCGTAGTCCCTCATTTGCCTGGGAAGACCGAGATAGTACTGCTCGAATTGCAAGCGGTTCGAAACGCGCTCCGAGCATCCTAACCAACGGAAATTTGGCGGTTCCCTCGGCGGGTCGATACCATGAAAGCACCCTTTGGAGGGGCTCTATGCATCGGTTTTTCATCGTAGCGTTGGCGGGGTTGATGGTCGCGAGTTGCGACCGTTTTCCGGACAACGGAATCCAGGTTTCAGGGATGCTTCCGTTCGAGGACGACTGCACCGTCGACCCCGCGACGAACCTGCGACGCTCGTCGGGGGTCTGGGACATCGAGTTCGGACTGGGTGGCGGAGTCTTCGCGTTGAACGGCGACTACATCGTGACGCCCCTTCTTGAGGGGTACTTCGTGAGCCGCGCGCTCGAAATTCAGGCCGAGACCAACAACTTCGAGGTGACCAACTTCGACATCTGGCTGCTTTCGCCGGACGACCAACCGCTGGTACTGCCTGACACGCTTCCCAACCCTTTCCGGGTCCCCGCGACCGCGGTCCTGCCGGCGACCGAAGACGGCACTCCTTCCTCCGCGGCAACCGGAGCAACGGGAATTCCCGTGGCCTATGCGACGGCGGTCAACGACGCGCTCGCTGCGCTCAACTTCAACCAGGTGATTGTCGACATGAAGGCGGTGGGGGAGACGCGAGGCGGCTTCACCCAAATCTCCAACAGCTTTCGATGGCCGGTTCGAGTCTGCGAGGGCTGCTTAGACCTTTGCGCGCCAGGCACTCCTCTTACCGAGGAAGAGCTCCAGCTCCTCACGGACGCGTGCGCGCCCGGACAGGACGGATTCTTCTGGTGTTCGAACGAGGGCCTAATCCCGGTCCCGATGGAAGACGCCAACTAGCGCGTCACTGCAGCGAGAACACGATTGGCGGTACGACCGCAATCCGCTCTCGCACCATGACCGTGAACGCTCGGTGCCATGGGTCGACGAGGCGTTCGGCATCGAGGCTATGACGCGCCAGCCAAAGCCGGCTGAGCACGTCGGCCTGGTCGTTCCCCGCGTCGCCGAACAGTTCGTTCAGCGCGTCGAACACACTCTTGGTCGGCGGCCAGACCTCGACGGGCGCGTCTTCGGCGAGCCCGCCGTCTGCGCGCGCCTTGTCCAGCGCCGCGCCGAGCCCCGCCATCTGGTCGATCAGGCCTTTGGCCTCCGCTGAGCGGGCGGTGAGAACGCGCCCCTCGGCGGCGGCGAGGACGGCCGGTCGGTCCATCTCGCGCCCCTCGGCCACGCGGGTGATGAAGCGGTCGTACGTGTCGCGGAGAAGGCCCTCGAAGGCCGCGCGCTCGCTTGCATTGAGGCCGCGCACGGGGGTCGACCATGCGGCGCGCTTTCCGCGCTGAAGCACGTAGGTGTTGATGCCGAGGTCGTCGGTGAGGCCTTCGAAGTTGAACTTGCCGCCCACCACGCCGATCGAGCCGACGATGCTGTCTGGGTGCGCGAAGATTTCGTCGGCGGCCGACGCAATGTAGTAGCCGCCGCTTGCCGCCATGTCGCCTACGCTTGCGATGAGGGGCTTCTGCTCGGCGAGCATTCGCGCGGCGTGCCACATGCGGTCGCTAGCGAGCGCGGAGCCGCCGGGCGAGTTGATTCGCATGACCACCGCCTTGACGGCGTCGTCGTCCGCGAGTCGCTCCATCTCGCGGATGAAGGGGCCAGCGACGGCGTCGCCCATCGACGGTCGCTCCCCGTCGACGATGTTGCCGGTCACGAACACGAGCGCCACGCGCTCTCCCTTCGACACGGGCTTGTCGGAGTCGCCGCTCAGAAGATCGAAGAACTGGCGGACCGTGAGCTTCTCCTGCTCGGGAACCATCCGAACGCGGTTGATGGTGTCGACGCCAGCAGCGTCTTGGATGGCGTCTCGCGCGTCCGGAAGGAACGCCACCGCGTCAATCAGACCCGCGGACTCCGCCGCGTCGGAGTTGTAGGGCCCTTTGTCGATGGCGGCTCGCGCCGCACCTGCATCGCCGTCGGTGCGCTTCGCGGTGGCCTCGACGAGCGAGGTGTAGAGGTCGTCGAGGATCGCGTCCATCGACTCTTTGGCCTCGGGCGGCATGTCGTCGCGAATGAACATGTCGCCGGCACCCTTGTAGCGACCCATATGCAGGATCTCGGCCTGAACGCCGATTTTTTCCAAGAACGACCGTGCGTAGATCATCACGGCCGCGGGGCCGATCAGGTCGAGCACACCGGCGGGTGTCATGGTGATGCGGTCGCACACGCTCGCGAGCAGCACGTACGCTACGTTGTCCGCAGACTCGAAGTGGCAGTGGACCGGTCGCTCGGTCTCGCGGAAGCCGTTCAATGCAGCCGTGAGATCGCCGACGCTTCCGTAGGCGCCGCCGAGGGGGCCTACGCGGACCAGCAAGCCGCGGACGTTGTCGTCGTCGGTGGACCGCCAGACCTGGTTTAGAACGTCGTAGAGGGTCGGCCGGGGCCGCGCGAAAGGGTCGCGTTCGGCGCCGTCGGTGTAAGGCTCGAGGAGTCGCAGCTCCCAGACTTCCGGCCCGGTGGGGGTCTCCTGCTTGGTGTCTTCGCAACCAGGGAGCGGCCCGATTAGAGCGGCAAGGCAGAGCGAGACGAGGATCGATGCTGGGTACTTCATGGTGGGGTGGCTTCGGGGTTCGATGGCGGGGGAGGTTCGGGTGCTTCCGAGGGTTCCGGTGTTTCGGGTTCCGGAAGCTTGACGCGAGGTTCGATGCGCTTGATCGAGGCCCTCGCCTCCGGGACGTGCCGGCCCGACGGACGGCGCTTCAAATACGTGTAGTAGGCAGACACGGCCTCTTCTCCTCGGCCGAGCTTTTCGTACGCCTCGCCGAGGCTGAAGTATCCGTCGGGGTGACCGCGCTGCGCCGCACTTCGGAAGTAGCGCACTGCGAGGTCGTAGTCGCCCGATGCATAGGCGACCCGACCGAGCGCGTCGGTGGCGTCGCCTGAGCCAGGACGTACCTCGAGGGCGCTCTCGAAGAGCGCGCGGGACCTCGAGTAGTCGCCTCCCGCGAGCGACGCCTCGCCCTCGCGCATGTACCAGCCGAAGTCGCGAATCGGCGGACGGCCGTCGACAAACGCGTCCGACCCCGCCGCTTCGGCGAGTCGGTCATACTCGTCGTACTTGGGGCGCTTGCGCTCCGCGCTCGCCGACGCCTTGTCTCGGCGCGCAGGGGGGGTCCCTCTCGGCTTGGGCCGTGGCGCCTGCTTGGCTTCCGTTTCGACGACGCTCGGAGCGTCGGCCGCGACCTTCTCTGGAGCTTTGGGGGCGAGCTCGCGGGCCTCCTGCTCGGCCTTTGCCGTCGTACCCGGCGCGGGTGCCTTCGTGGCCTCAGCGCCATCTTCGAGGGCCGTCTCCGCGGGATCGACGCTGCCGTCGACGGGTTCCGCATCGGCTGCTTCGACATCAGCGACCTCGCTGTCCGCGGGGGGTGCTTCGGGCTCGGCTTCGGCGGCCTCGATCTCCGTCATCAGCGCGAGCGCAGTGGGGTGATCGGCGTCCGTCGCCAACACGGCTTCGACCTGCTCGCGAGCGCCGACCGTGTCCCCTGATACGAGGGCAGCTCTGGCTAAGAGGAATCGGTAGCGGCTGCCTTCCGGAGCCGCGTCGACCGCCTGCTTCGCGCTCGTCAGACCCGCGCGCTTCCCATTGGTTTCATCCTTTACGAGGAGAGCGTCGACTCGGTAGAACTCCGCCGTCCGACTGAAGGGCATGAGGCGCGCCCGCTCGAGGGACTCGCGGGCCCGCTTCGTCTCACCCGTCAGTCGAAGTCCGTCGGCCTCCGCGATCCGCGCAGTGACCGATTCGGGATCGAGCATGAGCGACTGTTCGGCGTAGTGGAGAGCCGACTTCGCGTGATCGCGCTCGGAGGGCTGGCCCGCGCTCGGCTTCTCGCCGTCGTCGATGGCTTGGGATGCCATGGCGTGCGCGTTCGATAGCTTGTCGAACAGGTCGGGGTTCTCCTCGTCGTCATCGAGAGCGGAGCGATAAAGCTCGACCGCGCGTTCGTACTCCGCGAGGCGATCGCGTCGCATCGCCGCGTCGGCGTCGCCGACGGCGTTGCTGGCATCCTCGGTTTCCGTTTCGGCACCGAAGAGCGAAAGCACCCGATCGAAGTTGGCTCCAATCACGCCGATGGCCACGACGGCCGTGACGATGAGCAGCCAACGCATCGGTGACCAACCTCGGCCGGGAAGTTCGGGAATGTCCTCGTCGTCGTCGAAGTAAGCTGGAGGCGGCGTGCTTCGACCTCGGACGCGAGGAGCCTCCTCGAACTCGGCCTCGGCGATGTCGTCGTTTGCTTCGGAGGACGATGGGGACGGCGGCTCCAGCGGGCTTTCTGCGGTTGGCTGCGGGTCGACCGTTTGCTCGGGGAGTCGAAGGGAGTCTTCCGAAGGGACGATGACGACGCCGGGCGGGTCTGATTTTTCAGGCAGTCGCGCAGACTCGTCGGGCGCCAAGAGGGTCTCGTCTACGGATGGCTCTGGGATGGAGCCGTTCGTCCCGGGTTCGTCTTGAAGCGTAGTCGGCGGTTCGACGTGTTCGGCTTCCGAGGCGCGCGGAGTCGGAGACGGGCCAGTCGGCTGTGGAGGGGGTACGGGTACGACGCCGAGCAGGGTGGGCTGCCGCGGCCGACGGCGGGGCGGGTGACTCGACGGCGTTTTCGTCGGTGGTTTCGACTCGGCAACGCCAGCGGCTGGCGGAGGATAGGGAGACGGGGAGGGGGCCGTCGGTGCCTGCGCCTGCGCGGCTTGGAAGAACGTTTCCAGCTCGGGGATCGCGCCGAGTGTCTTCCAGGGCTCGTCGCCACGCGCGATCTGATCCTGTGGCGTGAGCTCTCCCGACGCGATCCGTCGCTGGAGCTCTCTGAGCGATTTGAGCGTTTCCGTGCTGCCGTCGCGGTGTTGGAGGCGCCACGTGCTCGTCGATCGATCCGCGTCGTCGTGGCTGGTCGGGTAGACCTTGAACACGTGACCGCAGTTCGTGCACTTCACGCTGGTTCCGCGCGCCGACAGGAGGGTCTCGTCGAACTCGTATTCAGTGCCGCAGCGCTCGCAAGTAACGTCCATCAGTGGTGAACAGTCGCGGGAGTCTAGCCGAGGGGTTTCCGAAAGTCGAAACGCCCAGACCGCCTCTCAAAGACGATGAAATTGGTGCTTTTTTGGTTTGTTGCTAGGTGATTTCGGGCCATGCGTCGTGACCTTGCCGCGCTGATCGACCACACCCTGCTTCGCCCCGATGCGACCCCCCCCGAGCTCGAACGGCTTTGCGAGGAGGCTGCTCACTACAACCTGGCCACCGTGTGTGTCAACTCGGCCCACGTGGCGCGATGCGCAAGCCTGCTGTCCGACTCCGAAGTCCGCGTTGCGACGACGGCGGGCTTCCCCTTGGGGGCCTCGAGCCTCGCAACGAAGGTCGCCGAGACCGCCCAGGCCGTTTCCGACGGGGCGACGGAGATCGACATGGTTTGCCGCATCGACGCACTCAAGACGGGCGACCGTTCGACGTTCGTCGACGACATCCGAGCCGTGGTCGAGGCTGCGATGGGGCACGCGGTGAAGGTGATTCTCGAGACCGCAATCCTCGGGGACACGGAAAAGGAGCGTGGTGCCCGATGGGCCTGCGAGGCAGGTGCCGCGTTCGTCAAGACATCCACTGGGTTTGGGCCCGGGGGTGCGACCGAGGCCGACGTGCGGCTTCTCCGACGTGCGGTGGGTCCCGAGATCGGCGTCAAAGCCTCTGGCGGAATCCGGGACGCGGCGACCGCAGACCGCATGGTCCGCGCAGGCGCCAATCGGCTCGGGACGAGCGCCGGCGTGGCGATCGTGACAGACTCCCCAGCGTGTTGAAGGATAGCCTCTCATGACGGTGCACTCGGTAACCGACGCCAACTTCGAAGCCGAGGTGATTCGGTCGGAGCTCCCGGTCCTCGTGGACCTCTATGCCGACTGGTGTCAGCCCTGCAAACAGCTCTCGCCGATCGTCGCCCAGGTGGCGACCGAACTGGCCGGCAAGGTCAAAGTCGTCCAGGTCGACGTCGACAAGAGCCCGATGGTGGCGCAGACCTTCCGCGCGCAGTCTATCCCGATGCTCTTGGTGCTCCATCAAGGGCGTCTGGTGCAGCACCACATCGGCGTGCTCGACAAGCCGGGGATCCTGAAGCTGCTCGAGCCGGTGATGCCGCGGTCTGCAGCCGAGGTTCACGGCGAGGAGCTCGCGGCCTGGATCGCACAGGGCAAGGCCCTGCCGGTCGACATCCGCGACGCCGCATCCTTTGGACGCTATCGGATTCCTGGCGCGATCCACATCCCGGCGAGCGAGCTTGCGGGCCGGGCCGACGAGCTTCAGCCCTTCGACGGACGCATTCGCGTTCTCTACGGGCGGAGCGAGGAGGCCAAGGAGTGGGGGGAAAAGCTCCAGGCCGATGGCGTGCAGGTAGGCTTCCTCTCTGGCGGCTTCCTCCACTGGGAGGCTGACGGTCTCGAGGTCGAGCGCGGGTGAAGCGGCCCCTCGACGTCGTCGCCGGCCCTTCCGGGTCAGCGGGCGCTGGGTCGACCGAGCGTGTTCGCCTCGGCGATACCGTGGTCTCGGTAGAAAGCGCGGCCAGCGCGGCGGACACGCAGAGGTTCGCCGACCTCTTGTTCGCGGCGGGGGGCTCTCGGCCGGGCGACGAAGAAAGCGCGTCCCTTCGCGTGGTGATTCGCGCGCCGGCGTCTGGTGCGGCCGGGGCTCGAAATCAGGCGGAGCTCGAGGCCAATGCAGACGTGGTCCTCGGCTCGGTCCGCACGGGTTTCGCGAAACGCCTCGCGCAGTCGCTCCTTGGCGAATGACCCCTGCGGCGCCATGAATCGACCATGACCAACCGACTCGGGGACGCGCTCTCCCCGTACCTGCTGCAGCACGCGGAAAACCCCGTCGACTGGTACCCCTGGGGAGACGAGGCGCTCTCTCGCGCTCGTTCCGAGAACAAACCGATCTTACTTTCGATCGGATACAGCGCCTGCCACTGGTGTCACGTGATGGAGCGAGAATCGTTCGAGAACGCGACGATTGCCGCTCAGATGAACGAATCGTTCATCAGCATCAAGGTCGACCGCGAGGAGCGCCCCGACCTCGACAAGATCTACCAAACCGCGGTTCAGCTCATGACTCGACGGTCTGGAGGCTGGCCGCTCACCGTGTTCCTCACGCCTTCGCTCGAGCCGTTCTACGGAGGCACCTACTTCCCTCCCGAAGACCGTCACGGAATGCCCGGCTTCCCTCGGATCCTCTCGAGCGTTCGCGAAGCCTTCGAGGACCGTGGAGATGAGATCGGTGAAATCGCGTCCGAGGTGGTCGACGCGCTGCGCACGGTCGACAGCGCTGCCCCGGACGGGGACGTCGACCGCGAAGTCCTCGTTCACGCAGCGCGAAAGCTCGCGCTGCGCTTCGACGAGCGATACGGCGGCTTCGGGGACGCACCCAAGTTTCCAAACACCGCAAGCCTCGGCGTGATGCTTCGGACGTTTCGCCGAACGTCCGACGACGTGTGGCTCGATCGTGTCCGGCAGGCGGTGGACGCGATGATTGAAGGGGGCATCCACGATCAGCTCGGCGGCGGTTTTCACCGCTACTCGACCGATGCGCGATGGCGCGTTCCGCATTTTGAGAAGATGCTCTACGACAACGCGCTAATCGGACGTCTGCTGGTCGACCTGTGGCGAGTGACGCGGGAACCCGAATACCGAGCGACTTGCGAACGCCTGCTCGAGTACGTCGAGCGGGAGATGACGGCCGAGTCGGGCGGCTTCTTCGCAACGCAGGACGCCGACAGCGAGGGTCGGGAGGGTGTCTTCTTCGTTTGGACCCCCGCGCAGCTCGCCGACGCGCTCGGCCCCGAAGACGGGGCGCTTGCGACGGCGGCGTTCGGTGTAGACGAAGCCGGGAACTTCGAAGAGGGGACCTCCGTGCTCCGTCGCGCACGCACCGTCGATGGCCTTGCCGCGGAGCGGGGAGAGCCGGTCCGCGGCATCGAGGCGGCTCTCATGCGTGCGACCCAAAAGCTCTTTGAAGCCAGATCTTTACGCCCCAAACCCTTTCGCGACGAGAAGATCGTGACCTCGTGGAACGCGTGGATGGCAGGCACCTTCGCCGAGGCCGGGGCCGCGTTCGACGAGCCGAAGTACGTGGCGGCCGCCGAGGCGGCCCTGCGGTTTGCACGCGAGGCGCTGTGGGACGGGACGACGCTCGCGCGGGTGTCGAAGGACGGGCGCCACGAGGGGCGGGGATTCCTCGTGGACTACGCCGCAACGATCGGCGCGGCGCTCGACCTCTACGAGGCGACCTTCGAGTCGGCGTGGACCTCGTTCGCGGTCGAGCTGGCGGACGCGGCGCTCGACAAGTTCTGGAACGAGACCGATGGACTTCTCTACTTCGCGGAGGGAAGCGACGACCTCTTGCTTCGGACCGAAGACAACGTCGACGGAGAAGTTCCCGCAGGGAGCTCCAGCATGGTGAGGGCGCTCTTGCGACTCGACGCGCTGCTCGACAACGCCTCGTACTCGGACGTCGTCGACCGGGTCCTCGAACGCCGCGCGAGTCACGTCATGGACAACCCAGCCGCCTTCGCGCACCTCGCACAGAGCGTCGACGCGTGGGTTCGCGGCCCGACGCACGTACTGTTCGTCGGCGAAGAGAGCGACGCTTCGATGACATCGCTCGTGGAGCAGGCGAGGGCTGCCTTCGTGCCAAACCGCATGCTCGTCCGGGCAGACGGGGCAGCCGTCCCCTGGCTCGATGACACGCCCAAGAAACCGGGGGCCTACGTGTGCCGGGACCGAACCTGTTCGCCCGCGATCACTCACCCGGACGCCCTGCGCGAGGCGCTCGAAGCACCGTAGCCCCGGCTTGCGCCGATGGGGCGAACAGCTAGGTTGCCGCGGACCTCTTGTTTGTCGAGGTTGTGAGGATGGCAGATATTCCTGAATACATTCCTGGGCTTGCGGGCGTACCGGCCGCGCGGACGAGCATCTGTCTCATCGACGGCATGAAGGGAAAGCTCCAATACCGAGGCTATCCGATCGAGGTCCTGGCCGAGCGCGGCACCTACGAAGAAATCGCGTACCTCCTCCTGTTCGGCAAGCTCCCAACCTCACCTCAGCTCGACGAGTTCCGACAGCAGCTCATCGCCGAACGCGGGCTCAAGTTTCGAATCATCGACCTCCTGAAAACCCTCCCGGAGAGCGGGCATCCGATGGACGCGCTCACGGCGGCAGTCGCCGCGATGGGCATGTTCTACAAAGGTGACCACATCGAGGACCTCGAGTTTCGAAGGCTCAGCGTCATCAGGCTGATCGCGAAGCTGCCGACCATCGTTGCCGCGTGGCACCGTATTCGCCGCGGTGACGACCCGATCAAGCCGAGCACCGAGCTCAGTCACGCGGCCAACTTCCTCTACATGCTCGAGGGGGAGGTGCCGACTCGCCTTGGAGAACGCGTGTTCGACGTGGCGCTCACGCTTCACGCGGAACACTCGATGAACGCATCGACGTTTACGGCGCGGGTAACCGGCTCCACGCTCACCGACCCTTACTCCGTGGTGGCTTCCGCCATCGGTAGCCTCGCAGGCCCTCTCCACGGCGGCGCGAACGAACAGGTGCTCACCACCCTCGAGTCGATCGCCGATCGCTCGCCTCAAGCCATTCGTCGTTGGGCCGAAGACCGGCTCGCTCGAAAAGAAAAAGTGATGGGCTTCGGTCACCGCGTGTACAAGGTCAAGGATCCTCGCGCGACCATCCTGCAAGGACTGGCCACGCAGCTCTTCGAGAAGTTCGGTGCGACTCCAGACTACGACCTGGCCGTTGAGCTCGAGAGGCAAATGACCGAGCTCGTAGGGAACAAAGGCATCTACCCGAACGTCGACTTCTACAGCGGAATCGTCTACCAGAAGCTCGGCATCCCAACCGATCTCTTCACACCCATTTTCGCGATCTCGCGCGTGGCGGGATGGCTGGCGCATCTGCTCGAGCAGCTCGACGGCAATCGGATCTTTCGTCCAAGCCAGATCTGGATCGGCGAAGCCGATCGGAAGTTCGTGGCCCTCGAAGAGCGCGACTAGGCAGTACTACGGCGTGCAACCGGGCAGTCGGCCATCGACCAGCTCGACATTCATCCGAAGCTTCGCTTTGGCGCCGGGCGTCGTGTAAATCTTGCAGTCGCTCCCCACGATCACGGCGTCAGCCGGGTATGCGATGCGACGAAACATCTTGAGCGCCTTTTCCGGTCCGAGAACGAAAGCGGCGGTACTCAGGGCATCGGCGTAGATCCCTTCGGCCGTCATGACCGTCACGGAGAGGGATTTCGTGGCGGGGCGGCCCGTCTTGGGGTCGATGATGTGATGCCATCGCTTCCCGGTCCCGTCGAAGACGGCATGTTCGTAGTCGCCCGAGGTCGAAAAAGACGCACCGGTCGACTCGAGCGACCCAAAGTAACTGGCCGGATCTCGCGGGTGCTGAATTCCCACTCGCCAGGGACGTCCCTCTCGCTCGCCGTGCACCTGCACCTGCCCGCCGCCGAAGATCATGTAGTCCTCGATGCCGCCGCCACGAAGAATCGCTCCCGCATGGTCTAGCGCATAGCCCTTGGCGATTCCGCCGGTGCCAATGGCCATGCCTCGCTTCTTCAGAAAGACGGTGTCGCGTTCCTTGCTGACTTTGATCTTCTTGTAGTCGATCAGCGCGAGGCGCGGTTTGATCTCGCCCTCTCCGGGAATCTTTACGCTGTCGGGTCGAAAATCGTAGAGGCCCCAGAGCGCAGCCCAAGAGAGATCGAACGCGCCGCGTGACCATCGGGAGACGTCGAGGCCCGCATCGACGACACGAAGCGTATCGTCGCCCACTCTGACCGGTCGCTTGCCAGCCGCCGCGTTGACGCGCGAGATGTCGCTTCCTTCGCGCCACTCGGAGAGCGCGTCTTCCAATCGCTCGATCTCCGCAAAGGCGCGCTGCACCACTCTCTCGGCGTCGGGCGTCGGAGCGTCGATCTGGATGCGGAAGATCGTGCTCATCAGTGGGCGTGTGCGCGAGAGCATTTCCGGTTCCTTGGGAACCGACGCCTCCGCCGTGGTCACCGGCGCGGTCGTTTCTCCACGTTCGGCGTCGCAACCGGGGCCAAGCGCAAAAAGCGCCAGAAAGGCCGCGGCTCGAGGGGACCTCATCCGCACCGCGCAACTCTCGTCGTGAACGTCGCGGTCGTCAACCCGGCTTGCGCTTCGTCACACGGTTGGTAGTCCTCACGCATGACCTCGGGGTCAGGGGTGCGGAGTGCTGGCTTGGCATGGGTACTGGTCTGCCTTTCAGTAGGGCTCCCAGGCACTGCGTCGGCGTTCGGTGATGCCACCGAAATCGAGATCGTCGGGATCGATCTCGGCGGCCGGAGCACGGGTATCCAGTCCGTCACCGGTCGGCTCGCTTGGGAGGTCCGCAAACGAACGAGCGTAGAACCGGTGCTCGAACCCGGCCGGTCACGCTTCGAGGATCCCTCCCTCTTTCAAAGTCCGATCCTCTACTGGCGAGGCGACGAAGAGTTTCCACCGCTGAGCGAGGCGGCCATCGACGCTATCCGCAAATATGTGCACCGCGGTGGGTTCATCTTCATCGACGATGCCTCGGCGGGCGGCGAGGGGTTCGACCGCTCAGTGCGACGCGAACTGCGGCGCGCTTTCCCGGCCCGACCACTCGCCGAAATCGGCCAAGACCACACCATCTACCGATCCTTCTACCTCCTCGAGCGACCCGTCGGACGAGTCGAGGGACCGCCGCTACTCGAAGGCGTCACCTACGGCGACCGGATTGCCATCGTGTACAGCCGGCATGATGTCGGCGGCGCGCTTCAACGCGACTCGCTCGGGGCCTGGACGCAGGCGGTGGTGCCTGGGGGGTCCATCCAGCGGGAGCGCGCAATCCGCCTGGCCGTGAACCTGGTGCTCTACGCGCTCTGCACCGACTACAAAGACGACCAAGTGCACGCGCCCTTCATCATGCGTCGCCGGGGCTCCATTCACTGAGGCTGAGACTTGGAGGAGTGGCACTGGCAGCTCGGAATCTGGGGCGGGACGACCACTGCAATCGTCCTCGGCTGCCTGCTGGTGATTCTGTGGCTTCTCGAGTTGAGGTCCTTCCGGGGTGAAAGTAGCAGGACACGACGATTCGTCCTCGGTGCGCTCGGCGGCATTGGGATCGCGGCTGTGTTCGCGGTGGTGCTTCAGCTGACTCTGGTCCGGGAGTCCTTCGAGGAAATCGCCGGGGGCACCGCGGTCTTGATCGACGACTCGAGAAGTATGACCCTCAAGGGGCCGGATGGCGTCCGGAGTGACGCCGTCCGCGCGCTGGTTCGGCGCTGGCAGGAGGACGACCGGGTCGATCCCCTCGTGTACCAGTTTGGTTCCGACACCAAGGGTGCAGTGTGGAACGAGCTCGCCGATTCGTACGATCCGACCGACGACCGGACCGACATACGCAGTGGGATCGACGCCGTGCTGGAGAGGTCGACCGACCAAGAGATCGGCTCAGTGGTCGTGATCACCGACGGAGCCGACCCCGGCTTCCGGGCGAGCACACTCCCGCTCGATCGGACCGCCCCCGCGATCCACGCCGTGGTAATCGGTGGCGACGACCCCCTCGACGATGAAGCCGTGGTTTCGCTTCGCGCAGACACCACGGCGTACGTCGGCGTGCCTGCCATGATTCGCGCCGAGGTGAAGGCCAACGGCTCGCTCCGCGGCGCAGAGCTCGGCGTGCAGCTCTGGCACGACGATCGCGTCATCGAGGAAAGGACGGTCGTCCTCGACGCCCAGGGACGGGGACTGGTGGCCTTCGAAGTGACGCCCAAGCGACCCGGTCGCTCACTCTACCGTGTCGTGATCCCGTTGGACGAAGCGGACGAGGTCCCGCAGAACAACCAGCGCGCGGCGCTCCTCCGGGTTGGCCGCGATCGAATCCGCGTTCTCCTGGTGGCAGGCCGCCCGAGCTGGGACGTACGCTTCTTGCGAGACTTCATCAAGCGCGACGGGTCGGTCGACCTGATCTCGTTCTTCATCCTGCGAGCCCCGAGCGACTTGACGGCAGCCGGAACGAACGAACTCGCGCTGATCCCCTTTCCGACGGATGAGCTCTTTCGTGAGCACCTCGGCAGCTTCGACGTCATCGTCTTTCAAAACTTCGACTTCGAACCGTACGACATGCAGGAGTACCTTCCGCGAATCCGGGACTACGTGAAGCGGGGAGGGTCCTTCCTCATGGTCGGCGGCGACCATTCGTTTTCCCTCGGAGGGTACGCAGCGACCCCCATCGAAGAGGTGCTCCCGGTCCGGCTTCCCGCGGGAGGCGGTGTCGTGCCCGGGGCCTATCACCCGAAGCCGAATCCAGCGCTCGTTCGTCACCCGATCATCGCGCTCGGTCCGAGCCCCGCGCTGACGCGACGGACCTGGAAGACGCTGCCCAAACTCCATGGCGCCAACGGGCTTGCTGCGGTCAAAGAAGGAGCTTCAGTGCTCCTCGAGCACCCGCGAGCGCGCCTTCCGTCCGGCGCCCCCCTTCCCATTCTGGTCGTCGGGTCCGCTGGCAGAGGTCGGGTCGCCGCGATGACCACGGACGAGTCGTGGCGATGGCGCTTTGCAAGCGACGAGACCACGGTCGGCGCCGATGAGTACGAGCTTTTTTGGGATCGGCTGGTCCGTTGGCTGACCCGCGACCCACTTCTCGAGCCGTCGCGCATCTCTACCGACCGAGACCGATACGGTGTTGGGGGGTCGATTGTCGTGAGCGGACTGCTCCGCGATCCGCGCTATCGACCCATCGCTGGCGAACGCGTGTCACTCCGCGTGCTTCCCGTCGGTGAAGAGGATGCCAACGGCGAAACGCCAGCCGCCGTGGCCGAAGTCCTCGCGCAAACCGACCGAGAGGGCCAGGTGCGCGCGTCGATCGACGGGCCTTCAGCGCCGGGCGCGTTCGTCGTGGAGGCCTCGTTCGCCGAAGAAGTTCTCGCTCGCGAGGTCTTCCTGGTCGAAGAGAGCGGAGACGAGTTGGCAGACCTCGAGGTGAGCACCTCGGAACTCGGCGCGGCCGCAGAGAAGACCGGAGGCCGGCTCTTTCTCGGGATCGACGACGTGCCGGCGCTCGCAGAGCTCGCGTCCAACACGCGCCGGACCTCTGGACTCATCACGCGGCAGCCGCTCTTGAGCCCGTGGTTCCTGTTCCTGACGCTCGCGATCCTGGCGTTGACCTGGGTGTTCCGTCGGCGCTGGGGCCGACGTTGAGCGTTTTTCGGGACGGTTCTTGGACGTCTCGGGTCGCACTGGACATCCACGGGCACCATCCTAGAGATAAGCGTCCCGCCCATGCAGCCCACCAAGTTACGCGGCGCCCGCACGCACAATCTCCGCTCGATCGACCTCGACATCGACCCCGGCACATACCTGGCGATTGTGGGCCCCTCCGGCGCAGGCAAGTCGTCGCTGGCGTTCCGCACGCTCTACGCTGAAGGGCAGCGCCGCTACGTCGAGAGCTTTAGCGCCTACGCGCGTCAGTTTCTCGAGCGACTCGCTCGTCCCCCCGTCGACGAGCTCGACCCGGTTCCGGTGGGGATCGCCGTCGACCGTCAAGCCCCCGTTCGCACGAGCCGATCGACCGTAGGCACCATGACGGAGATCGCCGACTACACGAAGCATCTCTGGGCGCACGCCGCCGAGCTTCGTTGCCCGGGCTGTGGGGAGAACGTGCATCGCGACGCCCCGACGAGGGCTGCGGAGACCGTCGTCGAAGAGCTTGACGGACAGAAGCTCCTCGTCACCTATCCGGTGGCCGTAGCGGACGCCGAGCACTTCCTGGGCGTGAGAGAGAGCCTCCTACGAGACGGGTACCGACGGGTCCGAGTTGGCGACGACGTGCGCGACCTGGACGAGGTCAAACCAAGCGAAGTGACGAACGGCCGCAGCACCACGCTTCACGTCGTGGCCGATCGAACCGTAGCGAGAGAACGAGACCGCGCACGGTTGGTCGAGGCGATCGAGATGGCGATGCGGCGGGGCATGGGCCGAGCAAGCGTCTGGAGCTCAGGGGGAGACGAGCTCGGGTTCTCCGAGGGTCTTCACTGCGCTAGCTGCGATCTCTCCTTCCGACGTGCCACCCCGGGCCTCTTCAGTTTCAACAGCCCCATCGGCGCCTGCGAGACCTGCCGCGGCTTCGGACGCACCATCGAGATCGACCTCGACCGCGTGATCCCCGACTACAGCCTCTCGGTGGAAGACGGCGCCATCCGAGCGTGGCAGGGCAAAGCCACCACCTGGGAGCGCAAAGAGCTCCGCAAGCAGGCCAAGAAAGCCGGCATCCGGCTGGACGTACCGCTCGCCGAGTGGTCGCCTGCCGAGCTCGCTTGGCTCCTCGACGGAGACGAGCTCGGCTACCCGAAGGGTTGGTGGGGAATCCGAAGCTGGTTCAAGTGGATGGAGTCGCGCGCGTACAAAATGCACGTGAGGGTCTTCCTTTCCCGCTACCGAAAGTACGAGACGTGCGTCGCATGCGGTGGCACTCGTCTCAAGCCCGAAGCTCTGGCGTGGCACATCGACGGCACGAACCTTCCCGAGTTCTACGCTCTGCCGGCCTCGCAGGCGCTCGATTTTCTCGAACGCCAGGAATCCCGGTTTGAGCACGACGCAGGCGCGACGCTGCTCTGGCGAGAGGCCGTTGGTCGCCTGCGGGCACTCCACGACGTGGGGCTCGGATACCTTTCGCTCGACCGCACGTCACGGACGTTGTCTGGCGGGGAGACCCAGCGTGTCGCGCTCACGAGCGCGCTTGGCGCTACGCTGAACGGCGCGATGTTCGTGCTCGACGAGCCAACCGTGGGGCTTCACCCGCGGGACGTCGAGCGACTGCTCGGCGTCGTGCGCGCACTTGCCAAGGACGAAAACGTCGCAGTCGTCGTCGAGCACGATCCCGAAATGATCCTCGGCGCCGACCGTGTGATCGAGCTCGGGCCTGGTGCGGGAGAACAAGGCGGCGAGGTGGTCTTCGACGGCACGCCCGCCGCGCTCAGGCGTGCCAAAACGGCCACGGGTACGGCCCTCAAGCAGAACGGCGTCGTGTCACGAGTACGCCGGGAGCCCCAGGGCTGGATCGAGCTCACCGGAGCAACGGGACACAACCTGAGGAAGGTCGATGCCGCGTTTCCGAAGGGAGTGATGACCTGCGTCACCGGAGTGAGCGGATCCGGCAAGAGCAGCCTGGTCCTCGAGACACTGCTGCCCGCAGTGCAGCGAAAACTGGGTCTGAAGAGCGAGGGCGCGCCGCTCCAGCATGACGACATCCGCGGTTTCGAGGACATCCAGGGCGTCGTTGGCGTCGATCAGGCACCCCTTGGAAGAACGTCGCGCGGGAACCCAGCGACCTATCTGAAGATCTGGGACGTCTTCCGAAAGCGGTTCGCCGCGCAGCCGCTGTCCAAGGAGAGAAACTACAAGCCGGGGTTCTTCTCGTTCAACGTCGAGGGTGGGCGCTGCGAAGCCTGCCGTGGTGATGGCGCGGAGACCGTCGAGATGCAGTTCTTGGCGGACGTGGTGTTCTCCTGCCCCGAGTGCGGAGGCATGCGGTTCGTGGGGCCTGTGCTGGACGTGAAGTACTATGGCGTCAACGTAGCGGAGGCCCTTCAGCTGACGGCCCAAGAGGCGGCCTTGCGGTTCGCCGACGACGCGATGATCGCACGCGCACTGACACCGCTCATCGACGTGGGGCTCGGATACCTGCGTCTCGGGCAGCCGCTCAACACGTTGTCGGGCGGCGAGGCTCAGCGTTTGAAGCTTGCGGAAGCGCTCCTTCGAGCGACCCCGGGATCGCTGCTCGTGTTCGATGAGCCGACGGCCGGTCTCCATGCGAACGACGTCGAGCCGCTGCTTCGCGTGCTCGACAATCTGGTCGAGCGAGGCGATACGGTGGTGGTCGTCGAACACGACATGCACGTCGCCGCGCACGCGGACTACGTGCTCGACCTCGGCCCGGGTGCCGGCAACGAAGGCGGGCGTCTCGTGGCGAAGGGTTCTCCCGAGGCCGTCGCCAAACGCAAGCGCTCCGAAACCGCACCCTATCTCGCCCGTGCGCTCGGCGGCAAAACCGCCTCGAAACGGGCACGAGGTACCAAGAAACAGAGACGGCATCGCGGGGAGCAGCAGATTCGTATCGCGGGGGCGCGAGAGCACAACCTCAGGAACGTGAGCGTTCAGATCCCTCGCGAGCAGCTCGTGGTGATTACGGGCCCGAGCGGGAGCGGAAAGAGCACGCTCGCGTTCGACGTGCTGTTCGCGGAAGGGCAACGGCGATATCTCGAAACACTGTCGCCGTACGCGCGACAGTACATGCCGCAGCTGCCTAGACCTTCGGTCGACCAGGTGCTCGGCGTTCCCCCGAGCGTTTCACTCGAACAGAGGCTTACCCGAGCTGGCGCCAACTCCACCGTGGCGACGGTCACGGAGGTCTCGCACTACCTCCGGCTGATCTGGGCTCGGATCGGAGTGCTCCACTGCGTGGAGTGCGGCGTGCCCATTGCAGCACGCCCCGCCGCGGAGCTCGCGCGGGACATCCAAAAGCGCTTCAAGAAGACGAAGGTTACCCTGCTGGCGCCGGTGGTGCGCGGCCGCAAAGGCATTCACCGCGAGCTCTTGGCGAAGGCGCAGCGCGACGGGTTTTCCGAGGCGCGTATCGATGGCGTGCTGACGCAGCTCGAACCGGGTCACAAGGTCGACCGCTATCTCGAACACGACATCGAACTCGTTATCGGGCGTGAGAGCGCGAGCGGCGACGGGCTCTTGACTCTCCTCGAACGCGCGCTCTCGGTCGGGGATGGCGCCGCCTGGGTGATTGGAGGGACCCAGGAGATGCACGTGTCGAGCAAACAGTCGTGCCCGAGCTGCGGCAAAGGCTATCCAGAGCTCGACCCCCGTTTTTTCTCCTTCAACACGCGGCAGGGGCAGTGCTCGGCCTGCGAGGGCCGCGGCGAGATCATCAAGAAGAAATGGCGCGGCCGGCGTCGGAAGCGCGCCGAGGAACGAAGTCCGTGCGACGTCTGCGATCAGACGCGCCTGTCGCCGCTGGCACGGGGCGTGACCGTGGACGACATATCGATTACGACGCTGTTCGATCAGAGTGTTTCCGAGGCGAGCGAAACGCTGCGCACACTCGAGCTCGACGGCCGAGCAGCGACCATCGCGAAGACGCCCCTTCAAGAGGCGCGACGTCGGCTTCGTTTCCTCGAGGAGGTCGGCCTTGGCTACCTCGGCCTCGGACGCGCGGCCAACACGCTGAGCGGCGGCGAGATGCAGCGCGTCCGGCTTGCGGCGCAGCTAGGCAGCGGTCTCACAGGCGTGCTCTACGTGCTCGACGAGCCCACGATCGGCCTTCACCCGCGGGACACCGGCCGGCTCCTAGGGGCGCTTCGCGGGCTCGTCGACCGTGGCAACTCCGTGCTCGTCGTCGAACACGATGCCGATACGATTCGCGCAGCCGACCACGTCATCGATGTCGGCCCGGGGGGTGGGAAGCATGGAGGCACGCTCGTTGCCCAGGGGAACCTCAAGGCCATGGAGAGCTCGGTCACGGCGCAGGCGCTGGCGCGCCCTCCTCACGTTCCTTCGAAGCGTCGTCCCTGCAAGGAAGTCGACTGGCTGGAGCTCGAGGGCGTCAGCCACCACAACCTGCGAAACGTGGATGTTCGGTTTCCTCTTGGGCGCCTCGTCGGGGTCACCGGTGTGAGCGGCTCGGGAAAGAGCTCGCTGGTCCGGGAGGTGCTGCTTCGCGCCACGCGCGATACGCTTGGCCTGGTCAACGACGCGCCCTCGGGGTCGTTCGAGTCGATTGCCGGCGCCGAAGCCCTGTCCCGTGCCATCGAAATCGACCAGAGCCCAATCGGCCGAACCCCACGTTCGGTGCCAGCGACCTACATCGGAGTTTGGAACCTAGTCAGGAAGCTCCTTGCGGGCACACCCGAGGCCCGCGCCCGCGGCTATGGTCCGAGCCGCTTCTCGTTCAACGTCGAAGAAGGACGGTGCCCCGAGTGCAAAGGGCAGGGTTCGATCCACGTCGAGATGGCGTTCTTGCCCGACGTTCACGTGCCCTGCGAAACGTGCAACGGGATGCGCTTCACCCCCGAGACGCTCGACGTGCGGTGGCAGGGGCTCAACGCAGGCGAGCTGCTCGAGCTCGAGGCGTCGGAGGCGGTGGAGGTATTCTCGGCCGTTCGCGCCATTCGGGAACCGCTGCAGCTGCTCGTCGACTTGGGACTCGGATACCTGCACCTCGGCCAGGCATCGAACACGTTGAGCGGCGGGGAGGCGCAGCGCATCAAGCTCGTATCGGAGTTGGCGAGGGGGCTCAACACCGGACCCACGCTCTACGTGATGGACGAGCCGACGACGGGGCTCCATCGAGACGATGTCGACCGACTCCTGGCCGTGCTTCAGCGCCTCGTAGACCGAGGCGATTCGGTGCTCGTCATCGAGCACCATCCCGACGTCATGCTGTCGGCCGACTGGCTGGTGGACCTTGGGCCCGAAGGCGGCGCCGGCGGAGGCCGAGTCGTGGCCCAGGGGACGCCCGAGGCGATCGCCAAGCGCAAGCGTAGCCACACAGGCGAGGTTCTTCGTCGAGAACTCGCCACGTAGTCGGTCTCCGCGGGGCCTAGAGAGGCCGGGAGACCCAACCGTGGCGCCACATCCAGAGCACGATGCGCTCGCGAAGCGTCGCGAACGTGCCTGGGCGACCTCGGGTTTGACGGTGGGAGGACATGGGCACGCCGAACTAGAGCAAGCCGCGTGCCAGCGTGTTTGACGCACAAACGGGCGCTTTCTGGACGCCACCGTGCCCTTCATTCACAGACGGTGTAGCAAAGGCGGCACACTCGGTGTGTCGCGCTGGAGACACTGAAGGTCAGGGAGCCATCAGCTCTTGGAGGTCCGGCCCCGCCCAGAGCGGAAATGAAAGCCGCGCCTGGAGGTCCGCTGCCGTAATCCCCCTGGCCACTTCGCGCACGATCGGACCCGAAACGCCGAACTCGAACACTGCGAACGGGCAGATGAGGCGTCGAAGCCCGACGCCGGCTCGATCGTGCGCGCCAATCAGATCCCCGATCGAGTCGATCGCCGCGTTCGAAAGGCCGATCACGGTTCGAATCGTTTGCGGCGCTGCGCAGTCCGCCGCGAGGCCTGCTGGGGAGACTCGGCTCGTCTCCACGAACGCGATGGCGCCGGGGGAGGGCGTGCGTTGATGCGTCAGCTCCGGTGAGAGGAGCTGCGCAATGCCCTGACCGAGCCAGGCGTCGTGGCCCGGCGGACACTCGCGTACCGCGCGCGCCAGCATCCGCGCGACGTCAGGCTCGCTGCTCGGCGATGGCATCGGTGAACCGCCGGAACAGGTAGCGCGAATCGTGAGGCCCCGCTGCGGCCTCGGGATGATACTGAACGCCGAACGCACCGGTCTCGACGTGCTCAATCCCCTGGCATGTGTCGTCGTTGAGGTGAAGGTGAGTGACGTTGCACTTCCCCTCGAGAGAATCGACGTCGACGCAGAACCCATGGTTCTGGGTGGTGATTTCGATCCGCCCCGTTTTGAGGTCTTTGACGGGCTGGTTGAGACCGCGATGCCCGAACTTGAGCTTGTATGTCTCGGCTCCGAGCGCGAGCGACATCAGCTGATGTCCGAGGCAGATTCCGAAGAGCGGACGCTTGCCGATCAGGTCGCGCACGGTTTGGATGCCGCCCGCGACGGCTGCAGGGTCGCCAGGGCCGTTCGACAAGAAAATACCGTCTGGGTCCAGCGCGAGGATGTCGTCGGCGGACGTGGTCGCAGGAACGACTGTGACCTTGCAGCCCTCGTCGACGAGGCAGCGAAGGATGTTGAGCTTCACCCCGAAGTCGACCGCAACGACGTGCCACGGTCGCGCGTCTTCTCTGGCCTCGCCCCAGACCCCGCTGCCCTCCGTCCATTCGAACGGTTCGGGGGTGGTCACTTCTCCGGTGAGGTTTTGACCGGTCATGGGAGGTGCGGCCTTTGCGTGGTCGTGAAGGGTTGCAGGGTCTTCAGTGCCAACCGCGGCCATCTGCGCGCCGACGTCGCGGATGTGACGTGTGAGCGTTCGTGTGTCGATCCCGGTGATGCCGGGAATGCCATGCTTCTTCAGGTAGGCATCGAGGGACTCGACGGTTCGCCAGTTGCTCGTGATTGCGGAAAGCTCGCGAACCACGAACGCACGGAGCGCCGGGCGGCGCGCTTCGCCGTCTTCGAGGTTGATGCCGGTGTTTCCGATTTGCGGAGCCGTCATGGTGACGATTTGGCCGCAGTAGGAGGGGTCGGTGAGAACTTCCTCGTAACCGGTCATCCCCGTAGTGAAGACCGCCTCTCCGGTGGCCGTGACGTCCGCGCCGAAGGCGTGACCTCGAAACCGCGTTCCGTCTGCGAGTACGATGTGTGCGTCTTTCATGTTCGTTCCAGCTCGTAGATGACGCTGCCGTCGACCAGCGTCATGGTGGGGCGCCCCGTGAACTCCCGGTCGAGCCAAGGCGTGTTATGCGATTTGGAGCGTAGCTCCTCTTTCCGCAGAATCCATGTGTGCTCCGGATCGATGACCGTGATGTCCGCCGGACGGCCTTCGCGCAGCGACCCTCCTTGGAAGTCCGGTACGAGTCGCGCGGGAGCGCTCGATAGAGTCTCGACGAAGCGTAGGGGGGTGAGCGTTCCGTCACGCACCAAGCCCAACATCGACGCGATTGCGGTTTCGAGCCCGTTGATGCCAGGGGCCGCCGCGTCCAGCTCGCAGTCTTTTTCGAGGTCTGAGTGCGGCGCGTGGTCTGTGGCGATGCAGTCGATGGTCCCGTCGGCAAGTGCCGCGAGCAAGGCCTCTCGGTCGGCCTCCTCGCGGATGGGCGGGTTCACCTTGCAATACGTATCGTAGCTGAGCAGTGCCTCGTCGGTGAGCAGCAGATGGTGCGGGGTGACCTCCGCGGAAACCCGAAGACCGCGCGATTTGGCCTCTCGAATGAGCCGCACGGCGCCAAGGCTCGAGATGTGCGCGACGTGGTAGCGAGCGCCCGTCAGCTCCGCCAGAATCAGGTCGCGAGCGACGATGACGTCTTCCGCGGCACGAGGCCAACCGCGAAGCCCGAGTTGAGTGGATCGCGCACCTTCGTGCATCTGAGCGCCCTCGGTGAGGTGATGATCCTCGCAGTGCTGGCTCACCAGAAGGTCGAACGTTCGCGCGTACTCCATCGCTCGGCGCATTACGGCCGCGTTCATCACGCACAGACCGTCGTCGCTCACACCGATCGCACCCGCGTCGCGCAGGTCAGCCATCTCGGAGAGCTCGGCGCCCCGCTGTCCTTTCGTGACGGCCCCGAAGGGGAGAAGACGCGTGCCAGCATGCTCTTCAGCTCTTGCGAGCATCATCTCGGTGATCGCACGGTTGTCGTTCACCGGCCGCGTGTTCGGCATCGGACACACCGCGGCGAAGCCGCCCACGGCCGCAGCGGACAGTCCTGATGCGATGTCTTCTTTGTACTCTTGACCGGGCTCTCGCAGGTGGACGTGAAGGTCGATGAAACCCGGACAGATCCATCGCCCTTCTGCAGGAACCGTTCGGACGTTCTCGCGCGCGCTCAGCTCCCGACCCGCGTTCGCGCCCACCCGTGAGATGCGTCCGTCTTCGATGACCACGTCGGCGACCTCGTCGCGACCCGTCGTGGGGTCGAGAACGCGCCCGCTTCGGAGCACGATCGGCGGGGTCATCATAGCGGTCCGCGCTTACGTGACGGACCCTGGGCAGTCAACCGCTTAGCCGGCCTTGCGCTGCAGCTCGTCGTCGTCGGCCGCGGCTACGGTCCCGACGGACGACGAAACCTTGACCTCCGCCTTCTTCTCCTCGACGCGTTTCTTCATCGTCATGACTTTGCGGTACACCGACGCGAAGTCCTTATTGCGCGTCGCCATCGTCGGTGCGCCGCCGCGGAGAAGGGTTTGCAGGATGAATTCGAGAACTTGGATCTCGCCTTCGGAGAAGCTGTTGCTGATGCGCATGCGATCCGATCTACCACCGGTGTCCATGCATGACAATCGGTGACGAGCGATGTAGGGCCATGCATGGTCAAGCAATTTGGAGCTTCATCTCATAACTAGCTGAAACTATGACGTTTCTGAAAGAACCTATGGAGCTATCAACGATCGTGTGAGCGCGACTTGCGCCTCCGAGATGGTTGACAAACTAGGTCATTCCCGTTGGCGGCGCTGAACGGAAGCGCGGAACGCAGCCAAATCAGGCGTCGGCGGCGGTGACGCGAACGACTTCGTCGATGGTGGTCACGCCCTGGACGACCTTCTGAAGGCCGGCCATGCGAAGCGTCGACACGCCCTCTCGAATCATCTCGTCTTTGAGCTCCGCGGTGGAACCACCCTGCAAGACGATTTCGCGCAGCCGCTCACTGAACGGCATCACTTCGTAGAGCGCGACGCGGCCCTTGTAGCCGGTGTCGTTGCAGACCTTGCATCCCGATCCGCGATAGGCGACGACGTTCGGGATCTCGGACTCTTGGAATCCGACGTCGAGCAGCACCTGTTCGTCGGTCGGAACCTGCACCTTGCACTCCCCGCAGATCTTTCGGGCGAGACGCTGAGCCAGCACGAGGTTCACCGACGCGGTAACCAGGAACGGCTCGACGCCCATGTTCAAGAGACGCGTGACCGTACTCGGGGCGTCGTTCGTGTGGAGCGTCGAAAGCACCAAGTGACCCGTCAATGCGGCCTTGACCGCAATCTCGGCCGTCTCGAAGTCACGAATCTCACCCACCATGATGATATCGGGATCTTGGCGCAGGAACGAGCGCAGAGAAGCTGCGAAGTTCAGGCCGATGTCTTCGTGCATCTGAACCTGGTTGATCCCCATCAGGTTGAACTCGATCGGGTCTTCGGCGGTGCTGATGTTCGTCTCGACGTCGTTGAGATCGCTCATCGCAGAGTAGAGCGTGGTGGTCTTGCCGGAACCCGTCGGTCCGGTGACCAAGACCATCCCGTAAGGCTGATGAATCGCATCGCGAAAGTCTGAGAGCGGCTTCTGCTCGAACCCGAGCTTGGTCATGTCGAGCTGTAGATTCGACTTGTCGAGCAGACGAAGAACGATCTTCTCACCCCAGAGCGTCGGAACGGACGAAACGCGATAGTCCATCTCGCGACCCTTGCCGAGCTTCAGCTTGATTCGTCCGTCCTGCGGCAGGCGACGCTCGGCAATGTCGAGCGACGACATGATTTTCAGTCGCGACGCGATGGCGTTCTTGAGCTTGATCGGCGGCGTCATTTCTTCGTGAAGCACGCCGTCGACGCGATAGCGAACGCGCAACACGCGCTCGTAGGGCTCGACGTGAATGTCGGATGCGCCTTGCTTGATCGCGTTCAACAGTATCGCGTTGCAGAGTCGAACGACCGGGGCGTCCTCGCTGGCCCGCTCGAGGTCGAGGAGGTTCTCATCGTCTTCTTCGACGGCGACTTCGATCTCCGACTCGTCGAAGCCCTCCATGATGTCTTCGTACGAAATCTCGGGCTGCGCATACGCCTTCTCGAGCGCGGCGAGAATCGCGCTTTCGGATGAGACCACCGGTTCCACGTTGTAGCCGGTGAGAAACTTCACATCGTCGATGGCGTTCAGGTTCGACGGGTCGGCCATCGCGACGATCAGTGAACTTCCTGCGCGAGACACCGGGATGATCTTGTGTCGTTCGCAGACCTGCGGACTAATCAACTTGAGGATGTCTCGGTCGATCTCGTACTCGGAGAGATCGATCGCCTGCACGCGGTACTGCTCGCTCAGGAAGTCGGTGATCTCCTGGTCGGAAATCGCGCCGAGTCGTGCGAGCGCGTAACCGAGGCTGATGTTGTCATCCTTCTGCTGCTTCTGCGCTTCGCGCAGCTGCTCGAGGCTGATCCGTTTCTCGCGAACCAGAAGCTCGCCCAGTCGATTTCTACTCATGCCGGTTACTTCCCTTACCGAAATACAGCATTAGTATATTTATTCATAAAAGTGGGAAATACTCAAGGGTTAGGACGATCAAGACGGTCGATTCGGGAGGCTCCGGCATTATGCGAGCTACCTCACGTCGGGGAAAGCAACTTGTGTCACAAAGCTAGATTTACCGGCGTTTCCGCGGTGTTGGAGGATCGGGAGGACCCGTCTCCGCTTGCCGTCCATCCGGACACGCGGTAGCCAGCTCGAGGTGGCCAAGGCGAAAAAACAAATCTCGGTCGCGCCGAAGGACCCCGGCGCCGCCATGGAGCAGCTCGAAAAGCCGGCGATGAACTGGAAGGTCATCGGGCTCATCGGCCTCGCGATTGGGGTCCTCTGGGTCATTGCGGGTATCCTTCAGCCTTCGATTGGGATCGCAGGGTTCATCGTTGCGGGGGTCCTGACGGCCATCGCACTCGGTTTCTTCGCATGGGTCTGGCGCCTCACCCGGAAATCGGCCGACATCGCGGCCATCCTCAAGGGGGCGACGGACGCCGAGGGACGAGCCGCTGCACTCGAGCAGCTACGTGCACGTCGTGCGCCCGGCGGAAAGGATGCGCTGAACGCCATCGCTCAGGCCCAGCTCGTGGCGCAAGAGAGCCCGGCCGACGCCGTGAAGATCCTGGAAGGCATCGACCTGAAGAAGGCGCCAGCGATGGTGCACGACGACGTTCGCGCCAACCTCGCCATGTTCTACCTGATGATGGGCCGTGCGAAGGACGCGCGCGAGCTTGCCGACGAGATTCGTCTCGACCGCCAGCCCCAAGCGCGTGCCAAAGCCATGTACGCCGCGGTCGTCGCGGAGGCGTTTGCGCGTACGGGCAAGGCGGACGAGGCGAGGGCGCTGCTGGAAACCTACGACCCAGCAGATAAAGAGTTTGCGCAGGTCGCCGGAATGCTGTGGCGCGCACGGGTGTACACCTTCATGGCGACCAAGAAACGGGGGCGCGCGAAACAAGCCATGGAGGAGCTGCTCGAGGTCGACCCGAACATGGTGGCCGCCTTCATGCAGCGCGGCGTCCGGCCGGAGCTGAGTCGCCTCGCCAAGCAGGTGCTTGCCGGCTCGGGTGCGATGCCCAAGCCGAAGATGCGGGTGCGCACGCGCTAGAGTTCCGTGCCCGACCGCACCTGGACAGTTCGCGAAGTCATCGAATGGAGTGCCGGTGACTTCAAGGCACGAAACATCGAGAGCGCTCGGCTCGATGCCGAGCTCTTGGTTGCCCAGGCACTCGGCATCGACCGGATTGGCCTGTACCTCGACCTCGAGCGTCCTCTGGTAGACGAAGAGCGCGCCGCCGTGCGAACGCTCGTCACACGCCGGCGCGCAAGAGAGCCGGTGGCCTACATCTTGGGGCATCGCGACTTCTATGGCCGCCGTTTCCTCGTGAACCACTCGGTGCTGATTCCTCGCCCCGACACCGAAGTACTCGTCGAGCGAGCGCTCGAACAGATTCCCGTCGATGAGACTCGCGCGGTGTTGGACGTCGGGACGGGAAGCGGCGCGGTAGCCCTCACCCTCGCGGCGGAACGACCGCTTGCTACGGTCACGGCGACCGATTTGTCGGCGAGCGCACTCGAGGTGGCGCGGAGCAATGCCGAGGCCATGGAGCTACTCGAGCGCGTCGAGTTTCAGGAAGCCGACATCGTCAACGACGCGGGCACCTATGACTTGGTGGTGTCGAACCCTCCGTACGTCACCCGTGGAGAGCACGAAGCCCTCGAACCGGAGGTTCGCGATCACGAGCCTGAACTCGCGCTGGTAGCGGGTGAAGACGGTCTCGACGTGATTCGCAGGCTGCTTTCAGAGTGTCTTCCAGTGACCCGACGCAAGGGCGAACTGCTGGTCGAGGTCGGCGCCGGTCAGGCTGACGCCGTTCGTCGGCTAGTTGACGAACGCGACGCCTGGGAGTTCGTCGACACCTACGACGACCTTCAGGGGATCGCGCGTGTCGTTCATCTTCGGCGCACCTGACGGAGCCACACCTCGGCGAAGAGCAGCAGCAGGATGGCAGCGAGGAACCATGGGGTGAGGGGCTGCTCGATTCCGCGCGACGTGACGTCGGCCCGTTCGTCGGAAGAGGCATCCAGGACCGGAAGTGCGATGGGGACGAGGTCGCTCTCCTCGGCGGGCGCGTTGACGACAAACGCGAATCGTGGGCCTGGGACGCCGTTGACCAGCACGCGGTAGGCCCCGATCTCGTCGGTGTCTCGGAACGCCACGCGGTCGCCCTCGGGCAGATCGAGCGTTCGTCCCGACGGTGTGATGACCTGAATGCGCTGCGTGGGGGTAGAGCCCGGGAGCGAGACCGCACCGAAGGGTGCCACGGTGTTTATCGATCGACCAGCGAGTCGGGCGAGCGTCTCCAACACGAAAGGGACGAAGACCGGTTGATAGGGCAGGTCGGTCCATGCGTCATCGATGGTGGTGGCGAGCATCGCCACGCGTCCACTGCGAAACCGGTGTTCCACCATGGCCGGGGAGCCGTCTCCAAACCGTGCCGTGACGATCGCATCGAGGGAGGTCTCCTCGATGGGCGTACGACCACTAACCGTGGCTTGGTCGAGCTCTGGCAGTTCGTCAGACTGGAGCGTCATCCGACCGTCGCTAGTGCGACTGGTGGTGTAGCGCCCCGGGAGCAGGTCGCGGAGCACGCTGCCGTACGCGCGGGGGTTGATGCGGTCACCGGCCGTGATCCAGAGGCTGCCGCCGCCCGACACGAACCGCTTCAACATCGGGAGCCACTCTGCGTCGAGGGTTGCGTTGGCAAGCACGATCACGTCGGCGCGGACGATGGCGTTCTCGGAAAGATCCTGAGCGTCGAGGGTTTCAACCGCGAACGTTCGGCCTACCTGGGGTCCGACCTCGAGCGCCCGAGCCAGAAAGGCAGTCTCCCGACGCCTCGGGTCCGGGTGCGGGTCCCCATCCACGAGAAGCACATGGACGGTGTCCGAACCGAGCAGCACCCCACGAACGTTGTCCGCCGGCAGGACGTCGTCGGGGTCGAGTCGGAGCTCCACCACGGAATCCGACGCGTCTTGCGGAACCTCCAAGACGGCGACGGAGCGCCCGGACGACGAGGTTACTTCGACGGATTCGGTTTCCTGGCCTTGGAGGCGAAGACGGACGCGACTTCCCCTGCCTGGTTCGGCCCCGCCTACGGTCGCTTCGAGCCGTACGTCGGCGTTCGTCGAGCCTTCGTCGAGCAGTTCCACGGACTCGATCGTGCGATTGTCCGGATTCGGTGTGGAAACCTCTTCGAGCGCCACCGTGATCCCGCGCTTGGGCCAGTCGCAGTCCGAGGCCTTCGCCCCGGGCGTGAAGTCTGAGTACACCAACATGCGGCGGTCGGTCAGCTCGCTCTCGAGAAGGAGGTCGGTCGCCAACCGAACTGCGTCGCAGAGCGCGCCAGCCCGAATCGGTCGCCCGTCGATCTCGTCGAAGGCTCGCTCGACCATCTCGATTTGATCGCTTTTGCGCACCCATACCCGCGGCGGCTTGCCTGAGAGGACGACCGAAACCTCCGAGCCTTGAGGGAGTCGCTCGAGCTGCTCCGAGGCAAGGGCAGTGGCTCGCTCGATCAAGGTTGCTCCCTCGTGAATGGCCGACATCGACAGCGAGTCGTCGAGAACGACCGCAAGCGCATGCTGGCGATCGACCACACTCGACTGCACCACGCGATACGGCTTCGCGGCGACGAACACGATCGCGATGACGAGGAGCACCCTGACGGCGAGGAGAAGCATGTCGACGATGCGAAGGCGGGTCGCCCGCGTGGCGTGCACACGGTGCAGGAACGCGATGGTGGGGAGCGTCTGCCGGGGAAGCTTCTGTTTGCGCAGAAGGTGGGCGAGGATCGGCGCCGAGACGGCCACCAGGCCGGCGAGCACCCATGGCAACCCAAACCCCACGTCACCCGCCTCGAAGAAGTTGGAGGAGCGTATGCTCGGGTGGGGCGTCCGTGCGTGCGAGGAGGTAGTGTGCACCCGCGGCGACGACCTGACGCCGAGAGGTCTCGAGGAAGCGGTCGATGGCCTCCCGGTACCTTCGGCGCACGCCTTTCGGATCGACCTCGATTGGAGATTCTCCCTCTAGCCCCTCGAAATGAAAGGGCTGTTCGTAGGGAAGTTCGAGTTCCGCTGGGTCGAGCGTGTGCAGCACCACAGTGTGATGTCCCCGGGCCTGGATGCGCGCGATGGGCTCGAGAGCCCGCGTGCTCAGGTCGAGGAGGTCGCTCGCGACCACTACCAGCCCCATTCGGCCGACATGCTCGATGAGCTCGTCGAGGCATGCATGAAGCGCGGTTTTGGCGTGTGCAGGCCCAGGCGTCGCCAAGGTTCGCATCAGGTAGTCGAGATGAGCCGGGCCCGAACGCGCGGGCAGGCGCTCCCGGATGGCGCTGTCGAAGGTCAAAAGCGAGACCGCGTCGCCCTGTCGCGTCAACACGTAGGCGAGCGCGGCCATCAGCGTGCTTGCGTAGTCGAGCTTGGTGGTGGCGCCGCTTCCCCATCGCATCGATGCGGAAACGTCGAGCGCGAGCGTACCGCGGAGCTGGGTCTCGTGCTCGAAGTGTTTGATCGCGTATCGGTCCGAACGCGCGTAGGCACGCCAGTCGATGAGTCGCGGGTCGTCCCCAGGCCGGTACTCCCGATGCTCCTTGAAGATGGCGCTCGCCCCGCGATGAGGACTTCGATGCATGCCGGCAAGCAAACCGTCCACCGTGCGTCGCGCCCGCAGCGTCAGCCCGGCCAAGCGCGTCGCCAACTCGGGATCGAGCACACGGCTCACGGTTCGATGCTTCGCAGGATGCCGTCGATGACCTGAGTCGGACTCACGCCTTCGGCCTCTGCCCGGAAGTTCATCACCAGACGATGCATCAGGATTGGCTTTACGAGTGCCCGAACGTCGTCGAGTTCTGCGGCGAAGCGCCCTTGCAGAATGGCGCGCGCTTTCGCGCCGAGGATCAGACCTTGGCTTGCGCGTGGGCCCGCCCCGAAGGCAACGTTTGTTTTGACGAGCTCGCTCGCATGGACGTCGTCGGGACGTGACGCCCGCACCAAATCAACGGCATGGCGAACGACGTGGTCGGCCGCGGGAACGCGCGGGACCAGCTCCTGGAACGCGACGATCTCGGTCGCCGACAGCACTGGCGCAATTGACGTTGGCATCGGCGCCGTCGTGCGCTTTACGATGTCCACCTCTTCGTGCGCACTCGGGTACCGCACGTCGATCTGGAAAAGAAAGCGATCGAGCTGGGCCTCAGGGAGCGGGTACGTTCCCTCCTGCTCGATTGGGTTCTGGGTGGCGAACACGAGATAGGGCTGTTCGAGGGCGTACGTGTTTCCGCCCGCGGTCACACGCTGCTCCGCCATCGACTGCAAGAGAGCTGCCTGGGTCTTGGGCGGCGCCCGGTTGATCTCGTCGGCCAGTAGGATGTTGGTGAAGACGGGCCCCGGAATGAAGCGAAAGTTGCGCTTGCCGGTGGTGCTGTCTTCTTCGAGCACGTCGGTCCCGGTGACGTCGCTCGGCATGAGGTCGGGCGTGAACTGAATTCGGTTCGAGTGCAGCGAAAGCGCGTCGGCGAGAGTGGTGATGAGCAGAGTCTTGGCAAGCCCTGGCACCCCGACGAAGAGACCGTGCCCCCGGGCGAAGAGTGCGATGAGTAGCAGCTCGATGACGTCGTCCTGCCCGATGATGCGCTGTCTGAGGCGTTCGAGGATTTCGTCGCGTGCGTGCGCGAGTCGTTGCACCTGGACCACGTCGGACGGAGCGGCGTCTTCAGGGGGCAAGGACGTACGGCGGACTGGTTCGCTCACGAGGACCTCTTAGCGCTAGAGCGGCGGAATTGCCAGATTACTCGCGCATCCCTCCGAAGCGCGAACAGAGCCCGCGCTCATAGTCGGCCGTGGCCCCCCCGATCTCGGCCAGAACGCAGTGAGGCTGCGGGTCGAACGGATTGAGGGCGATTGCCGTACGAGCGGCGCGCGAAGCGCCCGTCGCGTTTCCCGTCCGAAGCAGCGCCGTGGCAAGGCTCGCCTGCGCGGGGGCGTGGGTCGGGTAGAGGAGCAAGGTGTACTCGAGAGGCTCCAGCGCGTCGCGCGGCTTTCCGCCCGCAATCGCGGAACGCGCGAAACGCGAAGCGACGATCGGATCGTCAGGGGCGACCTTATGGGCTTTCCCGTACTCGACCGACGCCGCGGCCGGACGAGACCGAACCCAAAGCATGTCTCCAAGACGAAGATGCTTCCGCGCGCGATCCCGTTCGACTTCGGCGAGCTCGTCGCTCTCGGTCGATTCCTCGCTCAGGTGTCGGCGAAGCAGGCGCGCCGCAGGCGGCGGGGGCTGACTCTTGAGGTCCTTCTTCCACTTGGCTTCGAGATGCTTCCATTGAGCACCGGAGGCAAGGGCGAGCGCCTGTCTCGCGTCGGTGCCCCCGGCAATGCTCCCGAGGCTGGCTTGGATCCCTTCGGGCCCGTGTTCCTTGTAGAAGCCCTCCATGAACGAAGAGACCTGAGCGAACGCGAGTGCTGCGTCGCGCTGCGTGGGGAGCAGGGCGATCGATGGGTGAAGTCGGTCGAAGTCGAGCAGTTCGTCCGCCTGTGCTGCGCTCGCGAGTAGCCGCGCACTTGCAGGGTTTTGTGGGAGCTCGACATGGTCGAGTCGCCAGCGGGTTTCCAGCATCTTGGCGAGCCCCTCCTGAAGCCAGACCGGAGCGCGATCCATCGTTGCCTTCGTGACGAGTAGGTGGACGTACTCGTGCGCGATGGTGTCGAGCCATGGGTAGCCTCGAAGGAGCGCGCGGGGAGATGCGATCATGAGCCGACCCCACTTGCAGAGCGCGATGGTTCCGGTGTTGCGGATTGCCTCGATCGACAGCGTCGAAACCTTCGCAAGCGATTCGGCGTCGGGGTAGATCTCGAGGCGAATGGGGCTGACCATTCGAACGCCGAGTTCCTTCTCGAGCGCATCCGCGGTCGCCTTCAAAGTGTCCACCGCGTAGGGAACGAGGATTTCGTCGGGCCCCGGCGAGTATCGAATCTCGATGTTCCCAGAGCGGAAGGTTTCGTAGTCGCGCGTAGTCTCGTAGGTGTTGACGATGACGTCGGCAAGAAACCCGAGTTCGCGGGCGCCTCCGGGGTTCGAACGTAGCTCTTGAACACCGACGGTCGCCCCCTCGTAGTCGCCGGAATAGAACGCCGCGAGAACCTCCAGCTCGATCACGGCGTCGCTCCGCGGATACTCGGCCAGGTACTTCTCCAGGAGCGCCTGGGCGGGCGCTCCTTCTCCGGCTGCCAAAGACGCCTCGAGAAGCGCCAGAACCTCGTCTTTGGACGCGGGCTCTGCGGGCGCCGCCACCGGCATGGACGCCAGTGCGAACAGAGCCAAAAAGGCAAGCCACCGTTTCATCTCAACAGCCTCTCGTAGTAGTCCTGGACGGCGGGCTGATAGCCATCTGGCGCATCCCCCTTCCGAGCGTCGAGCACGCGGCGACGCCACGCCTGCTGGTCATCGTTGGCTTCGCTCCCAGGAATCTCGACGCGCTCCTTCGAGCGTGTCCCTCTCGTTCCGTCCTCGCCTCCTCCTCCGCGCTGCCTGCGCTGCTGTGATTCGAGGCTCCGGCGGAGACGACGAAGCTGGTCTGCCGCCGCCTCCTGCTGCTTGTGCGCTTCGAGTGGAGACTCACTCTCGAGCGAACGCTCCGCTCGGCGCATCGGCTGTTCGATCGACTCCAGCGTTTCCGCCGTCTGGTCGGAGACGGGCACGCCGCCGACTTCTTCGCGCAATCGCCGAGCGAGGCCATGCGCCGACTGGCGAATCTGCTCCTGGCGCGCTGCCTGCTGCTGAAGCTGCTCGCGCTCGCGGTCGGTGAGCGCGCCGGCCACGTCGGGAATCGCCGCTTCCGTGCTGTCTCTGAGGTTCAAGGCTTCCGCGGCCGCCTCTCTCGCTTGAGCGGCGGCGTTCGCGGTTTTGCCCGCCTGGCCGCGGAACATCATGGCGGAAAGCTCGAGGTCCTTTGCCAGGTTCTCCGCGGCTTGAGCCGCTTGGCGCGCCATCGACAGCGCCTCGCCGAGGTCGCCACTTTCGAGCGCACGCTCGTAGTCCGCGAGGCGCTCGCGGGTCCGGTCCCTCAGATTTCGCTCGTAAGGTCCGAGCGCGTCTTCCGGAAGCTCTGAGACCTTTTCCGCCACCTCACGCGCCTTGTCGGCAAGCGAGCCCTCCGTGTCGGCCCCGAGCCTCTCCGCCTCGGACGCAGCGCGTTTCGCGGCATTCTCACCCACGCGCTCTGCTTTGTCGGAGAGCCTCTGCTGCTCGACCTCGAGGTCGCGAATCTCGTCGAGTGCTTCCATGAGCGCGCGCTCGCGCGGCCCGAAGCGCGTTTCGGCGAGGGTGTCCTCCGATTGGCTGAGCGCCTGGGTCATCGCGTCGATCGTTTGATCGAGTCGTCGAAGGGCGTCTTCCGCCGCGTCGAGGTCGCCGTCCGCGAGTGCCTGCCTGAGGTCGCCAAGCGCGTCGGTCGACTCGCGCGCCTGCGCACTTTGCTGGTTGACGAACTCACCAGGAACGTAATCCCGTGCTGCCATCAACTGCTGCTGAAGCGCGAGCATGCGTCGCTCCGCGCGATCGAGGGCGGCCATCAGCGCGCGCTGAAGCTCAGGGGTTTGCCCTCGCCGAAGCTCGGAGATGAGGGAAGCGATCTCTCGTCGGAGCTCCTGCATCTCTTTGGCGACCGCAGCCGCATCGTTGAGGCGCGCCTGACTGATCAGATCCGCGACGAGCAGGCTGTCGTTCTCGAGTTCTCGGACCACATCGTCTTCGAGCCGGCGACGGACCCGTGGAACGCTCGGCTGGGCATAAGCGGAAGACTCCCGCTTCTGCAGGCGCTCGAGTCGCTTGCGCATGTCGAGGAGCAGCGGCAGGGTCCTCGGGCCCGGATGATCGCCCAGAGCAAACAGCAGCGACATCGTCGGGCGAAGTGAAGGAGAGACGCGGCGATAGCGTCGCTCGGCCTGCTTCGGGTCTGGCATGAACTCATCCTCGAGCCGCGTGGCGAGGGCAGAGAGCAGGGTGTCGAGCAGCTGTTCGAGCTCTACGATGCGCTCGCGCCGGCGCGTAATCTCCGATGCTAGAGTAAGCGTCCTCGCCTCAGACTGCGACACGCCCGGTCCGTCGATCCTGTTTCCGTCTTTGGCTTCGACCCACACCGTGATGGCGTCGGCCGGTGCAAGGGAGAACTCCTCGAGCGAGATGATGGTTTCGCCCTCGACGCGGCGAGCGGCGTCGTTCGGAGGGCCGAAGAGCGGGCGGCTCAGGTGCTCACCGTTCGGCAGTTTGATCATCAACGTGACGTCCTGCACCCCGTAGTCGTCCGTCGCGGCATGACGCAGCGTCACCCGGTCCCTGACCTCCAGGATCAGGTCTTCGGTGGGTTCGGCCAGGATCGCGACGGGCGGCTCGTCCCCCTGGACCGCGATCGACCGGGCCTGGTAGTCGACGCGGCGCTCGCCAGCCGCCGACTCGACGTAGACCTCGAGCGGCCCTTCCGCGTCGGCGACGAACGACGCGATGAACTCGCTCCCTTTTCGGTCGGCTTCCACGTGCCGCCCAGGCAGCGCCACGATCACGCGCGCTGCGTCCCCGATGGGCTTCACTGAATAATCGATCGACGTGCCGCGTGGAACCACGAGCTGGTCCGCGTCCCGAAGACGTTCGGGGGTTCGGTTCATGTAGTCGGGGAAGGTGAGAAAGGCTTCCGTGCTCGCCACGACGTGACTCACGCGGGGACCATCCTCCGTCCCGGTGCTCGCGTGGAGGAGGGCATAGGTCCCAGCGGCCGGCCGGTCGAGACCGAGGGACCACCAAGCGCCGAGGCCGAGAAAGAGGGCGGCCGCAAGCGCCGGCTGAATGACCCAGCGCCAAGGAATCAGGCGGCGCGCGGGAAGGTCATCGAGGGCCTGAAGCACGTTGGCCCGCTGCGCGGTGACCAGGTCGTCCGAGAACACGTGCTCGTCCTCGAGTTCGAACGCGCTTTGGAGTGGGGAGAGCAGGCCCGGTCGCTTCGACGCGACCAGCCCGAGCGCACCGTGCCCATGGAGCCGTCGGAGTGGCTCGACCGACCACGCGATGGCGGCCGCCACCACCGCGAACACCGTTGCCCAGCCCACGCAGAGCCACACGACCGGGGTCATCGGCCCGAGTACCCACGCGACGATCACGAACGAAACCAGCCCCGCCGCCGCAGACGCCACGAGCACCCGCACCAACAGGACGCTGGCCGCGGCCGCTCGAAGCCGACCCCGATACCGGCCCAAGCTGTCCCTTGCGACGCTCACGGGGAGCAATGTAGCACGGGGGTGGAAGGCGTCCCGCCGCTCATGGGGAGGGCACGGCCTTGTGGGCGACCGGGTTTTGCCGCGAAAGTCTCGGTGACTGAACCTCTCGGTGGGGCGGGTTGCGACGCGGTCTCGTGGCGGACAGGTCGGCTTGCATTGTTCTGCGCCGGTTCAAATCGGGCGTTAGCGCAGGCAAGCCTCCCTTCGGCGTCGCGCCAACCCGAAGTGGCTGCACGCTGACGGGTTGTCACTCCGACGCCCCCACAAGACCGCATCGCAACCCGCCTGGGTGGCGGTTCCTTCCCATCCCGCAATCCAGATCGGGCGGTGTCGGGCCAACTGGTCGGGGCTTGCTTGCACGCGTGCCCGTTTTGGTGGCCAGGAACGCCCTCTCGATTGAGTTCGCTCTCTCTGAGCTGAGAAGGGGCACCTGCTTCCAGGTACCCCGGTGGAACAGGTCTCTATCGAAGCGCCAACGGGGCGGGGCGCCTGGCGCGGTAGCGCCGGCACGGAACGGGAGAGCGAAGCGAACCTCGGCGCGCAAAGCGCGGCGGCAAGCCCGAGGCGCCGACCGCCGCGGCGCGCAGGGAGGACTACGGGTGGGGGCGGGCGGGTCGGATGGAACAAAACCTCTCGTGCACCCCCTAGGCATGCCCGCCAACCCCATCCGCGGCAGCAGCCCAAAAGAACACCAGCCCGTGTCACCTCTCCCGGTGGAAACGCGCACCCTCCGTTGCCAACCCAAGGCGACCGGGCCGCCCGCCGCCGCTTACTCCGATCACGCCCTCCAGGCGGGTTGCGGTGGGGTCTTGTGGGGGCGTCGGAGTGACAACCCGTACACGTGCAGCCACTTCGGGTTGGCGCGACGCCGAAGGGAGGCTTGCCTGCGCTCACGTCGCACTTGAACCGGCGCAGAACAATGCAAGCCGACCTGTCCCCCACAAGACCCCACCGCAACCCGCCCCACCGAGACGTAAGGTCGCCGAAGCGTTCGACGCTTAACGACGAAGGCCGACCCGTCTCCGAGTCGGCCTTCATCATGTCGATGCGCGAGCCCTTAGAAGCCCATGCCGCCCATGCCGCCGCCATGGTCGTGACCGGCTGGCGCGGGAGGATCGTCCTTCGGGAGCTCCGCGACGAGGGCCTCGGTGGTGAGCATGAGCCCAGCAACCGACGCCGCGTTCTGGAGCGCGCTCCGGACGACCTTGGTCGGGTCGATGACGCCGGCCTTCACGAGGTCGGTGTACTCTTCCGAGGCGGCGTTGAAGCCGAAGCTGCCCTTGCCGTGGCGAACTTCGTTCACGACGATGGAGCCCTCGAGGCCCGCGTTGGCCGCGATCTGACGAAGCGGCTCTTCGATGGCGCGGAACAAGATGCTCGTGCCGACCCGCTGGTCCTCGTTGATGTCGAGGCCGTCGAGACCCTTCTGCGAGCGAATGAGCGCAACGCCGCCGCCCGGGACGATGCCCTCTTCGACGGCTGCGCGAGTCGCGTGGAGCGCATCCTCGACGCGCGCCTTCTTCTCCTTCATCTCGACCTCGGTCGCGGCACCGACCTTGATGACGGCAACGCCACCGACGAGCTTCGCGAGGCGCTCCTGCAGCTTCTCACGATCGTAATCGCTGCTGGTCTCCTCGATCTGCTTGCGGATGGTGTCGATGCGGCCGGTGATGTCCTTCTTCTTGCCGGCGCCATCGACGATGGTCGTATTCTCTTTGTCGATGGTCACGCGCTTCGCGCGACCGAGGTCGTTGAGCGTGACGTTTTCGAGCTTGATGCCGAGGTCCTCGCTCACGACGGTGCCACCGGTGAGAATGGCAATGTCCTGAAGCATGGCCTTGCGACGGTCGCCGAAGCCGGGCGCCTTGACCGAAGCGGTCTGCAGCGTGCCCCGAAGCTTGTTCACGACGAGCGTGGCAAGCGCCTCGCCCTCGACGTCCTCGGCGATGATGACGAGCGGCTTCTGCTGACGGGCAATGGCCTCGAGCACAGGCAGAAGGTCCTTCATGTTCGAGATCTTCTTTTCGACGATGAGGAGGTAGGGATCCTCGATCTCGGCAACCATGCGCTCCGAGTCCGTCACGAAGTAGGGCGAGAGGTAGCCGCGGTCGAACTGCATACCTTCGACGACGTCAAGCTCTGTCTCGAGGCCCTTGGCCTCTTCCACGGTGATGACGCCTTCCTTGCCGACCTTCTCCATGGCCTCGGCGATGATCTCACCGATGGTGGCGTCGCCGTTCGCGCTAATCGTGCCGACCTGAGCGATCTCCTTCGGATCCTTGGTCGCCTTCGACAGCTTCTGAAGGCCCGCGATGACGTGCGCCACGCCCGCGTCGATGCCTCGCTTGATCTCCATCGGGTTGTGCCCGGCGGCGACCATCTTGCTTCCCTCACGGAACACGGCCTGCGCCAACACGGTCGCGGTCGTCGTTCCGTCGCCCGCGATGTCGGAGGTCTTCGAAGCGACCTCGCGCACCATCTGGGCGCCCATGTTCTCGAACTTGTCGCCAAGCTCGATTTCCTTCGCGACCGTGACGCCGTCCTTGGTGACGGTCGGGGCGCCGAAGCTCTTCTCGATCACTACGTTGCGGCCCTTCGGACCGAGCGTGACTTTCACGGCATTCGCCAGCGCGTTGACGCCGTTCAGAATGCGGTCGCGAGCAGCTGTATCGTAGATGATTTCTTTCGCAGCCATGTTCTTGATTCTCCTATTCGATGATTCCGAGGATGTCGTCTTCGCGGAGGATCAGGTGCTCTTCACCTTCGATCTTCACCTCCGTGCCGCCGTACTTGCCGAAGAGGACGAGGTCGCCCTTCTTCACGGCGAGGGGTCGAACCTCTCCGCTGTCGAGAAGCCGCCCGGTCCCAACCGCGACCACCTTGGCCTCGATCGGCTTTTCCTTGGCGGTATCGGGGATGATGATCCCGCCCTTTGTGGTTTCTTCTTCCTTGACGCGCTTGACCAGAATCCGGTCATGCAATGGACGAATGGCCATTTAATCCCTCCGTTTACGGGCGTTTAGCTGCCCTAAGCGTGTTAGCACTCGATGATTGGGAGTGCTGATTGGCCGCCAACGTAATGCGGATCAGACCCGAGTCAAGCAATGTTTCCGGGGTTTTTCGTTCGATCGAAGCGCCGGATTTGCCGACCCCGGGAGCCGCTGCTAGCCTCCGGCGCCTATGGCACGCGTCACCGTTGAAGACTGCTTGGAACACGAGGAAAACCGCTTCGCACTGGTGGTTTTGGCTGCCCGCCGCACGCGGCAGATCATCAAGGGGGCTCCCCCGCTCGTGACGAGCAAAAACCGTCCTATCGTGACGGCGCTCCGCGAGATCGCGGATCAGAAGGTGTTCTTCGCGCGCTCCGTGAAGGTCGCGGTCGAAGAGTACATCGTGGAAACCAAGGCGAACGAAGCCTAGTCACCGAGCGCCGCCGGCACCCACGCACACCTCGAAGCCGCCGAAATTCGCCGAGCGCCAGGGCGGCGCACTCTTTGCCAGCGTCCCGGGGCGCGGGTAGCCTGATGCTGGGGAGATGGCTCGGATCAGCATCATGGGCCCGAGTGGGCGCCAGGAGCGACAGCTCTTCCGGCACAACTCACTCGGCCGGCATCCGCGGAACACCCACCAGGTCCTCGACCGGGTCGTGTCCAAGGAGCACTGCCACATCGAGCTCCAGGACGACGGCTACGTCCTGAAGGACCTCGGGTCGCTGAACGGCACCTTCGTCAACGGGGAGCGTGTGAAGCTTCACAAACTCGAGCCGGGCGACGAGATCACCATCGGCTCGACGCGCATCGTATTCGAGCCCACCGACCGAGGCGGGCTCCTGTCGTTCGACGGGTTGGTGACGGACCACGACCGTGAGGCGACGAACCGTTTCCGAATTGGTGACAGCACCAACGGGCCGCTCATCCAGGCGAAGCTCACCATGCTCGGGACCAAGTCGTTCCGTCCCGAAGAGATGGTGCCGGACGACAACGCGCTCCGGCGCGACTACGAGAAACTCCGCGCCAGCTACGAAGTGACCCAAGCCATCGAAGTCGGCACCACGATCACGGCGCTGTGCGAAAAAATCATCGAGGTCGCGTTTCGGTTGGTGCCGGCCGATCGCGGCGTGATCCTCCTGCACAACGACCAAGGGCAGCTCGAACCCGTGGCCGTCCGTACTGGCGAGGACGTGGATCCGATGCAGGAAGTCATCGTGTCCCGCACGGTGCTCGACACGGCGGTACGCGAAAAGGAAGCGGTCCTTTCACACGACGCGTCGGCAGACGCGCGCTTTGAAAGCGCGCAGTCGGTGATCATGCAGGGGATTCGCTCCACCATGTGCGTGCCGCTGCTCCATGCAGACAGCGTGCTCGGAGTGATCATGCTGGACTCCAAGCTCGCGGCGCACGCGTTCACCGACCGCGACCTCGCGCTATTTGAAACGGTGGCAAGCCAGGCGGCCGTCGCCATCCAAAACACGCTGTTCGCACGAAAGCTCGAACAGGAAGCGATTACACGCGAGCGATTCAGGAGACTCCTTTCGCCGGTGATCGCCGAGCAGGTGCTGTCCGGCGAACTCGAGGTCAAGCAGGGCGGCGAGCTTCGCGAAACCACCGTGCTGTTCGCCGACATTCGCGGGTTCACCAGCATCAGCGAGTCGTCAGAGCCGCAGCTCGTGGTGGAGGCACTCAACGAGTACTTCGAGCGCATGGTGGAAATCGTGTTTCGCTACGAGGGCACACTCGACAAGTTCATCGGCGACGAGATGATGGTCCTGTTCGGCGCGCCCGTTGCACACCGTGACGACCCCGTGCGGGCCGTCCAGGCCGCGCTCGAAATGCAGAAAGCGATGGCAGGGCTCAACGAGCAGCACGTCGCCCACGGGCTGCCGCCCTTTCAGATTGGCATCGGCATCAACACGGGCGAGGTCGTTGCGGGCTACATCGGCAGCAGCCAAGCGATGGAATATACGGTCATCGGCGACCCTGTGAACACCTGCTCGCGCCTCTGTTCGATCGCCGAGCCCTCACAGATCCTGATCAGCGAGGGCACGCTCGACAAACTCGGTGAAAAGTTCGACATCCGAGAGCTGCCCGAGTCCGTGGTCAAGGGCAAGTCTCGACCGGTGCGGACCTTCGAAGTGGTGGGCCCGAATAAGTCGGGTCGCTGACCGCCAACCTCGGTCCGCCCGCGGGCGCCGGGCTAGCCTGACGTCGACGCGCGTCGGGCTCGCACCGTCTCCTTTTCTCGAGGGCATCCGTGTGCGAAGGCTCCTTCCGGATGGCCCATCTCGATTTCGAAGCGCCGCTCGTCGAGCTGGAAGAGCGAATCGCCGCTCTGCAGACCCTCACAGAGGAGGGCGCACCCGAGGCCGACGCCATCGACGTCGAGATCCAAACGCTCCGGAAACAGGCCGAGGGTCTTCAGCGGAAGCTCTACGAGAGTCTCGACGTGTGGAAGAAGGTCCAGCTGAGTCGGCATCCCGATCGCCCCTACTTGCTCGACTACGTGCCGCACTTGTTCACGGACTTCGTCGAGCTACACGGCGACCGCCTGTTCGGTGACGACCCCGCCATCGTCTCTGGGTTCGGGCGTTTCGGTGACCGGGTCGTGGCCGTCGTCGGGCACCAGAAGGGCCGCACCGCCAAGGACAAAGCCCATCGCAACTTCGGGATGGCGCACCCCGAGGGCTACCGGAAAGCCATTCGCGTGATGAAGCTCGCCGAACAGGCCGGGCGACCAATTCTCACGTTCATCGACACGCCCGGAGCGTACCCTGGCCTCGGTGCCGAGGAGCGCGGCCAGGCCGAAGCCATCGGAAACGCGATTGCGACCATGAGTCGACTCCGGGTTCCCGTGATCGCGACCGTGCTCGGAGAGGGGGGCTCCGGCGGGGCGCTGGCCATCGGCGTCGCGAACAAGGTGCTGATGTTCGAGTACGCGACCTACAGCGTCATCACCCCCGAGGGGTGCGCATCGATTCTCTGGAGAGATGCCACCAAGGCCGATCGGGCCGCGAAACAGCTTCGGCTGCTCGCACGGGACGCCGAACGACTCGGGGTCATCGACGAAGTCGTCGAAGAGCCACCCCTCGGCGCCCATAGGCGACCCGCCGTGGCAGCACGTTCTCTACGAGATGCGCTCTCCCGCGAGCTCGCGGATCTCGGAACGCTTTCGGCCGAGGCACTCATCGAGCAGCGATACGAGCGATTCCGGGCACTTGGGACCTGGAACGGGCCGACGCTTTTTTGACGCGCGGCCCGCTCGTTCCCTACGATTCCTTTGAGGGATTTTGCGATGACGAGGCTGCTAACGGTGGTCGTGGGGGCGTGGCTTTGCGGGTGCGGCGCGGCGGGGTCGAACGCGCACGCGCGAAGCGCTTCCGACGCCGATTCCGTCGAAGCCGAGCTCACTTCTCTCCGGGCCGAGTTGGACGCCAAAGAGACGGAGCTTCGGACGACGCGGGGCCAGCTTGCCCTCGCGCGGGCGGAGGCGCAGGAGCTGCGCGCTGGGTCGGGACGAGCGAGTGAGCCGCCCCCGCCGACCCGAACCCCGTCCAACGCCAAGCCGCCTTGGCTCGCGAAGCCCGTCACCGTGGCCACTCCGGCAGGCGACCGGGAGGTCCTCAGTGTGTTCGAAGGAGAGCGCCTCGACACGACGGGCGACATTCCAGACCTTCCAGCCTTCATCGAGGAGGACACCTTGGCGGCACCCGCCGCGAAGGCCTCAGCGGTCGAAGACACCGGGGTCGAAGCCTATCGCCGCGGCCTCGACTTGATTCGGGAGCAGCGGTTTGACGATGCGAGGCAGGCTTTCAGCGCTTTTCTCGACGTTCACCCGAACCATCCATACGCCGACAACGCGCTGTTTTGGCGCGGTGAGCTTCACTTCCTGCGCGGAGAGTATGGACCCGCGCTCGCGGACTTCCGGACGATCGAGCGGCATCACCCGTGGGGTAACAAGCTTCCGGACGCGCTGTTCCGCATCGGACAAATCTACCGAAAACGCGGGGACGAAACGCGTGCCCGAGCCTACTTCGACAAAGTTCGGGAGCAATTCCCAGACACCGCAGCGGCGCGCTTGGCGTTGCGAGAGGACGCATCATGAAAACCGTTTTGTGGACCGTGGCTTTCACCTGGATGGCGAGCGGAGCGCTCGCACAGGGCGTCGCGATGACCCCGGAAGACCAGAAGCTCGAAGCCGAGATGGGCATGGGGCCGGAAGATACCCAAGAGAAGGTAGCGATTCCGGCCAACACGCCGCCCGTGTACACGGTGCGTGAGGGGGATACCCTCTGGGACATCACCGAGCAGTTCTACGGCGACCCCTACCGATGGCCACAGGTGTGGTCGTACAACGGCGACATCACCAACCCGCACTGGATCTACCCCGGCGCAACCATCCGGCTTCGCCCCGCCGACGGTTCGTACGTCGAGACCGCCCCCCGTGGCTTCTCGTACGCGACGTCGCGACGCAAAGGCGACAACCCCGTCTTCATGGCGGAATACGGTTTCCTCGATTCGAACGCCCTCAAGGAGGCTGGCTACATCATCGCCGCCAACGAGGAGCACATGATGCTGGCTGACACCGATCAGGCCTATGTGCGGCTCATCGAGGGGGCCACGCCTCAGATCGGCGCGACGTACACGGTCTATCGAGAGGTGCAGGATTGGGAGCGCGAGGCCGCCGAGAGGGGCACCCTGATCCGAATCATCGGAGAGCTCCTGCTCACGGACTACGACGAGAACCGTCAGGTGGGTCGCGCCACCGTCGTCAACAGCCTCGATGGCATCGAGCGCGGGTTCAAAATCGCGCCGCTCGAGCGTAAGTTCTACTGGGTGGACGTCGTCCCAGCACAGGAGTCGGTCCGCGCACGCGTCGTCGCGAGCCTCTATCCACGAAAACTGCCGTCCACCAATCAGATTGTCTTCGTCAACGTCGGAGCGGAGAACAACGTGGTGCTTGGCAATCGGTTCTTCATCGTTCGCCAGGGCGATGAGTGGCGTCGGAGCGCCGAGGGCCGGATCGGGCGTGAAATCGAGACGACCGTGCCGCTTCCGAAGCCTCCAAAGCACTATCCCTGGGAGGTCGTGGCGATTGGCCGGGCGGTGAACGTGCAGCCGACCACCACGGCCATCCTCCTCGAACGGGCGACCCGCGCCGTTCGGATGGGCGACTTCGCCGAGCTCCGCCAGGGCGAGTAGCCAGCCACCCCACGGAGTGCCATTGCCACGAGGGCCCGGTTCGGGGGACACTCGAGGAAGATGTCATCCGACGGGGACCGAGACAGCCAGGAGACGCTGCGCCTGCAGGGCGTCGTCGACCGCGAGCGCGCCAAGCTCCGGGCGCTGCAGGACATCAGCGCCGCGCTCGGCTCGACGCTCGACCTCGGCGAGCTCCTCGAGATGATCCTCGACAGGATTTCGGAAGTGATGGAGGCCGATCGCTCGACGCTCTACCTCGTCGACGAGGAAACCAACGAGCTGTGGTCGAAGGTGATTCAAGGCGAAGAGGTGGTCGAAATCCGCCTCAAGCCGGGCGAGGGCCTCGCCGGAGCCGTGGCGAAGACCGGAAAGCCTCTGAACATCAAGGATGCCTACCAAGACGTTCGTTTCGACGCGGAGTGGGACCGGCGCACCGGGTATCGTACACGTTCGACGCTCTGCGTGCCGATGAAGAACCAGCACGGCCGAACCATCGGCGTCGTCCAGGTACTAAACAAGCAGGATGGTCACTTCACGGTAGGCGACGAAGCGCTTCTCTCGGCGCTCGCGAGCCACGCCGCCGTCTCCATCGAGAACTCCAAGCTCTTCTTGTCCGTCGTCGGAAAGAACATCGAACTCCTCGAAACCAAAGAGCAGCTCGAAAAGAAGATTCGGGAGCTCGACGTGCTGTTCGAGATCACCCAGGTCGCCGCAAGCGCGCTCGAACTCGACGACCTGCTAGCCGGAGTTCTGGCGAGGACGATGCGCGCAACCGACGCCGAGGCCGCGTCGATCCTGCTCGCTGATGAAGGCACGGGCGACCTCACGTTTCGCGCTGCAGTCGGCGGCGAGCCCGACCGAATCAAGCGTATGAAGATCAAAGCCGGGCAGGGCATCTCCGGTTGGGTCGCCGAGCACGGTCGACCGCAAATCGTCAACGAGGTCGAGTCGGACAAGCGTCACTCGAAGCACGTGTCGGACGAGGTCGGGTATCACCCGAAGTCGGTCCTCTGCGTCCCGCTCACCTGGGACGACGGAGGTCGCGGCGCGCTTCAGCTCCTCAATAAAGGAGGAGGAAGGGCACCGTTCATCGACGACGACCTCAAGATGGCGACGGTCATCGCGGGTCATGTCTCTACGGCCATCTCGCAGGCCCGATCGCGCGAGCGACTCACCCGTGAGGAGCGACTGAGCACTCTCGGCCGCTTCCTCTCGAGCATGCTCCACGACCTGAAGACGCCGCTGACGGTGATCAGCGGGTACACGGGCCTCCTGGTGCAGGAGGGCGACGAAGAGAAACGCCGCGAGCTCGCTGCGTCGGTGAAGCGGCAGGTCCAGCTCCTCACCACGATGATGGGCGAGACGCTCGCGTTCGCCAAAGGAGAGAGGCGTATCCTCATCCGACGCGTGTATCTCCACAAGTTCTTCGAGGACCTCGCCGATCAGCTGAAGACCGAGCTCGCCCAGCACGACATTCGACTCGAGTTGGCGCTTCGCGACCGCGGGACCGCCCACTTCGACGAAGAGAAGATTCAACGCGTCTTTCACAACCTCGCACGCAACGCCGCGGAGGCCATCGGCGATGGGGGCGGCGTCTGCCGTCTGGAGGTCGATCGCTCAGACGATGGAAGCCTCGTGCTTACGTTCTCGGACGACGGCCCCGGCGTCTCGGAGGAAATCAGGGGGCGCCTCTTCGAGTCGTTCACCACACACGGCAAGCAGGGCGGAACCGGTCTCGGACTCGCCATCGTCCAGAGCATCGTCCGCGATCACGGCGGGACGGTGTCGGTCGACAGCGAGCCCGGCCGTACGGCCTTCACCATCGTGCTCCCGCAAACACAGCCGAGCACCAGCCCGCGCCCCGCGGCGGCCGAGTGAGCGTGGTTAGATGCCGAGGTTCGAGAGGCTCTCCGACACGTTGCGGAGGATGTCGGCGAACTTCGGGTGCGTTGTTTCGAGTTCCTCGATGAGGGCGTAGACCCGGTTCGACAGCGCGCCCGAGGCCAGACCTTCGGTGTTTTGCTCCGGGCTCAACGCGTGCTTGATGTCGTTCACCGCCTCGATGAGCGAGGCTCGGTCCTCGGCGCTGAGGGCCTCTTCGGACTCGAGCTCGCGGTGGAGCGTCTCGAGCGCTTGTTGGAGCTGCTGTCGGGGCATCTCCTACAAGTCTGCCCTGGAAGCGAAGCCTCGAAAAGGGGCTTGCGCTATACCGAAGGGGTGGTGCGATGTGGAACTCGGTCAGCGCGATGGGCGCTGTTGCTCGCCGTGCTCCTCGGCTGCGGAGGGACGACCTCGGGCGGAGGCGGGGAGGGCGCGGATGGAACGGCAGGCGCTGGGGGCGAGGGCGGAAGCGCGGGCGCTCCCTCGCTCGAGTTCGATTGCAACGTCGAGGCGCCCGACAACTGCCCCTCCACGCCGCCCAATACCATCGATGCGACGCGTCCCGCCCAGGTGACGGTTCCGGAGGGGTACACCGTGGAAACCCGCTACCCCCTCGTGGTCGTCCTTCACGCCGCCGCCTCCAACGGCACGGCGGCCGCACTCTACCTCGGTGCCACCGATCGGCTGGAAGCGCGCGAGTTCGTCCTCCTGACGCCTAACGCGCTCCCCGACGTCGATGGCAACCTCGCGTGGAACACGGGCGCGACCTCCCCGGCGTTCGACGGGAGCGCGCCTGACGACCTAGGCTACCTGCGCCGGCTTCTCGAGGAGGCGCAGCGCGCGTATCGCATCGACGCAGCCCGCGTGTACCTGATGGGTTCCTCGGGCGGAGCGAACCTCGCTCTCGACCTCGTCTGCGCACAACCGGAGGTCGTCGCAGCGGTGATCAGCCAAGCGGGGGCGCTCCCGGCCGAGAGCGCGTGCAGCGACGACGCGACCGCACTCCTATCCATCCACGGAACCAACGATGTCTCGGTACCCTTCGGCGGCGGTATCCTCTTCCCGAATGGTGTTGAAGTGCTGTCCGCGGTGAATCTGGTGTCGGGCTTCGCACAGCGCACGGGGTGCGGGGCGGCCCAGAACCTGGCCGGTATCGACCTTGTGGCGGACCTCCCCGGCGCAGAGACGCGTGTTCAAGCGTACGAATCCTGCCCCGCGGGCACCGCGCACGAGCTTTGGGCAGTGCAGCAGGCGCCGAACCGGCCCGACTTCACGGAAGGAGCGCGCGACCTCTGGTTCGACTGGCTGTTCGCGCGGATGCGTACGGCTCCGTGAGCCAGCGTGGCGTCCGGCGCAACGTCAGACGAACCTCAGGCGAAGTCCCGTTCCATCCGCTCTTGATCCTCTTTGCAGCGGATGCAGAGCTCGGTCTCGGGACGTGCTTCGAGGCGCTTGATGCTGATGGGCTCATCGCAGTCTTCGCAGATCCCGAACTCGCCTTCGTCGAGTTTCTTCAGCGCCTTCTCGATCTTCTGGAGGAACACACGCTCGCGCCCCCGAAGCCGGAACGTGAACGACTGCATGTACTCACTCGAGGCCAGGTCCATTTCGTCCGGAAGCTCGGACGCATCCAGGGTCATGTCCTGGGCCATGGTCTCCTGGGCCCGGCGTACTACCGCATCCCGCTTCTCTTCGAGAATGGCCCGGAACCGCTTGAGCTCGCTCTTCTTCATAGTGGTGGCCCCCTTTGAGGGAGCCGGAGCATAATGATCGCGGCCTCGGAGTCAATAAGACGACACCCAAGAACCTGGAATTGTTGCTGAACTGGCTACTCTACTGCGCCAAAAAACGAAGATTCACCTCGAAGCCCCCCTCCCCAGAGGAGGGTGTCGACGCGATCGCCCTCGGCCAGTTCGGCGCAGTCGCTCGGCAGAATGACCAGTGCGTTCACGCCCACGAACGAGGGAAGCGAACCCGACCCCTGAAGCCGGTTGAGCGTCACCGAGATGCCGTCCTCGGTGCGGCGAGCCATCCCGCGGGCGATCTCCACCCGCCCGGGCCGTCGGGTGTACGCGTGCGTGAGCCGGGCAGACACCGGCTGGGGGTGGGGCTCGGGATCCCCGAGCATCTGCCGTAGGCATGGAGCGACCAGTACCTCGAAGGTCACCATTGCGCTGATTGGGTTGCCGGGAAGGCCGATGACCGGGGTTCCTCGGCACTGCGCGAACGTGAGCGGCTTACCGGGTTTGATGCGCACCTTCCAGAACTCTGGGGAGATTCCGACCCGTTCGAACGCCTCGTGGACGAAGTCGTACTCCCCGACCGAAACTCCGCCCATGGTGATCACTACGTCAGCCTCGAGGGCCTTTCGAAGCGCTGCCTCGATCGAGGTGACGTCGTCGTTCGCCGCCGGCATCGGCACGGGGATTGCCCCGACGCCGCGCACCATCTCGGTCAGCACGTAGACGTTGGAGTTGACGATCTTCCCCGGCGAGAGTGTCCCTCCGAGAGGCACGAGCTCGTCGCCCGTCGAGAGGAGCGCGACGCGCGGCCGTCGGTAGACCTCGACCTGAGCGATGTTCTGGCTCGCGATCAGACCAAGCTCGCCGGCCGCGACTCGGGACCCGCGGCGAGCGAGTACGTCTCCGCGGGCCACGTCGCTTCCCTGTTTCCGAACGTGGCGCCCCGACCACGAAGCCTCGAGAATTGCGACCCTGTCGCCCTCGCGCGTCGTGTCCTCTTGGATGACGACGGCGTCCGCGTCCGGCGGCATGGTCGCCCCGGTGAAAATGCGGCACGCGGCCCCGGCCGGGAGACGCGAAGGCAGCTCGCCACCAGCACGCGACTCGCCGCGCACTGTCAGTGCCACGGGCGCTTCTGCCGAGGCTGAAGACACGTCGGCCGCGCGCACGGCGTACCCATCCATCGCGCTATTGTCGAAAGGGGGAGAGTCCAGTACGGCGACGACGTCCGCGGCGAGATGCCGCCCAACGGCCTCTTCGAGCGGCACGGTTTCGTGACCCAGCAAGGGGAACGCGGGCAGCATGCCCGCCAACGCTTCGTCGATCGAGCGCATCAGGGGCGGAGGGTAGCATGCAAGAGGTGCGGTCTCAGAAGGGAGATACGCGGTTTCGTCCTGCGCCTTTGGCCTCGTAGAGTCGGCGATCGGCGTCCCGAAGAAACTCGTGCGCGCGCCAGTCCTTTTGGAGCTCCGACACGCCGCACGACACCGTCACGTCGATCTCTTCGTCTTCGAACGAAAACACCTCTCGCTCGATCATGGCCCTCAACTCGTCGGCGATCTGCTTCCCGCCTTCGAGCTGGGTCTCGGGCAGCAGCAGCGCGAACTCTTCGCCGCCGTATCGAGCAATGAGATCATCAGGGCGCAGCCGACTTTTCGCAAGCTGCGCGACCTCTTTGAGCACTTGGTCTCCGGCGAGATGTCCGAAGGTGTCGTTCACCTCCTTGAAGTGATCGATGTCGAGCATCACGAGCGTGAGCGGTCGATCGTGCCGGTTCGCTCGCGACAGTTCGCGCTCGAGCTGCTCGACGAGGTATCGCTTGTTGTGAACCCCGGTGAGCCCGTCGACGATGGTCATGCGGTAGATCGTCTCGTGGTACTGGGATTCGAGGTCACTACCGCTGAGGTACTTCAAGATGGTGTCGCCGATCTTGATCTGGTCGCCTCGGCGAAGGACGTGGTCGTGAATCAGCTCGTCGTTTACGTATGTCCCGTTGGTCGAGTTCATGTCGACTAACGCGTAGCTTCCGTCTCGCGCCTCGACGCGCGCATGGCGACGCGAAACACTATCGTTGTCGAGAATGATCGTGTTGTCGCTGCCTCGGCCGAGCTTCACCGGGCCCGCGGCCAAGGAAAAACGCTTGCCGAGCTCACGCGAGTTCACCGTGTAGATGATGACGAGGCAGTCCGCTCCGTGCGCGGTCTTGATGCGCACCTCGGGGTAGGGCGTGACCCTCGTCTTGATTTCACTACGCAAGATGGATTGGGCCGTGCAGACAACGGGTTCAGCCGGCTCTTTAGGGTAGGTAGCGGCCGTTTCAGCGTCAATAGCGCTTCATGAAGCGCAGGTTCCTATCGTTGATCCAAACGTGCGCCAGAACGGATCCCCACAGCACTCCGGTTGCAGCGAAGATCACCCCGAGAATCACCCCCATTGCGAATGCCCAGAGGCCCCACGCCACGAACACGCGCTTGGGTCCTACGTGCACCGCACCGAAAATCAGCGAGGTAGCCCACAGCCCAAGCGCGGGCTGCATCGCCCCGCGAAAGAACAACTCCTCCGCAAACCCGGACGAAATTGCGAGCCAGGTCACCTCGCGCCAAGACGCCTGGCGCACGAACGGTTCCAACTCCACATGAAGTGCCTTGGCCCAGGCGTATCGCTCGAGAAGCAGCGGCGTCGTCCGAACGACGATCACACCGAGCGCGAGCCCGAGCGCCAACGAGCACGCAAGTCGAACGCCAAAGGGTGCAGTGATCCACGGATCGTCGAGAGACCACGCGGAACGCCCTTGTCCAAGCTCCGCCCACGCCACTGCGATACACGCCAACGGCACGTAGACCACGGCCGCGAACAGCGAGATGCGAGCAGACGATGGCAAGGGAACGCGGGATGTATCAAAGTGACCCAGAGGCGGCAATGGGAAGCAGCCACGGATTTGACACGGTCGCGGGGGCCGGAGTACTAGCGAGAGCCATACGCGGATGAGCGATCAAGCACGCGAAGACGTTGCCAAGGTTCTCGTCGTCGACGATGAGGTCGTCATCCGCGAAATCCTCGCCGACTTCCTCACCATGGAAGGCTTCTACGTCAGGACGGCGGAGGATGGCAGCGGCGCGCTCGTCGAGCTGTCCCGCGAGCGGTTCGATTTGGTGCTGAGCGACCTGAAGATGCCCAACATGGGAGGGCTCGAGCTCCTCGGAGCCATTCGAAAGCACGCCCCGCACGTCGTGACGATCATCATGACGGGCTTCGGCACGGTCGAAACCGCGATCGAGGCGATGAAGCAGGGGGCCTACGACTACGTCCTCAAGCCCTTCAAGGTGGAGGAGGTCGTGCACACCATCCGCCGCGGTCTCGAGAAACAGCGCCTGGAAGCCGAGAACTTCCGGCTCAAAGAAGCGCTGTCACTGTACAAGGTGAGCGAGGCCATCGCCGCGAGCCTTTCGCTCGAGCAGGTCGTTCACACGCTCAGCCGGGCGGCCATCGATGAGGTCCACTCGGACATGGTGTTCGTGCTGCTGAGCGATGGCGGCGGCAGCTTCTACCGCCGGACGACCGAACTCGGCCCCGATTTCCGCCTCCGCCGAGAGTCGGACGAGCTCAGCGTTCCAGCGCTTACCGAGCACTTTCGAAGCCATCCGGCCCTGCTCGAACATGGGGAGCGCGCGATGCGGTTCTTCGACCGCGTCGGGGAGGAGCCCCTCCCGCAGTCGCTCGCGGTCGCCCGCCTGACCGCGCGGGCGGAAACCATCGGGTTTCTATGCGCCGTGAGTTACTCCGCAGGGAAACGCTTCGACGAGGGCCAGCGCAAACTGCTCCACACCACGGCCGACCGCGCCTCCGCGGCCATCGAGAACGCGCGCCTGTACGAAGACCTGCAGTCGACCTTCAAGCAGACCATTCGTGGGCTTGCGAGCGCCATCGACAAGATGGACCGCTATACCGCAGGCCATTCGGCGCGAGTCGCTGCCTACGCGCAGATCCTCGCGATCAAATTGGGCTTGGACGACGGGCAGATCGAGGTCGTCAGGCAGTCCGCGTTGATGCACGACATCGGCAAGATCGGCTGCGTGATGAACCTCAACAAGCCAGGCAAGCTCTCGCACGAAGAATACGAGATCTTCAAGCAGCACCCGGAGCACGGGCGAGACATCTTGCAACCCATCGAATTTTTGCACCCGCTCATTCCGGGGGTTCACCTGCATCACGAACGCTGGGACGGGCTCGGGTACCCGCTCGGACTCAAGGGCAACGAAGTTCCGCTCATCGCGCGGATCATCTCCGTCGCCGACACCTATGACGCCATGACCAGCGACCGTGCCTACCGAAAGGCGTTGACACACGACATCGCGATCTCGGAGATCAAACGCTGCGGCGGCACCCAGTTCGATCCAGAACTGGCAGAGAATTTCCTGACCTCGATCGACGAGTTTCGCGTCGGTGGGCGGTCGCTCGAAGAGTTCCACGACATGGAGCGAACGCAGTCGGGCCTCATGGCGCCGCGGTCGTAGCGGCAGCAATCGGCGGGTCGGGGAGCGCGAAGGCGGCTTCCCAAAGCCGTGACCCCTCAACGGACTGCCAACGGCGCTCGACGACCGTTCCTCCTGGAAACTCGAACCGAGTGGTGAGCGTCATTCGACCGGGCCTTACCGGCCGAAGGCGGCGCGGCGCCACGGTCACGACGGTCAGGGTCTGTTCGGGTCCGATCGAAGCGTCAGAATAGACGAATCGTGTCGGCTCGTCTTCGACGATTCTGCGAATGGTCTTTGGGTTCCGAAAGGAGTGCGTCGTGGTGACCAACTCGTGTCCACCGTACTCGAGAACCGTCGGGCCAGTGGTCAGCTGCTCCGGGTTGCCGAGCTCGTCGCACGCCGAGGGTCCAAGCACCGCGAGACCGATGGCCAAGCAAACGTCAAGGAGTCTCACGGCTTCGCTCCCGGGCGACGTCGCGTTCGGTCGCGACCCCGGGCACGGGCAGCTGCGCCTCGCCGTCGTCTTCTTTCTTATCCTGCCACGGGTACTTGATCCGATTGTGGTACGCGTTGCAAAGCGTGTCGGTGAGCGACGACTGAAGGATCCGAAGGTCTTCCATCGTCAGGCCGCATTCATCGAGCTGCCCTTGCCGAAGCTTCACGTTCATCACGCGCTGCACGATCGCCTCGAACTTCTCCCGAGTCGGTTCGTCGACCGTCCGCGCCGCAGCCTCGATGGCGTCGATCAGCATGAGGATGGCCGTTTCCTTCGTGCGTGGACGCATACCTGGGTATCGGAACGCAGCGTCGGAAAGACCCTTGGGGTTCCCCTGTTCGAGACACTGGTGCCAAAAGTACTCGATGACGCTGGTGCCGTGATGTGTGTACGCGAACTCCACCACCGGTTCTGGAATGCCTCCGTCACGAAGGATACGCGCGCCCTCCACGACGTGCGCCATAATCGCGTCGGCGCTGACGTCCGGCTCGAGCTCGCTGTGGGGCGAAGGCTCTCCCGGCAGGAGATTCTCCACGAAGTACTTGGGCTGAATAGTCTTGCCGAGGTCGTGATAGTACGCGCCTACGCGGGTTAGGAGTGAGTCGGCGCCGATGGCCGCAGCGGCACCCTCGGCGAGGTTCGCCATCGCGCGCGCGTGCTGCCACGAGCCCGGCGCCTCCCGCGCCATCTTGCGCAGGAGCGGATGGTCGACGTCCGTGAGCTCTTGGAGGCGGCCGCGGGTCACCACGCCGAGCGCGGCGGTAGCGACTCGCTGAAACACCAGCGCGAGCACCCCGGCGAGCATCCCCGCGACGATGGTCGAGAGCAGAATCGATTCGGTGACCTGGGCCACGTCATCGATGACCTCGATCCGCGTTCCAACCGAGAGTGCGACGCTGATGAGCACGAGCGACGCGAACAGCCCGGCCGCTGCGCCGGCAACCAGCATGTGCGTGACGTGCTTGCGGTCGTGAAAGAAGACGACCACGCCCACCGTCGTCGCCAGGTAGGCCACGACGATTGGCATCGCAAAGCCGACGAACGAGGACGCGACGACGGTGATGATCAGCCCCGTCGCCATCGCAGTCGCGCGATTGAAGTAGAGCGCGGCCCAAAGGGGTACGGTGGCCAAAGGAAGCACGAACGGCGAAAGGCTCGTGAACAAGAGTAAGAGCTTGGCTGCGATACACGTCGCGCAGACGAGCACCAATAGCCCAGCCTGAGTTCGCAGAAGCCCGCCTCGACCCCCGGCGAACATACGGAGCACGGCGAGGAAGATGTAGCCGATGAGGAAGTAGAAAATCCATAGCCCCGCGAGCGTCGAACGCTCGGGCGGCCGTCGTTCACGCTCGTATGCTCGGACAATCCGCTGGTCATCCAGGTCGGTCACGACCTCGCCTCGGGATACGACCAACGGCTCCGGGAGACCTCGACGAGCGCGCACCTTCGCCGTGGGCAGGTAGCTTGCGGGGACGCGAAGCGTAACGGGCGCGGGGCTCAGCGGGTCAACGCGGAGTGGCTCGAGGACGATCTCCGCTTGGCTCGCCAGCGTCATCAAAGACGCGAACACCGCGCTCAAGATAAAGCCCGAAGTGCGACCAGCGATGAGGCGTGTGCGGAGCATCGTGAGCGGGTACCCCGCCTAAAGCGAACACTAGTGAGGCGACTGGTCGGATTCAAGCACCGCTGCGTCGAGCTCCTGGGGCACGGGCGCCGGTTCACCGGGGCGCCTGCGCGTCGTCACCCGACGTTTGATCAGTGCATCGCGGACGCCGGCGTCGCGCGCCTCTCCACGTGTCGTCTCGCCCCGGACACGATCTGGGGTCAAGGCGATGGGCTCGGCGCGCCCGATCGAGCGCTCGGACGCGCTTCGAAGCACGACAAACCCGAGGCGATCGGGATCGTCGATGCCTGCGCTCCCCACAGGTGACCACGCGCCCACCTTGACGCGATCGCCCCGCAGGGCGGTCGTGACGAAGTTCGCTCGCCACCGATCGCCCGGCTCCGGTTTCGGCATGGCTTTCGTGCCCGACCTGAACGCCTGCCAAGGCAGGGCGATCTCCACCGTGTAGCCCGGGAGAGGTTCGCGGTCGTCGTCGCTCCCGCGATGTCCCACGGCAGTCCGAGCGCGGCTTTCCCACGCTGTCCTCTCTGCCGCGTTCTGGCGGTCTATGCGCGCTCCTTCGACCGTTCCGTCCTCGTATACGCGCAGCTCGTAGAGAGCCCCCGAGCGGCCCGCAGGAGCCACCAGCAGCGCGATCGAGCCGAGCTCCGATGCGGCCGAGCCAAGCGCCCTCTGAAGAGGATCGTTCACTGCGATCGCCGCGTAGAGGTACCGTGCATCCCAGAGGACCTTCGCGTAGGCGCGGACCGACGCGGGGCCTCCAGTGCGGGCGTCGACGAACGGGCCGGCGACGGCCGCCTCCTCCCAGACGGGGTCGGCGAGGTTTGCGTCGATGCGCGGGGAGCGGGGCGTGCGCACGACGTCCACCCGGGGGAGGGACGCGTCAGGTCGGATCATGGGGAGAGGCACCGAAACGACCGGGCCGGCGGCGCGCCCGTCGAGATCCACGTCCGCGCCGGACCCAGCCAGGGCGACCCCGTCTCGGAAGAGCGACACGTGCAGCTTCGCTTCTCCGCCGCGCCAAGAAGATGGTAGCTCGAGCGTCTGTGGGTCGATGACGTAGTGGCCGGGCTGCCAGAGGGAAGGGCCGTATATCGGCCTCACGCCGTCTGGGTATTCGAGCAGGGTCGCCGTACTTGTTTCATTCGACGTGACGAAGGTCTCGAGCGATGTCCCGCTCGGCGGCGCGGCGAGTGTCTCCCAGTACCATGTGACGCGAAGCGCGGTGCCTCGCTCCCAAGATTCACGGTCCACGTCGTAGCCGAGCAACCGAATACTGTTCGCGAGGACGGCGTCGACACGGTATTCCGGGTCCGGGCGTTCCTTTGAAACGTAGACGGCTTCGGCTTCGCGCTGGGCCGGGCTGAGGGAACGTTCGCTCGTGCATCCAAACGTCCACGCCGCAATGCAACCGAGCACGATCAAGCCTACGCGCATCGAGGTCTCTACCGCCGCGACTTGCGCCGCGACTTCTTTTGCATCTTACGCTTCGACTTCTTCTTGTTCTTGTTGACCACGCGGCGCGGGTTCTGCGGTTGACCGAAACCGCCCTGCTCGGCGACCGCAGCCTGAAGCAGCGAGTCGGCAAGGTTCGACATCATCGGATTCCCCTCGAGCCCTCCGCCCTGGATCGCGTCGCGGAGCCGGTTGGCCTGCGCGAGCTGCTTCATCCCCGGAATCTTGGAGAGCATTCCAGCCTGGGAACCGATGCTGCCCATCATCTGCTGCATGAAGGCGAAGCGCTGGAGAATCTCTGCGACCAGCTTCTCGGTCGTTCCAGAGCCCTTGGCAACACGTGTGAGTCGGCTCGGCTGTTTCTGGAAGAGCTGCGCCTCGGCACGTTCTTGCCGGGTCATCGAGCTGACGATGGCCTTGATCTGCCCGATCTCCCGCTCGTCGACTTGGAACCCTTCAGGAACGCTGTCCGCGAAGAAAGGAACCTTGTCGAGCATGTCCTGAAGCGGACCCATGTTTTGCAGCATCTGCAGCTGCTCGAGGAAATCATCGAGCGTGAACTGCCCGCGGAGCATGCGCTTCGCGTCTTCTTCGGCCTTCTTCTCGTCGACGACGTCTTCGAAATCCTTCATCAGGCCGACGACGTCGCCCATTCCGAGAATGCGGCTCGCCATGCCCTCGGCGCGGAACTCTTCGAGCCGATCCAGTGTTTCGCCGGTCCCGACGAACTTCACGGCGGTGCCGGTCACGTTCTTCACCGAGATGGCGGCTCCGCCGCGAGCGTCGCCATCGAGCTTGGTGAGCACCACGCCGCTGAGACCGAGCCTGTCGTGAAAAGCCTTGGCGGTCTTCACAGAGTCTTGACCGATCATCGCGTCGACCACGAGGAACAGGTTCTGCGGCTCGACGGAGCTTCGAATGTCGGTGAGCTCCTGCATCAGCGGCTCGTCAATCGCGAGTCGTCCGGCGGTGTCGTAAATCACCGTGTCGCACTTCAGCCGCTTCGCCTCGGCGAGACCCCGCTTGCAGATCTCGACGGGGATGCCGCCGGGAATCGAGAACACCGGCACATCGATCTGTTCGCCCAGCACCTGAAGCTGCTCGATGGCACCAGGCCGCGCGATGTCGGCAGCAACCAGCAGCGGTTTTCTGCCGTGGCTCGATTCGAGCAGCCGAGCGAGTTTGGCAGCGGTGGTGGTCTTGCCCGAGCCCTGAAGACCCACCATCATGATCCCCGTCGGCTTGGGCTTACGGGCGAACTCGACCGCTTCGCCCTCGAAGGCCATCATCGATTCGAGCTCATCCTGGCAGATTTTGACGAACTGCTCGGCCGGCCCGATTTTGACCTTCCGCCCCTTCGCCTTGGCGGTGGTGTCGACGACCTGCCCGACCGCCTTTTCCTTCACGCGCGCGAGGAAGGCCTTGGTGACTCCGAATTCCACGTCCGCCTCGAGGAGCGAAAGGCGGACGTCGCGGAGCGCCTGCTCGATGTTTTCTTCGGTGAGCTCGGTGACGCCAGAGAGGCGATTGCGAGCATTGCGAAACCCTTTGGTGAGCGTCTCGAACATGAGGGGTGCGGCTCGGGCGCGTAGCATGCGCCAAAGCGAGCGTGCAAGCCTTTAGCACCTTGACCGCTGGGTGCGACCATTGGATGGTCCCGGCGCATGCCGGACACGCTGCCAAGCAAGGGGGACCCGGAGGCGATCTACGTCATCGACATCAGCTCGTACGTCTTTCGCGCCTATCATGCGCTTCCGCCGCTCTCGAACAGCAAGGGCGAGCCTACCCACGCCGTTGCTGGCGTATCGGGCATGCTGCTCAAACTCCTCCGGGATCGGGAGCCGAAAGGCGTGGTGGTCGCCATGGACTCCCGCGAAGGTTCGTTCCGCAAAGACCTCTACCCCGAGTACAAGGCAAACCGGCCCCCCGCGCCCCCAGATCTTCGGCAGCAGATGCTCCGCGTCCGCGAGATCGTCGAGGCGTGGGGCATGAACCCCGTGGAGGCCGCGGGATTCGAGGCCGACGACGTCATTGCTACGCTGGTGAAACAAGCTCGCGAGAAAGGCCTCCGCGTGGTGATCGTCAGCGCCGACAAGGATTTGCTCCAGCTCGTCGGCCCGGACGTTGTCATGTACGACACGATGCGCGACAAGGTCCTCGGGGTTGAAGAGACGCGCACCAAGTTTGGCGTCGACCCAGGCCAGGTTCGGGATTTGCTCGCGCTGATGGGCGACAGCTCCGACAACGTACCGGGTGTACCCTCCGTCGGACAAAAGACGGCGGCGAAACTCTTGCAGGAGTGGGGCTCACTCGACGGGGTGTACGAGCATCTCGACGAGATCACGCGGAAAGCGCTCAAGCAAAAACTCCAGACACATCGAGAAGACGCCGAAACTTCGCGCGAGCTCGTCACCCTGCGGGACGACCTGGAGCTCGGCGAAGACGTGCTGGCGGCACCCTACGACGGCGGAGACGTTGCGGCGCTTCGGAGCCTCTTCACGGAGCTCGAGTTCACCCGGCTGCTCGCGCAGATGGATCCGGCCCCCGTCGTCGAAGGGCACTATGAAATCGTCACCACGCCCGAGGGGGTCCAGCGCGTGGCCGCCGCGGTTCGAGACGCAGGGAACTTCGCGCTCTACACCGTGCTCGACATCGACGATCCCGTCCGCGGTGAGCTCGTGGGCATTGCCATCAGCTGGCTCGAAGGCGTTAGTGCATACGTGCCGCTCGGACATCGGTACATCGGCGCACCCGACCACCTGACCTGGGAAGACGCTGAGCCGGTTCTTTCGCCGCTGCTCCGGAACTCGCTCATCCCGAAGCTCACGCTCGCAAAGCGAGAGGCGGTGCTGTGGGCGCGTCGCGGCATTCCACTTCGCGGCGTGACCTTCGACCCCGCTATCGCGAGCTACCTACTCGATCCCGCTCGCCATGCACATCAGCTAGAAGACGTCGCTCGACACGAGCTCGACGGAGGGCTCGTCAGCGAGGAGTCGGTCCGCGGAAAGGGAAAGAAGGCGCTGGCTTGGGACGAGTCCGAGATCGACGCCGTAGCGACCTTCGCCAACGAACGGGCCGATTTCACGTTCCGGCTGAGCGAGCTCCTCACCCCGAGAATGCACGAGGGCGAGTTCCATCGGCTTTTCTACGACATCGAGCTCCCACTGGCCGGTGTGCTCGCCACGATGGAGCTCCACGGCATCCGAGTCGACACCGAGCTGCTCGGCAGGCTCGCCCAGGAAGCGGGCACCGAGCTCGAGCGGCTTCGCGCCCGGTGCACCGAGCTGGCCGGCCACGAGTTCAACGTCGCGTCGCCGAGGCAGCTCGAGACCATCCTGTTCGACGAGCTCGAGCTCCCCGTCATCAAGAAGACCAAGACTGCGAGGTCGACGGACCAGTCGGTGCTGGAGCAGCTGGCGGTGATGCATCCACTGCCCGAGGCAATCCTCGAATACCGCTCAGTTTCCAAGCTCAAGAGCACATACTTGGACGCTTTGCCTGAAGAGGTGAACCCAGCGACGGGGCGCATCCACACCCGATACAACCAGCTGGTGGCGGCCACTGGGAGGCTCTCATCGAGCGACCCGAACCTGCAGAACATCCCGATTCGCACCGAGATGGGCCGCAAGGTGCGCGACGCCTTCGTCCCCGAGGCGGGGTGGTCGATGCTTTCGGCCGACTACTCGCAGATCGAGCTTCGGGTGCTGGCGGACCTCAGCCGCGACCCCGCCCTGGTCGACGCCTTCTCGCACGGCGAGGACGTTCACATACAGACCGCCTGCGCACTGTTCGACGTCGCTCCGGACGCGGTCACGTCCGACATGCGAGGGCAGGCCAAAACCGTGAACTTCGCGGTCATTTACGGACAGACCCAGTTCGCGCTGGCGCAGAATCTCAAGATCGAACGAACCGAGGCCAAACGCTACATCGACGCGTTCTTCGAAAAGTACGCCGGAGTGAAGGCGTTCCTGGACGAAATCGTGGAGCAGGCGCGAGCCAACGGGTTCGTCACGACGCTCCTCGGGCGGCGTCGGTCGCTTCCGGACATCCGAAGCCGCAACCACAACCTGCGCGCCGGCGCCGAGCGCATCGCGCGTAACACGCCCATCCAGGGAACTGCCGCGGACATCATGAAAGTCGCCATGGTCGACATCCAGCGCGAGATCGAAGTAGGCGGATTCGAGAGCCGGATGGTTCTCACGGTGCACGATGAGCTCGTGTTCGAATCGCCCGAGTCCGAGCGCGAGGCGATTGAGGCCATCGTGCGCGACCGCATGCAGAACGCCGTTCCGCTATCCGTACCGCTTCCCGTCGAGGCCGGGTGGGGCGCCAACTGGGGTGCTGCGCACTAACCCCGGGTCGCCGTGCTCAAGGGATCGCGTAGCACTGCTTCTCGCAGGGAGAACGCGCGTCGCCGGCCTGACCGGGCGAAAGCGCGTCTCTGGTCCCTCCCGGAAACTGCGGATCGGGAGCACAGCGAGCCAAGCAGTTGGAGATCCGCGCCTGCCGGTCCGGGCCCGTCGACTGCATCGATTTGCAGGAGAGGAGGGGGACTAGAGCGAGTATTGAGACCAAGCACACCGCGCGCATCGGGCGGAGGCTAGCACGGAGCCGGAGCACCCTCAGGTCGGGAGTGGCATCGTGTAGCAAACCGCATCGCCCTCGAGCACGACGGTCCCATCCCCGCGAACCACCGAGGTGCTGAGCTTCGTGATCGGTTTGTCTGCGCGCGCGTCGATCACCTCGACGATGCCGGTAATGTCGTCCCCCGGCCGCACGGGCGCCTTGAAGCGCCAGCTGACCTCGAGGAACACCGTTCCAGGCCCGGGAAGATCCTCAGCGACGACAGCATTGAGAATTGCGCTCGTCACGCCGCCCTGAACGACGATCTCGCCGAACCGGGTCTTACCAGCCAGATCCGCGTCGTAGTGGAGCGGGTTGCGGTCACCCGAAATCTCGGTGAAGAGTTCAATGTCGTGGGGCCCGACCGTACGCGTACGCATCGCGCGCTGCCCGACGGAGGGCATGCCTCGCGGCCAGACCTCGGAAGTCGTCTCGCTCATCGGCCCATACTCCGAGCTTCATCGGTTCTCTGCAAGGCGGGTGCGTCCACGGACGACGATCGCGAGGCCGATGCCTCCGAGGATTAGCACCGTGGATACCGCGAGACGCATCGTGGCCGGCTCAGACAGGAACGCGATGCCTCCCGCCGCCGCAATGACTGGCACAGAGAGCTGGACGATGGCCGCGCGCGTCGTCGTCAGATGTCGAAGCACCGTGTACCAGAGCGCATACCCGAGCCCCGAGGTGATGCCCCCCGAGATCGCAGCGAGCGCAACTCCGCGGGGGGTTACGTGGAGGGACTCGAGCCCGACGAGCAACGCGCCCACGGCCAACGGAACGCTTCGAAGGAAGTTGCCGGCGGTCGCCGCGACGGGAAGACCGCTCGAGCGACCGCGAACCGAGTACACGCCCCAGCCGACCCCCGACGCCAGCATCAAGGATACGCCGACGGGGTCGGGCGAGGTCATTCCCGGTCGCACCAGATAGACCAGTCCGCTCATCGCGAGGACGAGCCCTGACCACTCGGCGAGCCGAGGCCGCTCGCCTCCGACCACGCCCGCGCCGATCATCGTCGCCTGCACCGCCCCAAACAGAATCAGCGCGCCGACCCCAGTGTCGAGCGATCGGTACGCGATCGAAAACCCGAGCGCGTAAACCATGAGGGCCGCAGCGGAGGCCCAAGAACCGGACTCGCGAGAGCCCGCGCGGCGCCGTCGCGCGAAGTAAGCCCAAGGAAGGAGCACGGCTGCTCCGCTGGTGATTCGAATCGCCGTGAACGCCATGGGGTCGATGGCACCATCCGCGAGCGCCATCCGACAGAGCAGCGAGTTCGCCGCGAAGGCGATCATCGTCAGCAGCGTGAGGAGTGCAACCATGCTGGCTCAGGGACACCCTGAAAGACAGATTCGAAACTCGCTCTCGCAGGCGGTCTTGCACGGCTTGTCCCGAATCTCGCAGCGGTTCGTGCAGTCCGTCCACCCCGCCTTGCAGAGGGGGTCGCAGCCCGACGTGTGATAAGCGCCCGGTGCGGCCGGTGGGTACTCGTGCTCGAGGACTGGGCTCGGCGTCGGCGGATCGTCTGGCAGCGGACGTGTGGCGCCGTCCGACTCGAGCGTGCGCAGTCGCTCTTCTGCGAATTTGATACGTTCGGGAGGCTGCGTGCTGGTGTGATCCGCAAGCCAGGCACCCCAGCAAGCCGTTCGCGCCTCGACGGTGACGTTCGGATCGAAGTCCCCGGCGTAGCAGCGCTCGTAGTATTCGGCGTCGGCGTGAACCTGCCGCAGAGTCGGCCCACATGCGGCCGAAGCCAAGACGAGGTAAAGACAAGCCACGCGCGACATGCCCGGCGACCGTAACACCGCACCGACGACCGACCAAGCATCGAGCCGATGGGGCAGCATCGAGGCCCTAGGCTTCGGAACGCTCTGGCTCGTCTGGGGTGAACGCGGGCTTCAACGGCTCGGTTTTCATCTCGACGATCAGCTTGCGGCACGCCCCGTCGACGTACCCGACCTCTACCGCAACCCGCTTCGGCGATACTTCGCAGGAGAACCGGAGGACTTTGCCGACGTGCCGCTCGACCTTCACGGCACCGACTTTCAAGTCCGTGTGTGGAACGCGCTCCTTCGTATTCCGTGGGGGCAGGTGCGTACGTACGGAGGCATTGCGCACGACATCGGCTCACCTCGGGCGATGCGTGCGGTCGGCCAGGCAAACCACGTGAACCCGATTCCCGTCATCGTGCCCTGTCACAGAGTCGTCGAGGCGGGCCACCACTTAGGCGGTTACGGCGGCGGACCCGAGCGTAAGAAGCGGCTGCTAGCGCTCGAGGGCGTGCGGTTTCACGAGGGCGTCGTGCAGCCGGGCCAGATGGAACTCTTCTAGACGCGCGGCGCTAGAGCCGGGCCGCCAGCAGGCAGAGGACGCAAAGGAGACCGCAGACGATGCTCACGGGGTCTCGGACGGCGAACAGCACCGGGTCGTCGTGCATCTCGTTGCGACCCGTCAGAAACCAGATCCGAGTGACCCAGTACACCAAAACCAGACAGATGCCCCAGAGCGCTTCGGGGGTCGAATAGTACGTCAGGATCGACGGGCTGTTGATGTAGAGCGCGAAGACCAATACCGCGAGGAGCCCGGCCGCCGGCCCAATCGACGTCACCAGTGGGATGTCCGCGAGTCCGTAGTTTCGACCTCGAAGGACCTGCTCGCTGCTTTCTCGGAGCTGCATCAGCTCCGAGTAGCGTTTGACGAAAGCCAGACTCGTAAAGAAGAAAATCGAAAAGGCCAGCAGCCAGAACGAAAGCTCGACCTGCACCGCAACGCTGCCTGCCATCACGCGATAGGTAAAGAGGGATGCGAGCGTGAGCACGTCGACGAGGAGCATGCGTTTCAACGCGAAGCTGTAGAGCGTGGTGAGGGCGACGTATCCGATGAGTACGCCAACGAACGTCGGGTTGACGAAGCGCACAGCAAGGTAGATCGCGATCGCGAAAGTCACCACCATCAGTGCGAGGCCCTCCGGAATGGTGAGCGCTCCCGAAGCCAGGGGACGGTGCTTCTTGGTTCGGTGGCGCCGGTCGGCCGGGAGGTCGACGAGGTCGTTGAGGATGTAAATCGAAGAGGCGCAGAAGCTAAATGCCAAGAACGCCATCGACGCGCCGAACACCAGCGACCAATCGTCGAACTCGTGGGCAAAGTAGAGCGGAACGAAAAGGAGCAGGTTCTTTGCCCACTGGTGGGGTCTGAGTTCGCGAATCGCAGCGCGCCACTTGGGTGGATGTTCCACCCCGTTCGGTCGCGCTATCGCGCCTGGCTCTGAGACCCGGTCGTCCATGCTCGCGTCCACGGTGCCATCAGAGGCGACTCAGCGCCACTTCGAGCTGCTCCCGCTTCGCGCGGAGCTCCGAGGCATCTCGCTTGGACTTCTCGACCACCTCAGCCGGTGCGCGTGACACAAAGCTTGGATTGTCGAGTTTCTTTTCGACGGCCCCGAGCTCCTTGTCGATCTTCTTCAGGTCGCGCGTCAGCCGCTCACGCTCCTTTTCGGGGTCGATGACCTCGGGAACGACACCGCGAACACCGGGATTGACGAAGACGGCGGCGTTCGCGAAGTGCTTCCCCGCGTCGTCGAGGCGGCTCGAGTCGGGTTCGAAGTGAAGCACGCAGCCACCAAGTGCCTCGAGCGTCGCGCGCTCGCTCTGGATGACGCCGCGGCGCACGGCATCGTCGGTGTGCCAGTAGACGTCGATCGGTCGGCTCCACGAAATTTCGTGCTCGGCGCGAATGGCGCGAAGACTCCCAACCAGCGCCTTCACCACCTCGAAGTCTCGTACGGCGTCCTTGTCGGACTTGGCGTCGACCAGCGCCGACGGGTAGCGAGCGAGCATCACACTTGCCGGGGCATCTGCCCACTTGGGTACTCGCTGCCAGATCTCCTCGGTGATGTGCGGCATCATCGGGTGCAGTGCCCGCAGCACGGTCTCGAGGGTGTGGACGAGCGTGGCCTCGGTCTCTTTCACCAAGGCGGCGTCGCCGCTGTCGAGCGCCGTTTTACTGACCTCGAGATACCAGTCGCAGAACTCGTCCCAGAGAAAGTGGTAGAGCGCTCCGGAGGCGTCATCGAGCCTGTAGGCTTCGAGCCCCGTCGCTGCCGCATCGAGCGCTTCGAACAGCCGAGCAAGGATCCAACGGTTGGCGAGAGCGTTCGGGCGAGGACATTTCTGCGCCGCGACGGCCTCGGAGTCGGAAAGCTTCATCAGCGCGTACCGCGAGGCGTTCCAGAGCTTGTTCGCGAAGTTGCGGTAGCCCTCGATTCGCTTGATGGAGAGCGCGATACGTCGCGACTGGGGAGAGTAGCTGAGGAGGGTCATCCGGAGCGCGTCGGCCCCATAGGCCACGAACCCCTCTGGATACGTTTTCTTGAGGTACTTGATGCCCGCCTTCGACGCGCCGGCGTTCTCGGCCTTCGCAACCAGCTCGTCGGCCGTGGCGCCGTGGATCACGTCCAGAGGGTCGATGACGTTCCCTTTGACCTTGCTCATCTTCTCGCCGCGCTCGTCGGTCACGAGCCCCGCGAGGAGCACGCGAGTGAAGGGCACCTCGCCCATGAAGTGAAGGCCCATCATGATCATCCGGGCGACCCAGAAGAAGATGATGTCGTAGCCCGTCTCCATGTCTTGCGTCGGGTAGAATCGCTGCAGGGCGGGCGTATCTTCCGGCCAACCGAGCGTCGAAAACGGCCAAAGCGCGGAGCTGAACCAGGTGTCGAGCACGTCTTCGTCCTGGCGCAGCTCGGTGCTTCCGCAGGCCTTGCACTCGCTCGGATCTTCACGCGAAACCGTGACCTCGCTGCAGGCGCCACAGTACCAGGCGGGAACCTCGTGACCCCACCAAAGCTGACGGGAGATGCACCAGTCCTGAATGTTCTCGAGCCAGTGGAAGTACGTCTTCTCCCACTCTTCGGGAAGAATCTGAATCCGACCCTCGCGGACCGCCGCGATGGCGGGCTCGGCCAGCGGCCGCATCTTCACGAACCACTGCGTAGAGATGAGCGGCTCGACGATGGTGCCCGATCGCTGAGAGCGCGGCAGCGTCATCGTGTGCTTCTTCGACCCTCGGACGAGCCCGAGGCCGCTCAGCTCGTCCTTGACCGCGTCGCGCGCCGTGAACCGATCGAGCCCCTGAAACCGACCTGCGTTCTCGTTGAGCGTCCCGTCCAAGTTGAGGATGTTGATCTCTTCGAGCCCGTGACGTTTGCCCGTCGCGAAATCGTTCGGGTCGTGGGCAGGAGTCACCTTGACCACCCCCGTACCGAACTCCGGGTCGACCAGCTCCGCATCGAGGATCACCGGAATCAGCCGGTCGACGAACGGGTGGCGAACGAACTTGCCGTGCAGGTGCCGGTATCGCTCGTCGTCGGGGTGGATCGCCACCGCGGTATCGCCAAGCATCGTCTCAGGACGCGTCGTCGAAACGACCACCTCGCCGTCATCTCCGTCTGCGAGCGGATAGGCAAAGTCGAAGAGTTCTCCTTCGACACCTTCTTCTTGGTCGACCTCGAGATCGGAGAGCACCGTCCGCGATTCGACGTCCCAGTTGACGAGCCGCGTGTCACGGTAGATCAGGCCTTCCTCGTAAAGGCGGACGAAAGACTCTCGCACGGCGCGCACCATGTCGGGGTCGAGCGTGAACTTCGTTCGCGACCAATCGCAGGAGGCACCCATCTTGCGGAGCTGCTGCAGAATCCGTCCGCCGGACTGCTCCTTCCACTGCCACACTCGCTCGACGAAGGCCTTACGCCCGAGGTCGTGGCGGGTCAGGCCTTCCTTCTTGAGCTGGCGCTCCACGACGACCTGGGTGGCGATACCCGCGTGGTCGATGCCGGGCATCCAGAGGGTGTTGTAGCCCTGCATCCGCTTGTGACGACAGAGGACGTCCTCGAACGTCGTCCGACACGCGTGACCCATGTGGAGCGACCCGGTCACGTTGGGCGGCGGAATCGCGAGCGTGTAGGTTTCACGACGATCGTCCGGGTCCTCCGACGCTTCGAAAAACCCCGACCGCTCCCAGAACTCGTACCAGCGACCCTCGCTTTCGGTGGGCGCGTAGTGCTTGGGGATCTCGTCCGGTTCGTCGCTCATCCGACGGACCGTGTGCTGTGAAATCGGAGGGCAGTCAAGTCTCAGTCGCCGACGAGGCGGTGCAATTCCTCACGAATCATGGCTTCTGCCAGTTCGGGGACCACCTCCCAGACGACGCGCTCGACGACCTCGGCAGAGAGTTTCAGCACGCCCTCCACCTGGTCCGGCGTGAGCCCCAGCGCTTCGAGGCGCTGGACGACCGAATGTGAAATCGCCTGAGCGCTTGCAGCGCTTTGCGGAGGCATCGCGGGCTGCGACTTGAGCGTCGGAATCTGCGTTGCCGGAAGCGACGACGCGGCCGCAGGAACCACCGACACCGACGCACCGGAAAGTGGGGTGGACGACACGGGTCGCGCGGCGGCGGGTCCGTTCACCGGAAGCGGCGGAGGCGTGGGCCGGTAGGCCGGCGTTGCGAGTGGTGTCGGCTGGGGCGCAGGTCGCGCGACAGGAATCGAGGGCGCCTCGGAGAGCGACTGAACGCCGCCGGAAAGCTCGGTTGCCTTGTCGATGGCCTCTTGCGTATCGAACGGCTTTAAGATGTGCTCATCGGCGCCGACCTCGGCTGCGCGCGCCTCGTCGAGAGGACGGTGCTGGCTCGCCATGAGGATCACTGCGGTGCCGGCCAGCTGAGGGTCGGCCTTCATGGCGCGTGTGACCTCGTAGCCATCGGTTCCCGGAAGCGACGCATCGACAAACGCGACGTCCGGCCCGAACTCTCGCCCTTGCGCAAGGGCAGCCTCTCCGCTTTCGACGGCCAGCAGCTCCGCGCCTTCCCCCGCGAAGGTCATCTCCATGACCTTGCGCATCGTCACGCTGTCTTCGACGACTAGAATTCTCATCTTCCCCAAGCCCCAATCACTTCGAGAGTATGTCCGGTGACATACGCGATCGCCAAGGCTCCGGTCAAGAACCGGCCGTGCTCAGTTGACCCGGTAGAGTCGCCCCGTTAGGGAGCCCCGGTGTCGGACTCGAGCCTGCGACGGCGCTACATCGAGGGCGCTCCGCGCGCGCCGGAGGGTCGATTCAGCCTTTCGAGCCTCTTTTCGGGCGACGGCCCTCTCGAGCTCGATATCGGCTTCGGGCGGGGACGGTCGCTGTTCGAACGCGCCGAAGTCGCGCCGCGAAGCCGGATCTTGGGCATCGAGATCAAGTCCAAATGGGCCTTCAAGGTGCAGGAACGCCTGGTCCGGAACGGGGTGCCGAACGTTCAGGTTCTCTGTGGGGACGCCCGCGAAATCTTGTCGCGCGCCGGACCCGAGGGGATCGTCGAGAAAGTCGCCCTGCATTTCCCCGACCCCTGGTGGAAGAAGAAACACCAAAAGCGGATGGTGATCGGCGAGGTTCTGTTGACCGAACTCGCCCGCCTCATGCGGCCGGGGGCCGAGATCTTCATCCAGACCGACGTCGAGGACCGAGCGCAGGCCTATGTCGCCGCCCTCGAAGACGCAGAGCGGTTCTCGCTTGGCCCGCAAGGCGGCTACGTGGCCGAAAACCCGTTCGGGGCGCGGTCCAACCGAGAGCACCGGGCGATCGCCGACGGCCTTCCGGTATGGCGGATCGTCGCGACGCGTTCCGGCTAACGAAGGGCGAGGGCGGCACACTCGCGCGCAGCGCGCTCGCGGAGCCTCGCCTGACGGGCGTCGAGCGAGTCTTCCGGCTCGTGCCCCGGCACGAAGTACCGAATGTCGCCGACGATGTCGTAGAGTTCCTCACCTTCCGCTAACAGCTGGCAGTTTCGCCGCCGAATCGCGTCCACCAACCTCGGTACGGCGTCGAGACTGTGAGCCTGAGTGTCGTGGAAAAGCACGATGCCGCCGCGGTCTCCCGATTCGCGCTCGCGACGCCGAAGGACTCGGAAGAACGTTCGGACGATGTCTTCCGCGGTGTCGACTTCAAGATCGCCCGTGTACACGCTCCAAAGCACGCTCGTATAGCCCTTCTCGGTCAGAAGAGCGCTCACCCGGGCGGAAAGCGCGCCACCCGGCGGTCGAATCAAACGAGGTCGGAGGCCAATCGCGTGTTTGATTTTGCGCTCGCTCCGCCGAAGCTCGATCTCGATTTCGGCGTTTGAGAGCAGCGGGAGCTGCCGATGCGTCTCAGTATGGTTTCCGATGGTGTGACCGCGGTCGACGATCTCCTGCACGATTTCTGAATGCTCGCGCTCCCACGGGTTGCCGTCGCCGAAGCTCTCCGTGGTGAGGAAAAAGACGGCACGAATGCCTAGCCGGTCGAGCATGTCGAGAAGACGCGGCGTGTTTCGCCTCGAAGGGCCGTCGTCGAAAGTGAACAAGAGCGTGCGACGCGGTGTCGCGCCGTCGATGGTGAGGCCCGCCGGAACACCGGAAGCGACAGGGTCGTGCGGTGGCGGCCCTGGCTCATCGCGATGGGTCAGCTCGACGTGGGCGTCCTCCGACGCGGGAGCTACGCTCGCCGCGTGCGCGACCGACGGTGGGGGTGCCGCGTTGACGGCGGAGCGCGCGGGACGCGACATCCAGCCGAGGGATCCACCGGCGACCAGCACCACGACCGCCGAGCTGGCGCGCACCTTCCAAGGGACCGATAACATCGTTCGGCGATCGTAAAGAGCCGGCGAACGCCGACGCGAGAAAGCTGCGAGCCACTGGACAGGCCTGCAGTTGCCTCCGAGGATCCTATCGACTACCCCGGTCGCCCAGCGAGCGTGCGGTGATTCGAGTCGAGGCCCTTCACAAGCGTTATGGAAGCCGGTTGGCCGTGGACGACCTCTCGTTCAGCGTCGCGCGAGGGGAGATCGTCGGATTCCTAGGACCGAACGGAGCCGGCAAGACCACCACGCTTCGGATGCTCACCGGGTATCTCGCGCCGACGTCAGGCCGCATCGAGATCGACGGGATCGACGCGGTCGCCAACTCGATCGAGGCCCGCGCGAAAATTGGGTACATGCCGGAGGGCGTACCGCTCTACCGCGAGATGCGCGTGAGCGAATACTTGCGGCACCGCGCCCAGCTCAAGCACGTGATGGGCGCTCGCACAGCCGCCGAACGCGCCCTCGAGCTCGCTGGGGTAGCCGACGCGAAGAGCCGGATCATCGGGCAGCTCTCGAAGGGCTACCGACAGCGCGTCGGGCTCGCCGATGCCCTGATCGCCGACCCTCCGCTCTTGGTGCTCGACGAACCCACCTCGGGGCTCGACCCAAACCAGGTTCGCCAGTTTCGTGAGCTGGTGCGGAACTTCGGCGACGGCAAGACCCTGTTCGTGTCGACCCACATCCTGTCGGAGGTGCAGGCCATCTGCGACCGCGTGATCATCATCCGACGCGGGCAGAAGGTCGCCGACCTCGTCCTCGACGAAACCACGCGCCTCGAGGAAGTGTTTGCCGAGCTCACGGGCGACGAAGGAGACCCGGCATGAGAAGTGCCTGGGTCGTGATGAAGCGAGAGCTGGCTTCGTTCTTCGTGTCGCCGCTGGCCTACGTCGTATTGACGTCTTGGCTGATCTTCACTGGGGTCGTGTTTTGGATCCTCACCGAGTTCTACGCCCGCAACGCGGTCGCCTCGGGAGCGGACAGCCCGCTCGCCGGCTTTTTCGGCGGAAGCGCGCTCTTCTTCATCCCGCTCATGGTGTTCGTCCCCGTCCTGACCATGCGACTCGTGGCAGCTGAGAGACAGTCCGGCACGCTCGAAGGCCTGATGACCGTGCCGATTTCGGAGGCCTCGATCATCATCGGGAAGTACGTCGCCGCCCTCGTGATGTGGGCGACCATGTGGGCGCCGACGTTCATCTACGCGTGGATCATGAACCAGTACGGGAGCGTCGACTGGGGCGCGGTGGGCTCGAGCTACCTCGGCGTGTTCTTTCTAGGTACCTACTTCATGGCGCTCGGGCTTTTGATGAGCACGATCGCGCCCACCCAGATCATCGCCGCGGTTCTCTCCTTCGTGGCTCTCGGCGTGCTCTTCACCGTCGGGATCGGCGAGTACGTTCTCGACGGCGCACTCCGCGAGTTCTGCTCCTACGTGTCCATGTGGGGACACATGCAGAGCTTCGCCAAAGGCGTAATCGACACGCGCTACCTCGTCTTCGACGTCTCCGTGGCCATCACCGCGGTGGCGCTCAGCATCTTCGTCCTACGCACGCGGAGGGCCGTGTGAGCGGCGCCTCACGCACGCGAACGTACCTCACGGCCACGGTCGTCCTCGCGGTCATTCTGGTTGCGATGGTGAACTATTGGTCATCTCGACACTACAAGCGGTGGGATTGGACCGAGGACAAGCTGTTCACACTTTCCGATCGAAGCCAGCAGGTACTGCGAGAGCTCGACCAGGACATCCAGGTCTACGTGTTCCTCGCGCGCGGTGAGCAAGACTTCGCCGACGTCGAGACGCTCCTCGAGGAGTACAAGGCGGTCACGCCGCGGATCTCGGTCGAGTGGATCGACCCGGACCGAGACCGCGCCCGCTACCAGGTGCTTGCCGATCGATTCGGGATCGACACCTGGCTCGCAGGCGAGCTGACGCTCTCCCAGGTGCCGGTCGTGGTGACCAGTGGAGACCGAAAGTGGAAGGTCGAACGACATCAGCTGATCGTCGAGGACTTCGACAGTTTCGACGACGCGGACGGCCATAAGCTCGACCTGCAGTCCGAGCGAGCGATCACCGGCGCGATTCTCGAGGTGACGACGGGCGAGCCCACCCGAGTGTGCCTCAGTTCGGGACACGGCGAATGGGAACTCGGCGGGCCCGGCGACCGCAGTCTCGACGGCGTAGCCCGTGAGCTCGGGTGGGAGAAGATCGAGATCGAACCGCTCGCGATCACGGCGGAGACGGAGGTCCCAGACACGTGCGATGCGCTTTTCGTGGTCAGCCCACAGCGTCGCTTCTCGCCCGAGGAGGCACAGGTGGTCGAGCACTTCGTGGACGCAGGCGGAAACGTGCTTCTAGCCCTCGACCCCGTCGTCAAAAAGGAAGTCCTCCAGCCGACGGGCTTCGAGGAGAGTCTTTCCAAGCGGGGCATCATCATCGGGAACGATCTCGTGATCGAGAACGACGAGAGTCTTCAGCTTCCGGGCAACCCCGGCGACCTCTTCATTACCACCAACCTCGGCAGCCATCGCCTCACGGATACGATTGCCAAGCGGGGCGGCGGGGTGCTGTTGGCGGTCGTTCGATCCATCGACGCCGAACCGGAGACCGACGCCGAGATCATCATGCAGACGAGTCCCTTAGCGGTGGCCGAGTTCGATCTGCAGGAGGCCGTCGGGAAAGGCGCGCAGCCTGGGAGCCTCCGCGCGCGCGTCGTCCCGCTGGCTGCAGCGTGGGAATACGAAGCGCCTCTCGGAGAAGACCTCAAACCCGTGCCGCTCGAGGGTCCAGAGCCCGGTCGTCTTCTCGTGATGGGGGACAGCGATTGGATGAGTGGGGAGCTCCTCGACAACCCGCAGCTCTCCAACATCGACCTCCTATCGTCCACCGCCGGCTGGCTGACGCGGCGCGAAGCGATGATCAACATCGCACCCCGCAAAGCCAAGGCGCGCGCCGTCATCATGAGTGACGCAGACCTATCGAATCTCTTCTTCCGCGTCGTGATTCTGCTTCCTCTTGCGTCGCTGATTGCCGGATTCGGCGTGTGGTGGTCGAGGCGGTCATGACCGCGCGCACGCCGCTTACGCTGCTCGTCTTGGTGCTCCTGCTCGGAGCCTACCTGTTCGTCTTCGAAACCGATGGGCCCAAGCAGTCGGAGATCGAAGCGCGCGACGGGTTCTTGCTCGAACCCCTCATCCGCGAACGTGTGACCCGCGTGCACCTCCAAAACGGCGATCGGTCCCTCTCCGCCCGTCGCGAGGGCGAAGGGTTCGACGAGACCTGGACGCTCGAAGCCCCCAAGGCCGGCAATGGGAACCTCGATACGATCGAGGACGTTCTCCGGAACTGGGAGTTCGCGATGCCGAGACGTGTTCTCGAGAACCCGAGCGACGAAGACGTGGCGGAATTCGGCCTCGACGAGCCGGTGGCGTCCGCCGAGTTCGAGATGGGCCGGTCGCGCGTTCGCGTCGTGCTCGGTTCGGGGAAACCGGTAGATGGAGGCGGCTACGTGCGCGTGGATGACCGCAACCAGGCCATCGTCGTGCCGGACGCCGTCGTCGAGCTCTTCGAGTTCGACCCCGCTGACTTCCAGGCGGAAGAGGGCAGCGAGCCGACGCTCGACGACCTGGTCCCGGACGGTGCCGAGGACGCGGGCGCAGCGAAACCCATCGAAGCGGGCCGGTAGCTACTTCTGCGCGAGGGCCTTCTGAACCGTCTCGTGAGAGGCGTACTCGAGCAAGCCGTTGCTCGTGTTGAATCCGCCCGATGAAATCAGCCGGAAGTTGCCCTTGGCCACAATCTTGTCGCCCACGCGAAGGTTGCTCGGCACGACGACTGAGCCATCGATGGTGGTGGTCTTGCGTCCGCGGCGAGCGCGGGCGAGCTGCTCCTGGTTGTCCGCATAACCAACCACGATCAGCTGATCGGCGCGGTCGGTCTTGTCCGCTGTATCCGCGACGAACATGTGCGGCGCGTCGACACGAGGACATTCTTCCTTCTTGCGAAGCTTGCACGGAGGCGGCTCGTAGATCTCCATGATGTAGCCCGTGACTGCGACGTCGGTGTCGAGCGTCTGGTTTAGACGGCGACGGAGACCGTACACGCTGTACGACTCGTCCTCGTAGGTGGTCGGGAACGGCGGCGGGGGCAGGTTCGGAACCTCAGGCAAGTTCGGCACGATTTCCGGCAGTTTTTCGACCTCTGCTTCCTGCGAAGCGACTTGATCACAGCCGACGCTCAAGAGCGCGGCAGCTAGCGTAAAGCCAATCAGACGAGTTCCCATGATTTCCCCCAACAATGACTTTCACAAACTAGCACGGGCGAATGTCGACCGACAATCTAGGGGGACCGCTCGGCGCACCGAGAAGCCTCGGAAACGGGGCGTTTTAGGGCCATTTGGAGGGGTTCCGGAACACCCTCGGAGGCCTCGAGCTGCGCGAGGATCGCGCTTCCCTCGGGAGTCCCGAGGACACGGAGTGTCTCGACCGCGCGGGCCGCGTTCTGCACGTCGTCGGTCAGCGCGCTTGGTGACGCCGCGCGCTTGATGACGAAGTAGAGCGCTTCCACGGCGTCCCTCCGGCAGTGGGCGACGACGTAGGCGATCGCGGCCTCGACGACGTCGGGCCATTCGTCCGGTCGTCGGAGCCTCCCGTGCACGCGGTCCCATCCGGACGGCTCTGACGCGTCGACCAGAACCGCGATCGCGGCCGCGCGAACCTCCGACATCGGGTCGTCGACGGCCGCAACCACGACGGGGAGGGCCTGCGTTTCGCCTTGGAGGCTCGTCACAGCCGCGGCGCGCACCAGCGGCCAGGTGTCGCGTCGCGCCATGGTGGCGCGCTTGGTCATGGTGCTCGAGTCACCGGCGAAGGCGGCAGCCGCGCTTGCGCGGACGCGCGGATAGGTGTCTTCCAGCGCCTGCTCCGGAAGCTGAGCGCGATCGCGAGCTGCAAGCGCATCTACGGCGGCCGCCCGAAGCATCCAGGTTTCTGGCTGACGCGACTGCGCCACGAGCCACGCATCCACTGCCGCGCTCGGACCCGACGTCGAGGCGGCTACGGCGAGCCGCCACTCGGTCGCGAAGTCGCTCGGTCTGCCGACTGCAGCTTCCACCATGGCGGTCTGCGTGCCTCGCTGCTCGTCGAGAGGGGCGAGGGCGAGTGCCGCGTTCGCCAGCGCTGCAGGCGAGGGCTCCGTACCGACCCAGTCGAGAAGCAGGGTCTCGGCGCCGTCACCCAGACGTCGAACGGCGGTCGCGAAGGCCTGACGTAGCTCGGCGCCGGCTTCGGGGCCTCGAGCCTCGAGCGCCCGGACGAGGACGGGCAGCGCGCGCGCAGGATCGCTGCGGGCGAGGGCCAGGGCCGCAGCGTCGCCCTGCGCCAGGTCGAACGCCAGGGTCTCTAGCCCTCGGTGCCCACGGCGTCCGCTCTCCGCGAGAATCTCGAGCGCATCGCGTGTCAGCGCTTCGTCCTCTGAACGGGCCACGGCAACGAGGGCATCCACTGCGGCGTCGTGCTCCTCAGCGAGCGCGGCCAACACCCCGAGGGCCCGCCGGCGTGCGAGTGGCGACAGCGTCGGCCAGGCGTCTTCGATGGCTTGGGCGGCGGGAGCGCCGCCTCCACTGAGCGTACGCGCGGCCTCGAGCGACGCGTCGTGATCGCCGCCCAACTCCAGGACCGCCACCTCGTTCTGACTCTCAGCTACCGCCGACCCAATCCCGCACGCAAGCGTGACTGCTACGCTCAATGCAACAAAGGCCGCGCGTCGCGCTCTTCGCATCGTCGAAGGTCCCCCTCTACCACTTCTACTACGCGATCCGCCTGCTCGATGAAATTCGGCTCATGCGTAGCGACGATCACGAGTTTGCCCTCGTTCGCAGAGGCGCGACACGCATCCAAGACGCGTGCGATGTTCTTCCGATCGAGCGCAGAGGTGGGCTCATCGAGAAGAAGGACCGATGCCGTCTTGTAGAGCGCACGCGCGAAGGCGATTCGCTGGCGCTGCCCCACCGAGAGATTCTCTCCTCGATCCTCTACCAGAGCCTCGTACCCGTGAGGCCGCTCGTGAACGAAGGCGTCGACGCCGGCCCGGCGGGCGGCGTCCAGCATTCGGGCTCGGTCAGGCCGAGGGTCTCCGAGCGTGAGGTTCGCTGCCAGGGTGCCCCGAAAAAGCTGGGGCGTCTGAGACATCCACGACGTGGTTGCGATGCGCTCGGACGCCGCTATGGGGCGCCCGTCTCGTCGGACTTCGCCTCGGTCGGGTTCCAGGACCCCGGAAAGCAGGGCAAGCAGAGTCGACTTCCCCGCACCGCTTTCGCCGGTGACCACGACTAGCTCGCCCGCGTGAGCGATCCAGTTCGCGCCGGAGAGCACCGCGTGACTGCCGTACGCGAACGTGACGGCGTCGACCGAGATACGAGAGATCGGTATCGCTGTGCCGCGAGCACCCGAAGTCGGCTCGGGAATCACGGGAAGCCGAAGGAGCTCATCGATGCGGTCGAGGCACGCCAGCCCCGCCGACCACCCGAAGACCGACTGGGCGAGCCCGAAGAGAGGCCGATACATCAAGAGGAGCGCCACGAGCACCGTCGTGGTGGAGGCGAGGTCGAGGCCGCCGCGCGTCGACCATGCGAACCCGATGGCCCCGGCGACCCCACGGGCGGCGGCGAGCTCCACGAGCGGGGCCGCGAGCGTCCCCCAGGTCTCCGTCCGAACGGCCTGCTGACGCGAGCGGTCCGCGAGGCGGCCGATTCGGGCTCCCTCGGCCGCCGACGCGCCGTAGGCGCGAAGCACCAGCGCGCCGTCGACGGCATCGGCGGTCGAGGCCACGAGTGCGGTCTCGACGTCCATCAACTGGGACTGAAGCCGGCGGGCAGGGCGGGCTCCCGCAATGACGAGCAGGAGGGCCACGGGAAGCATGAGAAGCCCAGAGATGGCTAGTGTAGTATCCACCTTCAGCGCGACTATGGCTAGCGCGGTAGCCACTAGGACACTCCGAACGCCCTGCGCGAGGCCAAAGTGGAGCATCGCACGAAGCCCGTGGACCTCGACTTGCACCCGCGAGGCGAGCGCTCCGTGGGACCATCGCGCCAGCGCCGCGGGGGTGAGGGACAGGACGTGCTCCAAGATTTTACCCCGAATTTCGAAGACAACGCTCTGTTGAAGGCGCGCGGAGACGTGCCCTCGAGCCGTTTCAAATCCGGTTCGCAGGAGGCCGAGGAACAACAGCAAAAGGACGATCGCGCCGAACGACAGGTTCACCGGGCTCTCGCTTTGCCCCGGATCGACAAGAGAACGTTGGGAAACTCCCGCATCCTGAAAGCGCGAGAGCAGGGGCCCGGCCAGCCACGCATAGCCCGCGGTCGCGCATGCCGAGGCCGCCATAAAGGTGAGAGACCAAGCACCGAGAGCCCGATGACGACCCAGAGATTTCAGTGTCTCAGTACGAGCCAGACTCTGACTGGAATTTGGGGTTAGAAACACACCGATTGGCTCTTCTCAACACCGTCGGTAGACCCATATACTCTCAGTTGCCCCCACGAGGAAGCGAGACGCGCAGGGCGGGATCTATGTTCCGGAGGATTTCGGCACGGAGCATGCATCCATATTTCGTCGAAACGACGGGCGATTCGACGGAACACTCCGGATCGCTCTGGTGTTAGCCAACACACGGGGTGCCACTGTTTAGGGGCGCCACCGGCAGGCAAAGAGGAAACCATGGCACGACAGGCAGCAACACGAGAGACGCGCAGCAAGGCCACCCGCAAGAGTCAGGTGCAGGCCAAGGCCTCCAAGCAGGAGGAGCCGAAGTCA
>JBCDFZ010000002.1:0-212232 GCA_039177115.1 Myxococcota bacterium
CCAGGTCGGATTGTCGCGGGCCATTCGACGGATGAGCGCTCGGATCTCCGCATCGATCGGGGGACGACCGCCTCGCTTTCGGCTCTTCCAGGTCCAGTAGAGTCGAAAGCCCTTGCGATGCCAGCCGATCACGGTCTCGGGTTTCACAAGGATCAGGGCGTTCTGCCAGTTTGGCCATAGGCGGAAGAGCGCAACCCAGAATGCGCGGTCCGTGTCGGTCAGCGCGGGGCGTTTGGTTTGGAGCTTCAGGACGGCCAGCTGTTGTCGCAACGCGAGGTTTCCCAGGGCGAGCTCGTGCTGCGACTTCAGGCTCGATCGGGCGGTCGCGAGTAGGGCGCACAAGAGGTGACGCATCGGTGCTGCGAGCCTGACCCGGAGCGTGAAATCGTCAACGATTGTGCGCTCGACGAGGTTTTGAGGAGGGACAGGGCGGAGATAGGCCGAGTCCCCACACGCCACTTTCTCCCAGGCGAGCACTCGGGTAGACTGACAAACCTTAGGACGTAGAGGAGGCTTCCATGCGATGGTTCTTGGCTTGCGTGCTCGTGGCAGTTGGTGGCTGCGGTGACTCGGACTCGTTATCGGGATCTACGGTCGTCAATATCAGGCCGGCGGAGGCTGTGGCCACCTTCGCGGTGTTGTGCGGGGACCAGGAAGAAGAAGACCGCGTGCGCCTTGGCCAAGACAGGTTTCAGTGCGAGTTCCCACCGGACATGCCGGACGTCTGTCAGCACCGCATGGATCTGCCACCCGGCATCACCTGCACCATGATTTTCGGATCCCTAGACCCGGAGTCTGGCGAGCCGTGCAGGCAGGAGGAGGAGTTGGTGGTCGCGGAGACGGGCCCCACGGAAGTGGACGTCACACTCGACAACTGCGCTCCGGTGACCGCGGGCGACTAGCGACGTCGCGAGTGGTAAGGCCGGTCGACCTTTCTTGCGCGTTCGCGTGCGCGTAGCTTGCGGTGCTTTGCCGGAATGCGCACTCTGGACCGGGTGAGCGTCCTGTCCTTCCTCAAAACCTCGTTCCGGGCGAAACGATGGCCCCATTGACCGCCAAGGCGAGTAAGCGGAGGGAGTTCGGGCCTTCACGTGCGTTCCCGCAGGTTCGGAATGTGCGAGCCAGGCAAGATATCGTCGTAAGCCACGCGCAGCGCGCGCAGCTCAAGCTTACGCTCGACGTTCGTTGTGGGACGTAGCTTTCGCTCAGGCTGCACATCGCGTGTAGCGATGATGCAGCCCGCCGACCCTCGGGATGGCGATGACCTTCCCTTCGTCGGTGGACTCGCAGTCGCGCGACTCGGGGGCGTCCTTGTCGAGCGCGAGGTGGGTTCGGCAGCGGTGATAGTAGTCGAGGTACTCCCGCAGGATGCGGCGTAGGTGTTGCTCTCCGGGAACGATAACGTGGTCAAGGCATTCCCGCCGAAGGGTTCCAATCACGCGCTCACAGTAGGCATTCTGCCACGGAGACCGGGGTGCGGTCGGGACCTGCTCGATTCCCATGGCGCGCACGCGACGAACGAACTGCTCACCATAGATCTTGTCTCGGTACCGGATGAGGTACTTCGGCGCGGAGTCGTACGGGAAGGCGTTCACCAACTGTTGAGCTGTCCACCGTGCGGACGGACTCTCGGTGACGGTGAAATGGACGACGCGTCGGCGGTTGTGTTCGAGCACAACGAAGACGTAGAGGATGCGAAACGTGGCCGTGGGATCCGTGGGCGACCGCCTCGGTTGCGGCTCCTCCACGTCCAGTAGAGCCGAAAGCCCTTGCGGTGCCAGCCGATCACCGTCTCGGGCTTCACGAGGATCAGGGCGTGTTGCCAGCCTGTCGACAGACGCGAAAGGACCATCCAGAATGCGCGGTCTGCTTCGGTGAGCCTAGGGCGTTTGGTCGTGCGCATCATGACGGCCAGCTGTTGTCGCAACGCGAGGTTTTCGAGAGCGAGTTCGCGCTGCGACCTTAGGCTCGATCGCGCGGCCTGGAGTAGGGCGTACAGCAAGTGAAGCATCGGGGTAGGCGACCTTGCCCCCAAGCCCGGAAACGTCAATGATCATGAGCGCGACGAGGTTTTGAGGAGGGACAAGTGTCGCACGGTGCCTAAGCAGGTTGAGTATTGGGCGCGCCTCGGCCAGGAACTCGAACGGCGTCGGCACGCGATGCAGCGTATCGATCCAATGATCGGGATGACTGAGCCGCCTCCATGCCGGGTGAAGTTCGAGTTCGAGGACGTCGAAAGCTGAAACGCGCTTCCAGGCGCCGACCTCGTGGCCGAGGGCTTGCGGGGTTCCCAAGCGGGCGAGCGTACGGCCGAGTCGCTGCTCGTCTCCATGCTGGTGCCGCGTCTCGAGCGACTGGGCATCGAGGTTCCTGGGGAGCGGTTCCGAGAGCCCGAGCACAGCCTTTATCGTCTACTTCGTGAGCCGCACGGCGATGACACGGCCTACAGTCGGTACAACGCGCTTCTCGGACGACTCGAGAGTTTCGCGAACGCACTCGAATGCGAGATCTTGTAGATAAGAAAACGCTCACGTCCTTCATGGAGCGACTTGGGACGAGCGCTCGAACGGAAAGCCGTGTCTACCTGACCGGAGGCGCGACCGCCGTCCTTCACGAATGGCGCCCCCAGACGGTCGATATCGATCTCTCGCTCGAACCTGAGCAGGACGCCGTGCTTCGCGCGATCCCGCGCCTCAAAGAAGCGCTCCACGTCAATGTCGAGCTCGCGACGCCTGCCCCCTTCATTCCGGAGCTACCCGGTTGGCGGGATCGGTCCGCGTTCGAGGCCACCCACGGCCGGCTTCACTTCTATCATTACGATTTCTATGCGCAGGCCCTGTCGAAGATCCATCGGAGTCTCCCGAAGGACCTCGAGGACGTCAGCGCGATGCTCGACCGCAGTCTGACCGAACGTGTTTTCGCCTGCTCCCACGCCTGATAGCCTACGGGAGAGGGAGCAACGATCCCACAAGCAGCGAAGAAGGACATGTCAGACGACAATGCGCGACCGCCGACCAAGCACGATCCAGACTGTATTCCCAGCACCTGGATCACGGAATCCATCCCCGTGGATCCGGCTGGTGATCCGAAGTGTCTTAATATCTCGGGGCGGTTCGAAATCAAGAGACCTGCTACATTTCCCACGGTGTCCGGAGGCGAGCTTCGCGTGGGGCCAGGGGCGGTGAATGCTGCCTTTTGGATTTCGATCGTTGAGCCGCGCGATGAGTTTGACGCTCTGGTAGTGGAGACCTGGCTTGCCGATGATCAAGGAGGAGGCTGGCGATGTCGTTCGTATGTGGATGCGTTCATGCTCGTCGAGACGGAGCGGCTTGAGCCGTTTCAGCGCTGGGATTCCGCACCCCAAGAGTGGAAGCAAGCGATGTCGCAACACTGTCTCCTTCGCGACCTAAGCACGCTTCTTGACGGGCGTGAGACGTACGAGCTGCGCCTCTCATCAGGGGACGCAGACGCGACACAGACCTACGTCATCAAGGAAAAACACCAAGGGCCCATCTTGGACCTGGCGCTGGTCAAGGAAAACGGAACCGTGATCGCGCGAGTCTCCAGAATAAACCACGAAGTGATGCCTCGCGATTGGCGCACAAGCAAGGCCCGCGCGGTCGACATGGGAGTGCTGCCGACATATGCGTACGAGCTTTCCTTGTCAGCGCTGTTCCCACTTCCGGAGTCGCGGCACTCCGTCGGACGCTACGACTTTTTCTTTGATGACGAGAATCCGAAGCCGGTGACGTTCTACCCGTGGCAGCCACGCGGAACGCCCCAAGCGAATGTTGTCGCCACGGGAGATCGATGATCAGGACTGGCGGTTTCGGAGAGATGCCCACCTCTTGAGGCGTGTGCGGGCTTGACGCTCGATGCTAGCGTACGAACGTGGCGAGAGTTTCCCGATGGACCGGACTTGCCCTGGCGGTCGCACTTCTTGTCGTCTGCCTCGCGTGCGGCGACGACAGCGCTTCCTGCTCGAACCAGCAGGCAGTCTACCGATTCAGTCCTGCCCCGCCCTCAGCGGCCAATGTAACCGCCCGTGTTGTGTGCCCAGAGCCACTCGTCGAGCGCCACGGCTGCGATTTCCTGGAGTTCCGTGTGGTTTCCAGCGACGGAACGGTTGTCGGGCAACTCGAGTTTGCTCTCGAGGACCTTGACGCAGCGTGCCAAGGTGCGTTCACGGGTGTCCTGTTCGGCGAGCCCGAGGTCATCTTGATGAGCGGTAGCGAAGTGTCGATGAGCGATGCCGGCGTTTTGGTTGCGGGGGGAGAGTACGTGGCCGGAGCGGCAGTCGGTCAAGTAGAAGTCGTCATCTCACCGAAGCCGTGAGGGTCACAGCGCGTTCATTCCATGCGGGCGCGCCGCTACATCTCGCTTGTCTGCACGAGGTGGGAGGGTAGTATCTCGACAGACTCTAGGATTCGACAACGTGTCCGTTGACTACGACCAAGCGAGTAGGGGCTATGACGAGACTCGCCGCTTCGATGCAGATGTCATCGACGCGCTAGTAGCGCGCGCCACTTTGAGCGCGCGGAGCAAAGTTCTCGATTTCGGTTGCGGCACAGGGAACTATCTCGCGGAGCTCGACCGTCGGTTCTCATGCGAATGCTACGGGGTGGATCCCTCGCCGGGCATGCGTGCCATCGCGAAGCGAAAGAACCTTCGACTGCTGATCCGGGACGGAGACCATCGACAGATTCCCTTCGGAGACACCAAGTTTGACCTGATCTACATGACCGACGTGATTCATCACGTCCCGGATGTCTCGCAGTTGTTCGCCCAGATCTGCCCCCGTTTGTCAGAACGAGGATTGCTGTGCATTGTCACTGAGTCTCGTGCGCAGGTCGCGGCACGCTTCTACAACGGCTACTTCCCCTCCCTGAAGGGCACCGAAACAGGACGCTACCCCGATCTTGAAGGCCTCGTCGCAGTCGCCAGGCGCAGCGGCCTTGAGCACTTGGCTAACGAGTCGCTTCCCAACCTCGCAGAACGAACTATCGACGCCGAGTTCATCGAAACGGTCGCGACGAAGAATTTCTCCATGTTCCACTCGCTTTCGACGACTGAATTCGAGAGAGGGCTCGCAGCGATTATCGCGGACCAGGGTCGGACCTTTCCGCCGGCCGGTGCCGGAAAGACGCTAGTCTGGTTTCGACCCGCGTAGACGTGACCCAGCGGCCCCGCTGAGCGTGAATGACAATCGGCCTTGCGGAGCAGTCTCGTCTGGCGCGCTCCGCTTTGTTCCAGTAGGTCACGTCCGAAAGGGGAACGGCTTCGATGCGTAGGTTCGCTGCTTTCCTACTACTGCTGGGACTTGGTTGCGGAGACTCTTCCGACGGCGCACCCATCGAGGTGACACTTGCGGACCTTCCGTGCCAGAGCGTCGACGACGTGGGGATTTGGCAGTCCGCCCCACCGCCGGAGCAGGCTGTAGGGGAGTGCACATGGTTCCTGTTCGGAGCCAACACGACCTTTGTTGTCGAGCACTCGCTCGGTCGAACCCCCTCGGTGGTGCTTGGGTACATCGGCTTCGAGGCCGACGGCATCGGGTCCACTCTGGGGACGGGTGATGTTCTTCTTCACGACGCGTCCACGGACACCGCGGTCACGATACGCAACAACCAGAACCAGACTTTCTACCTCCGTCTGGTGCTTTTTTGAGTCCGCAGTAGGCGCGGCCGCAGCGCCAGACAATGGGGTCGGCGCCGGGGTCGGGGTGGGGGCTGTTGGAGCGGCAACCCTGATCGGCGGCAGCGCACTCCTCATTCGACGCGGGCGACTCCGGCGAGGACATGAAAGGTCGGTGGATGTTGCGCTTTCCCCGGGGCCTGCTTCTTTGACGGTCATCGGCAGCTTCTAAGGGGCCTCAGAAAGGTAGCGGACGGTCGCGTTACGCGTCGCGAAAGCGACGGACTGTCGGGCCGATCGATTGCGCGTCGGATGTATCGCGACGTCGGGTAGACTCCCCAGGAAAGGAAATCGCCCTAGCAACCGACAAAGAGCGCAAAGATGACGACGCTTTCGGCGAAGCATTTTGTCGAGGCGTTCGAGCAGCGCGTGCGCTGGCTTGAGAGGCCGGGGCGCCAGAAAGAGTGGGAGTGGATCCTGGCCTACAGTCACCGGGAGGGCAGCGACTTGGAGACCGCTAGGTCATCAAGTCGCATCGTGTTACTTAGGAGTTTCGAATCGCAATCGCCCCCTTTTGCCCGCGGTCACCGCCGCGCACAGCTCGTCCAGCTGGCGCGCGAGATCCGCTAGACTGGGCTGAAGGATTCTCTGGTGGAGTGGATCATCGCGTTCGTCGACGCCTCATCCCCCGACGCGTTGAACGACTGTCGTCGGTGATCACCCTGTTCGTCGTTGGGACGACGTGCTTGGACGTCGGCGGGTGGTTCTTCTACCGGGTCGGGTCGGGGGAGAGTGAGGGGCCGTACGTGCCCGCGGCACTCTGCGTGGCGTTCGCCTTCCGCGCCGCCCGGCGCCGATAGCGCCGCGCGGGTCAGTCAAGGAACCACTCGACGAAGCGGTACGGATCGGCCGCGACAGTGGCAACGATGAGGGCGCACCCGGCAAAGATGGTTAGCGCCTGGCGCTCGAACACCCGCCAGGCGTCGGGACGCCGCCGTCCAAGGAATAGACACCAGAGCCAGAGAGGTCCAGCGCCCCACAGGGTGAAGAGGAGCCAAACAGTGAATACCCACCAGTTCACCCAAAGTGCGGGGGTGTCGTAGCTCTCTCGCATCGGCTCCGGCCAATGGCCGAGTCCGAGGCGCACATGGATCGCGAGGGTAGCGAAGATCGCGACTAGGATCGCAGGCGACACGGCTACGACCCACGAAACGGTCCTAACAACCTTTCTTTCCCTGGTGGTGCCACGCGCTCCTAAGGTGGTTCCCATCGCTTTTCTGCGCTTTCATGCGGCGTCGATGTAGACACCCCGAAGGATACGCGCCTCGGTCGTCGGGTACCACTGCCGTCCCCGGGTCTCGACTCCCTTGGCGTTGAGTGCGTCGGCGATCCCCGGAATCGACTCCCCACGATCCCGCAGGCGTGCGATGCGGGCGATCACCCGCTGCTCCCCCGGCACCTTCACGAGCCGCACCCCGTCCGCCCCTACGCGCCATCCATACGGGGGGTGTCGCGAGATGCGCTCCTCGCGGGTTTCGAACGTTGCGCTGACGGGTTGAAACTCGATTGGGTGGGTATCGGTGGAAGCAGGGTAAGATCAAACCCCCCTTGGGCTGTCTGGTGGAAATAGATCTCGCAGAACGTCCACCGGAGACCCGTCACGGATAGTCGTACCCGAACGAATACTGCTCTAAGCGTCCTTTGTGAAAAATCGCCTTCGCGGAGTATGACGGGACGTTGTGCTTCGCCAGCGAGGCAGGCGTAGCTGTATGTGAGTCTTTCGCCCTTTGCTTTCGTGACTGCGGACGGCTTGCCAAGCAGTCGCCGCACGTCTGCCGGTCGAATACCCGGCCTGGCCCCCTTGCTACTCGCGAGAGCCTCCTCGCCTATCGCGGGGGCTCCGAGGGGAAACCGGTCGCTGCGAAAGATTGGCGGTAGGTGCCTAGAAAAACGCGCCCGACATCCGTGAGGGATGCCGAGCGATCGTGCGCTCCACGGGCTCTCGTTGTTTTGCCCGTGTCGCCGGAGCGGCCGGCGGGCTCAATCGCCAGAATCGGCCTCCTCGCGAGATTCGGCGGCCCGGCGACGGCAAGTCAGGCCGGCGCTCCTTCTTGAGGTAGCGCGCCGCGAAATCCTACGTCCACTCGTCTTCGATCTCGCCGTTCTCGGCGTAGACCCGGATCGAAATCCGCCGGTTGCGCATGTACTCGTTCGCCGCCTGAACGACTGCGGCCTTGGTGGCGCCGGTGAACAGTGGACGATAGGAGCCTCGCTTCTCGAAGACCCAGACGTCGCCCTTCTTGATGATGTCGTATTGATCCAAAACGGGGTGAACTCTGCAGCTCATTCGTCAGAGTGGCAGCTCCGTCTATACGTAATTCTTTCGGGTGGCGCGTTCGGCGCGAGATTAGCGCAACGCGCTTGCGAGCAGGGCGGCCGAATTGGTCGATACGGCCCGCTAAATGGCCGAGTCACCGGTGCGGTGTGTGTGACGCCGTGCGTTGCCGCTAGTCTGACGGGGTCGCCAGACAGGGCTCAGGCGTCTCCGCGGAGGCGATTGCCCCGTCTTCGTCACAGAGCCCGAAGCAGACGTACGTAAAGGGACTTGCCCGATTAACGCCAAAACCGTAGCTCGCGCCGCTCACGGGGTGGCAGAGCGTCACTACAACCGGGGCTACCGTGTTCGAGTCGATTCTCGGCACATCGGGGCTTAGGCAGGCGATGAAGTCGCCGCTCTGTCCCTCGGGCGTGCATCCCTCACCGCAGGTGTCCTGATGAGTGGCTTCGTCCACCCACGGAACCGGGTCGACGAAGGGACAGCCGAAGGGGTCGGTGTCACCCGCGGAGAACTTCTTGATTCTGGTGGGCTCAACCTGCGTGCCGTCATCGCCGCACGCGGTCACGCCGAGCATGAGGAGAGAAGCACCACACAACGATAAGACTCTAGTGCTCATTTGGGTTTCCTGTTTGTCCAGTAAGCGAAAGTATACACGTTGGCGTCACCCGAGTAACCGTAGATGCCGATCACCGGGCAGATGCCGCCGTGTGTGATCGTCGAGGAGAGCTTGATGTACTTCTCTAGCGCATAGGTGAAGTCCCACGCGATCGTCCTGTTCCCGTCGCAAGCATCGTTCACCAAGAGAATAATGTGAGGCGTTTGTGTGAGGTCTCGTACGTCGATGCGCGTCGCGACCTTCGGTGATCACCCTGTTCGTCATTGGCACGACGTGCTTAGGCTTCGGCGGATGGTTCCTCTATCGGGTCGGGTCGAGGGAGAGCGAGGGACAGTATGTCCCCGCAACTTCTGTGGCGTGGGGATCCTCTGCGTCGCGTTCGCCATTCGCGCCGCCCGGCGTGGTACAGAGTCTGAATGACGATTCGAAGAGACGCCCTTATCATCGAATTCGACGCAGACGCTAAACGACTTTCTATATCGAGGCCGATCGAGAACAGCGAACGAGTAGTACTCCACACGCACCTCGACCTCGAAAGCCTTAGTAGGCTTCCATTCTCCGAACCCGGGCGGCAAGTGGGCGAAGACGTAATCCTGGCCTTCCCCGGACTGCATCAACTGTGGCCAACGCCATTGCATTCTAGCGAGAGCGAGGACTGAAATCGGAGAGTGCTGACGCGCGCATCGTCTCGGACGGCACTGTCTTTGATGCTGCGTCCTTTCGGCCGAGGAAGAACCACCGTCAAGGCGGTTCGGCGAGACAGCTTCGGGTTGGGAACCCGGAGATGCGCCGCTACGTCTCGCTCGCAGGTGAGCTAAGCTGCCGAGCTACCATATGGTCACGAGGCGACGAAAGGCGGCTCTGCTCGGTGCGTTTCTACTCGGCTGCGTGCTTCTGTTCTTGGCGTGGGCTGTGCTCTCGCCGAACTACGAGGCAGCGAAGAAGTTCTCTGATGAAATGGGCGACGAGCCGTATACGTGGCAACCGGCGAGCGAGCGTGACAACGAAGAGTAGGCTGCCTTCTCGACGAAGATGAGGAACCCACGGCCGTGGCGTTAGTTCGACTCGGGTAGCGTCAGCTCGTATTCGATGCGGGCAACGATGCCGCTCGGAATCATGATGGGGTCGGGGAGTTGATCGCACTCCACCAGTCCGCCCCCTTCAACCAGTTCGGCGATCGAGTATTAGCAGATGTACTCGACCGTGCGGAAAGTGGGCACGCCGGCAAAAGTCACCCTGTATAGGTGCTCGATCTCGAAACGCATCCCTTCCGTGGCGGGGCGAATCGTCACCGGGTTTCGAAACTCCGCGTTGATTCCGCTGTCCTGGGATTCGAGCGTCCGAAGCTCCCCCGTCGTGGTTCCAAACGCAACGCGCATGTTCACTTCCGCGTCTTCGGGACCACTAACCACTAAGACGCCGTTTTTGAACACCCGAACCGACAAAAGCTGAAACGCGCCGGTCTGAACGATGGAACCGGGCGCGCCCCCGTCGCCTTGGCCGCCGACGCCACCGGCGCCCTCGCCACCCATGCCGCCCGTCGAAGCTGGGTCACTCCCGTCGCCGCATCCCAAACACAGAACCGCCACCACAAGCCATCGGTGCATCCCGTCGCCCCCCCTACCAGTAGGGTAGTGGAGTCAGCGACCCGGCGTCGACTATAGGTGTTTCGCTCGCCCTAGGGCGCCTGCGACCTCGAGTGACCAGACTGCACGCGTCAGAGTCGCTCGACAACAATCCAGGCGTCGCCGAGTTCCCGCCTCGTGAGAAGCGTGGCAGCAGCGTCGAGCTCCGCCTCATCATTCGTCGCCAGGAAGTCCGCGATCCGCAGCCCGACCTCAGTGGCCTTCAACTTCGCATCGAGAGATTGGTACGCGCTTCGCGCGATGTCTCGTGCGCCGTAGCGACAAACCAGGACTGCGTCCTTGAGCGCGTGCCACTCGGCATCCGTTTCGAGTCCGTTCTCATGGAGCGCGAGCACAGGGCACCGTACCACGGGCCAGGGATGCTCACCGGGCGCCAGAAAAACAAAAGTTTACATAATGCGTGTTCTGGACATTCGCACAAACGATGTAATATCAAGCAGTTAGCGGTTTTCGCAGCGGCACTTTTGGCATCATCTGGCAGGAGGTTCTCCCGGCCACTGAGTCGCCTCGAGTATACGTCAGGTAGCTCACCGAATCTACGGATTCGCGTGCTAGCAACTTTATCGGCTTGCTAGTGTGATATCACCTGGAGGGAGATATCACGCGGTGGGTGATGTATGGGGTTTGGTTTGCGGCAGTCGGCTTTGCCGTCGGCTGTGGGGAAGCGGGCGAGCTCGAGTTCGAAGCTTCGGAGGACGTCAGCAGCTCCGTTCAGTCCTTGGTGCACGAAGTGCTCGAGGCCGACGGTTGGTCCGAGGAAGATCGCGTGGAGTGTTCCGTCAAGTTCCCCGAAGAATTGATCCCGGGAGAGGGCTTCTTCTACAAGGAGTACGCGCCGCTGCCAGGCAGGCCTGGCGACATCTACGTCGTTCGCCGCTGTGGCTTCGTTGCTCGCTTCAACGGTGAAGTCGTCGACGATCAGCGTGATTCCTGCTTCGACGCGCACGTCCGTATTGTGAACGAGTCGACGATGCTCGAGCGTTGCTATGACCTTACCGTGGCCCATCCGTCTGATGGCGGCGGCATCCGGCAGAGGGAATCAAGAATTTATGCCAGGCACATCGGCAACATCGACTACTTGGATGCACGACCCCCTCCCGACGAACCCGATCCGGTGGACACGAGCTGCTGGGCGAACGTCGACTGCGCTGACAGCGAGTGGTGTGTGATTCAGGACGCCGACACGCTGCCCTCACGCCCGTGGGATTCGGAGACCCCCGGCGAGTGCGCCTCGAGATTAGACAACTCCTTCTATTTCGATGCGACCATTCGGCTCTTCGACGTCGAAGGGAATGAGATCGTCGGGACGTACGACGTCGGGTTTACCAAGAGCCGGTGGGCAGAGGATCCGCTTCCCGGGATCAGCTACGGCGCCGACGTCGCGATCCCCGACAGCACGTTGCTCTACGACGTAGACTTGTTCGGCGCCCGGTACTTCGTTCGGGTCGTGCACAACGAGCAGTCCGTCTCTTGCGACTTCCGAGTCAACCAAAACGGTGTGCTCGACGGCGGTCAGATCATTGAGGGCGACGCCTTGGCGGGAACGCTCCTCTGCGACCAACATTGGCCAGACCCGGAAGCCATCATGGTTCTCGACTTCGAGGTCTCGAAGGGCGACTAGCGGTCCGAGAGAAACTCAGGAACGACGCCCAGCGCGATCAAGAGGACCAGCCCTCCACACATGAGCACTCCGGAAATCACCGCGCGCGTCGACCAGCGCTCGGGCCATGGGCCCGCAAGGCAGCCGACATAGAGGCCCAACGCCACCAAGATCATTCCGATATACGACCAGTCATTCGATACGACGAGGACCGTCGCGGAACTGACGATCATCCCGATGACGCTAACCCACATCCAGGTGCGCATCGTAGGGCTGAGGTCCGCTGCCATCGTGCCCGACACTATCGTGGGTGGGCTCTGTTGCCTAGCGCCGGGCTCGTCGTTCCTCGCCATCGAGGCTCACTGTCCGGGCGGTGGCGTCGTGGCGGGCAGCTCATCAACGACTCGTACCGGTTGCAGGTCCTTCTCGCACTCGACACGTTCGCCGGGAGGATGACGAACACGGCCTCGTGGCGGATCATCGTTGGAGGGTCGGTACAATCGTCAAAGTTGAGCCACCGGTACTGGACTGTCCTGGGCCCCGTTAGCCGGTACTCAACCGTCTCGCTGTTACTGCTGTAGATGTAGTTGCCGACGCACAGGATGTAGCAGGTGGTCCAACCGCTTTGCCATTCCTGAACGAGGTAGACAGCTCCGAGGAGAACGCCTCCAACCAGCATGTATCTGAGCCACTTCATCGCAGGTCTCAGAGCCTAGTCAGCATAAGCGAGCGCAGGGTCGATCGCTCGTAAGGCTTTGGAGGCGCCGGACGCTGGCGTTAGCGGCAGAGCAGGATGCTCCTCTCTCCACCGGCGCCGACAAGGACCCATCCCGCAGGAATGGGCAGAGTGCGTTCAGGCGCCTTTTCTTTGACGGGGTTCCAGCTCCAAGGCTTGCCCTGTCCGACAAGTACACACTCCTTGAACGGTTTCGTCTCATGCCCCTCTGCCCCGATGACCTGTGGCCCAGTCAACAGGACACCAGCGAGAACCCCTACCAACACAAGAGTCGTTGCTTTCCATCGATCCATGAATCCGTCTCCCTTAGTGGGCGGACGGTATCACGCGGTACTCGCGCGAGGTCTCGTCGCTCGCGGCGGAAGCTCTCATGGTCGCCTCACGATCCGCGGTGACCGAATCGAACTTCAACGTTGACGCGGCGGGCAAGGTCGAGGCTTGGTTTCGTCGCCAAGAGGTCGGCAGGCTCGTTCTCCCTGACAGTTCGTTTGGCCGTCCCCACGACAACATGCGTGGCCCGCGGCTCGCAGCGCGGTAGTATCGCTGCGTGAGCAAGGTTACTTGGGTTCTCATCCTTGTGTCGGTGGCGGTTCTTGTGGTGACCCGCCTCCTTCGGTTGGGTGGTCAGGAGTGGCGTTCGGAGAGGACGACGGAAGCGGGCTCGCTCGAAGTGCGGCTCGCGGAGCTTGCGGCTTGTGGGGCGTCGTTGCGGGCGGACCGGGAAAACCCTGGACACTCCCTGCCGCCCAACTAAGAGTACGGTTCCACGTATGATCGATCTTCGAGCACACGAGCGGCCCCTGCAGAGCTTCCTCGCGACCGCGCTCGATCAGTTTACACGTAAGGAACCGGAACTGACGTTCGGCCAAGTGTCTCTCTACTGCTGTCCGTGGGCGGGCTGGGTTTCCCTGTGCATCAACGAGACACCGCAGCCGGCGCAGAATTGTCCGGATTTCGACTATGTGGAGGTTGCGCTCTACGACGCCCCGGAGTGGTCCGACGAGTACCAAAACGAACCTCTGATCCGTATCATCGCCTCGGATGGAGAATGCCTCGAACTCGATCTGGAGGCGTTTGGCGACGAGGTGATGAACGCGGTGTTCTTCGATTTTCTCCGTGGACTCTTGTCGCAGCCTGCAACGCTACGCACCCTTCGCGAGGCCGCAGGAGGAGAACTGCGCGTCGGAGTTCAGCTGCTCGATAGCGAGTTCAATGAGGCTTGGACGATTTCCCGGCCCTGACTGCCCGCCAGCGAACGCCCGCCGACGTTCTCGGTGCCGTGAGGGTGCCGTGAGTTCGTGAAACGGCGTGATTTCACGTGACGAACCGTGAACACGACGATGCGGGTAAGTCCCGGTCATGCTTGAGTTTTTGTTGTGATTCCGGTGCGTTGTGTTGGAGTGCGAAAACCGGCTTTGGCTCCTCATAACCCGAAGGTCGTCGGTTCAAATCCGGCCCCCGCAACCAAAAGCGCAACAGGCTCGTCGACTTCGTCGGCGAGCCTTTGTTTTTCGCGCTCTTGGCAGCGGGGGCCGGATTCGGCTCGCACGTGAACCCGTCCGGCTCCGTGGACTGGCGTCCACTCCGCTCGGAGCCTTCACTCTACGATGGTTGCGGCGCTCGAGAGAACTAGCCCAACGAGGTCCGCCTGGTTTCTCGTGTCGGTCTTCGCCATGGCCTTCTTCAAGAGCCATCGAACCGCGTGGATGGTGGTCCCGCGGTTGCTTGCGATCTCCGAGAGCGAGTATCCAGCCGCGAGCCTGCTCACGACTTCTGATTCGGAAGAGGTGAGGCCAAACAACTTGGCGATCAACGCTTCGCGCGGTTGGATGCGATGCTCGGGATTCGAGATGATCGCGTAGGCGGCAGCCCTAGCGTCCTGGCGAAGCTGACGGTCGAGAGACGCGGCCGGTGCCACGAAGACCGAGTAGGCTCGCTTGCCGGAAGGCCGGCGCACTGCCACTGCGTTGCCCCCGTCGAGCGAACGGCCGGCACGTAGACTCAGTGCGCGCCTGACTGCGTCGTCCAGAGCTCGGGAATCTTCGTCGACGGCCGCGTCAAGGCCACCCTTGGCGGTGAGTGACAATCCGTCTTCCTCGGCGAGCATGCTCGCGGCACTATCGTTGTAGAACACCGCGTGTCCTCGTGCGTTCAAGATTACGACGCCAAGGGGGATCCGGTGCAGTACTTCGAAGCCGCTCCCGTAGCTGAAGGGACCGGAGTCGAACCGACGCTGGACTGCGGCGGCGCGCGCCAGGTGGGGCAGAATCAGGTTGGCCCTTTGGCAGTCGGCGTCACTGTAGGGCGCTGCACTGGCGCTGCGGGTGAGCCCCAGATAGACCGCGAACGCATCGTCCTTGTACGCGGTACCACATGCAAGCCACCGAAGACCGAGTGGTGCGTAGAAGTCGTTGTAAAATTCCCCGCGTACGAACTCGTCCTGCGAGACCAGCTTCCAATCGGGAACCAAGGTACCGCTCGCGAGATTCTCGCCGGCGGCGCGCCGTGGATCAATCGACTCGAAGTGCCCGTGGTAACCGGCCAAGGCTTCGTGGGGCCCTTCGTGCGAGACTGCCGCGAAAGACGGTGCCAATCCTGAGGTCGATTCGACGACGAACACGTGCGCGAAGTATGAGCGCGTGAAGTCGGAGAGCTTCTGGAGGGCGTCTGGCCACAGGCTCGGGTCCAACGCGGCGTCATAGAACGAGCCGGCGACGTCGAGCGCGGCCTTCTCATCCGTCGGCATCGCACACACACCGCCGCGGAACCCGCAGAACTCTGGGCGACACTGTTTTGGTATGGCCCATTTCGTCCGAGACCGTACCCGTAGTCCCGGTGCCGCGGCCAGGAGAAAATCGATCGGCAACTCGTCCTCGTTTCAGCGGCTCTCAGACGTCGTGTGGGAGACCTACCCAAATGGGCTGTTCTTGCGCGTCGCGAGGCTCGCGAGATTTGACGACGAAAGACCGCATCGGAAAGCCTTCCGGAGTGAAGAAAACACCTGGTCTTGGACCTGTTGAGCGTCGATTCGTCGATACCATCCTGAACGTGTGCAACAGCCGGAAGAGACGGTGGCGTCGCCTGGCTCGCAGCCTCACGTTGGTCGGCCTGGTGGCAGCCATGGGCTCTGCGGCGTTGCCCGGCTGTAGCGACGACTCGGGCTCTGCGGACAACTTCAGAGGAACGGTGACGTTGAACGGGGACCCTGCACCCAACGTCAGACTCGAAATCGTGAGTGAATCGGGCAGTCGGTTGCGTCGGATCACGGATGCAGACGGAGTCTACACTGCCTTTCTCGCGACCGACCCACTGTCTGAGAGCGATACGGCAAGCTTCGAGGTTTCGATCACGGGGGAGGGGCTTCCGGCCAGCGCCACCTGTACTCCCTCGTCCCCGCAGAGCGTCGAGGTCAACGCCGACGGGGTGGTCGAGCCCTCCACGCTCAACTTCGAGTGCACCAGCCCAGATAACGGCATGAACGGAGAAGGCGGAACGGGCGGCGATGCAGGAGGGTCCGGGGCCACTGGAGGAACCGGCGGCCAAGTCACGGAGAGTCCCTTCGGCGGCTGCACCGAACAGCCCCCCGGTAGCCTCGCCTGCGATTGTGACCCACTGAACGACAACTGCAGCGCGAACCTCAACTGTTCGCTGAGTCTGGACGCAGACCCCGAAGACAATCGCGTGGTCACCGGCGTGTTTGCACTGGACGGAAGTGACGGGACACCTGCAACCGAGTGCCTTGCTGATTTCATTCAGACGATTGAAGCCGGTGGGGCTTGCGTACTCGTCCAGGCCGGCGTCTTTGGTAGGCGTGACGAGTGTCTGCCTGGCCTCGTCTGCGATCCGGAAAGCAACGACACGTGCGTGCCGCTTTGCTTGAACAACGGAGACTGCGCAGACAACTCCTGCGAGTTCTATGGGCTGAACGACCCCGACTTCGGCAGGCTAGGTCGCTGCTCCTCGCCGTAGGCGTCAGAACGACACTGAGTAACGCGGGGCGAACATTGTCGACGCGTCGTCAATCCCATAGTCGGACGCGGCGCCAATGACTCCGTTGGCGCCGGAGAAGGTGAGGTCGGGGCCGGCTGACCAGGTCCCGACGTAGAGCGAAACTTGGTTGGGCTGGCGGTTGTCCTCGGGGACGTTCCTGAAGAACGCGTCAATCGCTCGTGCCTGTTCGGCGGTTGCAGCTACGATCTCCGCGAGGTCGGGCGTGCCGGTGAGCGGCGTGATGCAGTCGAGCGCCCACTCGTTTCCAGTGGGGCCCCCGCCGACACTGACCCGAAAGAACTGAGCCTCTGCGGGAAAGCTCACCGCGGTTTGAAGGCCGTTCGGATCGGCTGGCAATGGAGGGCTTGCTGGCACTGGGTCCTCGAGGGACAGCTCCACGGTGCGCGTGTCGAGATTCATGAGCTCGCCGTAAGGGGCCGTGCCGTTGAAGATCGTGCTGCCGGTTGGCCCGTTGACTACTTCGTAGACGCTCTGCGTGCTGTTGTATCCCCACTCGAGCCCCAAGGGGTTCATGAGATACCCGCTGGCGAATTCGCGCGACGTGAACGCCGAGATACCAAAAGAGCCCATGCATTCGTCCGTGAGCTGCGCGGTGGCGCTGTCGAACTCTAATGAGGAGAATACCAGCCTCGCCGAGACTCCAGGCTCCGGGTTCATCACCCACTCATTCGCCCCGCGGGTGATCTCCTGGGCGAACGCGAGAAACGCGTCGCCAAACGGATCAATCGTCGGAAAGCAGGTCGCCTCGAACCGCTGCGCTTCGCCGACGAGCGCACCGTCGAGGTACAGCCCTGCAGTCCCCGCGGCGGCGCCGTCGTCGAGGCAATCGAAGTCGACTCGGATGCGGTCTGTTCCGAGATCCAACTCGTACCCGAGCATGAATCCCTCGCCCACATCGACTTCCGTGAGAGGATTTCCGGTCGAGGTGTCAGTGACCCCGCTGACGAGAAAGGGGGCGCCGACGGCGTACTGGAACCGAATTTCGAAGTTCTCATCATCGTTCATGTCGACCGATCCCTCGACAGACGTGCCAAGACCTTCGACGGACGCGACCGACTCAAAGTCGAACGAGAGTCGCGCACTGCCAATTGTCTGACAGTCGCATGTTCCCGATTCCTCCGTTGGGAAAAGCCGAACGCACACTGGGTTCGTTCCGTCGGGACAGTCCGCGTCGCAGTCCGCGTCGGTGTCGCACGTCGGGAGCTGGTCGTTCTTGCAGCCCAAGAGCAGTAGTCCAAGGGCGCAGGGGATGGCCCAGATCAGTGACGCTTTCATACCTAGCGACAGTACGTGTTTCATCAACCGTGCTTCAAGCGCGCGACGTCCGAAGCGAGCTCTCATTCACTCCTGGCGAGCGAGGCCTACTCAGACGAGTAGGTGGCTATCGGTGAGGCGTTCGAACGGCCGCGTTCCCACTCTTGCCGAGCTGGGCTGTGATGAGTTCGAGGAGTTGCCAGACGCCCAAGCCGAGCCATGACCCCACTTCGTTTTCTGTTCCGTTGTCTCACCGCCCAGTGAGGTCCTCGGGCCCTCGACCGAAGTGATGCTCGCACTCTAGCGGGCGACGAGGCCGCTACTCGTCAGACTCGCAGGCCCAGCTGTCGTCCGGGCTCGCGCGCTGGCAGGAGTCGCAGGGCTCGTCACAGCCGTAGTCTTCGCACTTTCCATCGATGCACATCCCTCGTTCGCAACGGCCCTCGAGGCATTCCCCAGTCGCGTCCATCCCCCCGCAATCGATAGGTGCCAAGTTGCTCGTCCAGCCGACCGATATGCATCGAATGGGTCCCCTCTCCGAAAAGAGGTCTGCCTGGGCGGGGACCAAGATCTCGCACCTGTTCGTTCTACGGCGTCTCTCGGCAATCTCGGTGCAGCCCTCGTCGAGCGGCCCGGGCTCGCGAGCGTAGGCGCAAAACAGCTCCACTTTCGCGGGCAGTTGCCGGATCTCCGAGGAGCCGGGTCGCGGAAAATTCTCTGTGACCATTCCGGACCATGTCAGGAAGCAGAATCGCAGCGGGATATCCCTGCCGCCGAGGTTATCGATGGTATCGAAACAAGCGATGTATTCGTTGCCGCCTGGAATGCTAGACCACTCGGTTTCGGTGTTGGCGTCGAAAACCCCCCACTGGTTGTCGTCGTTCCCGCGCCGCGCGTACGAAAACCGGTCTCCGTCGCCGCCTCGGTCTGTCTGATTCACGAAGTTTGCAGAGACAGAGACTTCCTGTGTGTCGATCAGCGTGCCCCAGCTGCACGTTCCTCCTGACAAGTCGCCGAAAACCACCGGAGAGTAGAAGGCATGCGCTCTTTCGATGCTGGCCGTGGCCCCAGCCACTACCGGCTCGAAGTTGAGCAGCTCATCTATCGCGACGCCCAGTTCGATCCGGCCGAGGGCGGCGCCGAAGATCTGCTCCGAGTCCGGGACGTCTCCGCCAGTACCGCCGGTCCCACCCGTACCGTTCGTCGACTCGCTATCGCCGCATGCCGTGAAGAGGCTGACCCATGCAACGAAGAGATGAAGCGGACGACTACGCATGCCGAGAGTGACCCTACCTCATCGATGACTTTCCCGATACCGTGCGCGGTAGCGAGGCTTCGATGCTCCGCGAGATCTGGGTGACCGCTGCGTTCCCAGGGCCTCAGTTGTGGAGGAGCGCGCACACCATGACCGTAGTGACGTCTGGCGTGTTCTCGCGATGGGGCGGGGTCACTGCAACCCAGGCCGCTGGACATCGTTCGGGGTCCCGCCTTGACGGGGGCGGTAGTCGTTCGCGCCTGCGGTTCCTGGCACAGCCGTTCCGTGGTACTTTGGCCTTCTTACTCGGCGGCGGTCGTTCGGTGCCACTCCCGATACGACTCTGGCCGTCGCTTCGAGGTCCTCATGAAACGGTTCTTCCTTGCGTTGGTGCTCCCCTTGTTCGTCGCGACAGGTTGCGGCAGCGAACCAGCTCCCGAGTCCACCCTGCTCGAAGCAGTGCGCTGCGGAGGCGTGGAGCCAGAGGGGGTCTGCAACGCCATCACGGAATGCGTTTGGACGGGTGAGGAGACGAGTGCGTGTCTTCAGGTTTGCGAGTCGACGGAGCAGGACTGCGAAGAGGGCGAAACCTGTCGGCGCCGCCTGCTCCGCACCTCGGGCGGTCGCTTCGAATCGACGTTCGTTTGCTTCCCGGACGTCGTGTCTGCCGACACGGCGGACGCACGAGACGATCGCACCGAAGTATGTGCAGCGCGCGACGTGGACTCCTGCATGCGAGTACCGGAGTGCGACGCGTTCGTTGCCACGAAACTGTTCGTTGAGGATGAATGCCGGCAGATCGTACCGACGGACTGCCTACCAAACTTCGGTTCGCAAGCCGATTCCGAACCGGAACCACAGATCTGCCTTCCCTCTACCTACTATGCGACACGCGACGACCTCCCGGACGACATCTTCTTCTTCACGTCGATATGCAGCGAAAGGGAATTCGGGTTCGAGGGCTTCTACCCGGAGTTTGACGATCCGCTCTTCGACGTTCTGTACGTCGAGTCGTCGGCGTGGCCTCGATGCTACTGTTCGGTCAACTGCTGATGGGCCCCGGGGTTTAGTTCTCTTCGATGTACAGCGTCGCGTCTTTTGGGATTCGGTGAACCTCGCGAAAGATCTGGAGAGCGAGGTCTGCGCCACGTGTTGCATCGTCGCTCAGCTCAACCCTGAACGTCTTCATGGTTCCGCTTTGCGCTCCAGTCGTTACATCGAACAACTCCATGTCTTGGAGAACTCCGCCCCTCGAGTCGAATAGGCGATGGGCGCGCTCCATCTCCTCACGGGTCAGCCGATCGGCAGGGAAATCGAGAAACAAGCCTCCTGGGTCCATCGCGAACTGCACGAACCTGTCGCTTTTGACGGAGACAACCACAAAGGAGGCCTCGTTACTGCGGTTGAGTAGCGCCCGTAAAGCCGTCTCGACATGGTCTCGAGGTCGTTGCGTCGGCTCGCCCGGTTCGGCACCGGCGAGCCGGGGGGCTGTTTCCTTCAGGCTCGGGACATCTTTGGCGAACACCTCTGCGCTACTGTCTCGAAACCCCCTCGGAAGGCGATCGTCGCTGCCGTCCCACCGGAATTCAAGGGTCAGCTCTCGGTCCATCACGAAAACGATGAAGCCGACCTCCGCGCCCACGCCCGAACCCATCATGGTCATGGTCGGAGGACCATCGAAGACCTCGCGTTCTTTCGGCAGGTCCGCGTCCGCGACGGTGAGAAAATAGCCGACAGGAGACCAATCTTCTTCAACCTCGCTCGCCGCTAGGACGCGTTCGAGCACATCACGCCCAAGGGCGTCTCCGACGAGCTTACGAATCACCTCCTTCTCGAATGGTCTGAACATCTCGTCCGCTCACCTATCCCGGGGAGTCCAGGTCGGGGGTGGGTGTCTATACTCTATCGCTGTTCTTCGAAGAGAGTCGACCTCGCTCGCGTCGAAGACCGCTTGTCGAACGGGCTTTGGGTGAGGAACCCGGAGATGCCACGCTACGTCTCGCTTGCAGGTGAGCTAAGCTACCCGGCTACCACTATGGTGACGAAGCGACGAAAGGCGGCTCTGCTCGGTGCATTGTTACTCGGCTGCGTTCTTCTGTTCTTGGCGTGGGCTGTGCTCTCACCGAGCTACGAGGCAGCTAAGAAGTTCTCCGATGAAATGGGCGACGAGCCGTATACGTGGCAACCGGCGAGCGAGCGTGACAGCGAAGAGTAGGGCGCCTTCTCATAAACAACGAAGAACCCGTGGCCGTGGCGCTTGTTCAACTCAGGTAGTGTCAACCCGTATTCGATGGGGGCGACGATGCCACATGTAAACAGCAAAGGGTCGGGAAGTTGGTCGCACCCAACCTGTCCATTGCCTTCAGCCAATTCGGCGAGTTGACACCGGGAAGCTCAGCGCGGACTGTCATCCCGATGGGCTAAGAGAGCAAGGGCCGCGGTTTGGCACACGCGCCGGCCACAGCCGCGCTAAGCTCATCGGATGCCGCGGCGAGGTGCCAAGCGTGGTGAGTTCGAGGAGCCGAAGCAGGCGCGCACGCGCGAGCAGCTCGAGCGCATCCTCGAGGAGACCGAGCGCCTGTTTGGCGAGCGCGGTTACCAGGCCACGAAGATCGCCGACATCGCCGCGGCCGTGCCGTGCGCCATCGTGACGATCTACGACCGCTTCGGCGGCAAGGCGGAACTGCTGCGCTACATGCACCGGCAGGGCTACCAAGAAGCCGTGACGTTGATCAACGGACTCAAGGTGCCGAATAGGGTCGAGGGAGATCTGCGCGACGTGCTGCCGGAGGCCGTCCGCGCGGGACTCGCCATCGCACGCCGCTACCAGGGACGCCGTCGTGCCTCGCTCGAACGCATGCACGCCGACCCGGACCTCGCCGCGCTCGAACTCGACATCACCGAGCGCCTGTTGAAAGCTGGCCAGCGCTTCCTGCTCGCCTACCGCGCGCAGTTCAGACACCCGCACCCCGAGGTCGCCGCGCAGCAGGCCATGCGCATGCTGATCGCGATGACCGAGCAGCGGGAGACGCTGATGCCGGGGCCCGAGCGGGGCCAGCTCGACGAGGATCGTTTCGTCGAGGAGGTGGCGCGCATGGCGCTCGCCTACCTGGGCGTGCTCGAAGCGCCCTGAACCATGCCCGTTTCGCCGCGTCGAGGAGTGCGGCTTGACGGTTTTGCCAATAAATGAGAATCTACATTCTCATTTATTGGCGTTTCGGAAGCGTCGACGTCGCGTGTGCCAGCGCGACCACAGGAGTCCGTTATGGCGAACTACCGCGGCTGGATGTTCATCGGTTTCTCGCGCGACTATCGCGTGGGGCAGGTCAAGCAGCGTACCTTCATGAACGAGGAGTGCCTTGTCTTTCGCACCGAAGCGGGCGCCTTGAGCATGGTCGAGCCCTACTGCTCGCACTTCGGCGTGAACATGGCGACGGGGCGCGTGCGCAAAGAGTGCATTCAGTGCCCGATGCATGGTCGCCTGTTCCGAGGGGACGGCCGCGGCGCGAGCCCCAAGCACCGGTCGATCCGCGCCTACCCGGTCGATGAACACGGCGGTCTCGCGTTCGCCTACTTCGATCACGCGGGCGTCGAGCCACAGTGGGGCGCGCCACGCTTCATCACCGACGAGTGCCCCGACGTGCTGTGGCACCATAAGCGCATGCTCTCGCTGCACCACCCGAGCGTCCCGCTCGACAACTCGGTCGACCCTCGCCACTTCCAGTTCACGCACAAGATCTTCGGCAAGCACACGGTCGACGGCGAGTTCACACCCGACGGCCACAGAGCACTGGGCACGATGGCTACGACGTTGGCCGCGCCCCTCGCGGCTCTCGCGGGCGGCGCCGAGTCGAAGGTCACCACCTGGTTCGACAGCCCGCTCAACACGCACCTGCGATCGGAGGTGAAGGGTAACGCATCGGACCTGCTCAACCTGCTGACGATCGTCGAGGGCAAGAAGTGCCTGCTGACGCAGATTGGCATTGGCAAGCGTAGCCGCAGGCCCATCGAGCTCTTCAACAACGCCGTCGCCTTCGCCGGCTCCTGGTACGCCACCTACGAGGACCTCCCGGTCTGGAACAACCGTCGCCCGCAACCGCTCGACAACGACGCCCACCAGACCGACCGCGCCCTAGAAGACTTCCGCGAGTGGTTCGAGACCTTCGCCTACGAACCGGGTCAGGCTCTAGCGCCGCCCCCGCGGGAGGAGTTGGAATCCACCAGCCGCAATGAAGGCCCGTCATGCTAGCCGGACGACGGTTGGCCCTCGGTCTCAGTCCGTTGCCGGTGACGCGAGAAATTCCTCTTTTTTACTCAACCCATCGCTAGGCACGAAGCTTCGTCCTACGCGTCCCTCCGTGCCTCGAGTTCAACCCAGCGCGCCATCAAGCGCTCGAGCTCTTCGCGTGCGTTCTTGGCGGCGTCGACCAGCTCCGGGACTTCGGTCGAGCGCTCGGCGTAGAGCGCTGGGTCGTTGAGCGCCGTTTCGATCTCGGCGACTCGCGTTTCGGCTGCTTCGATCTCCGCCTCGATACCGTTGAGCTCCTGCTTCTCTTTGTATGAAAGCTTGCGCGGCGCGGAGGGTGCGTCGCTCGTGGCGGGCTCGTCGTTTGTTGGCGTGGTCGCCGCTTTCGGCGGTTTGGTGCGTGCCTCTGCGGCCTCCCGGTACTCCGAATAGTTGCCCGCATAGCGCGTCACTTGGCCGTCGGGGCCAAAGGCGAGGACCGCGGTTGCGACGCGGTCGAGGAAGTACCGATCGTGGCACACGATGAGCGCGGTCGAGCCGCCGTCGACGAGCATCTGTTCGAGCGAAGAGAGGGTGGCGACGTCGAGGTCGTTGGTCGGTTCGTCGAGCACCAGCACATTGGCCGGTCGGAGAAGCATTTTTGCGAGCGCGGTGCGCGCCCGTTCGCCTCCCGAAAGCGCTGAGACTTTGTCCCGGGCTCGATGGGGTTCGAACAAAAACCGCTTCAGGTAGCTCCGCACGTCGATCGACTTCCCTTGGAAGTCCACGTGCGAGCGCTGTCCAGCGACATTGTGTTGGAGCGATTCGTCGTCGTCGAGGCCGCTTCGCGCTTGGTCGAAGTACGCGAACGTCGTGTTCTTGCCGACTTCAACGCGCCCCTCGACCGGTTCGATCGAGCCTAGGATTCCTCGAAGCAGCGTGGTTTTCCCGATGCCGTTCGGGCCAACGATCCCGACGCGTTCTCCCTTTTGGAGGACGAAATCGAGCGAACGAACGAGAGCCTTTCCGCCGAGGTCGAGACTGAGACCGTGCGTTTCGAGGACCGTGCCGCCGAGCCGGGTGTTTTGAAGCTCGAACCGAGCGGTGCGTTCGAGCGTGGGCGCCTTCGCATCTCGGAGGGCGACGGCGCGCTCGACGCGTGCCTTCGATTTGGTGGTGCGCGCCTTCGGAGACCGCCGAAGCCACTCGAGTTCGGTGCGAAGCAAATTGCGGCGATTGGCCTCGGCGCGCGATTCGTGTGCGAGGCGTTCCGCCTTGGCCGACAGATACGCGTGCCAGCCTCCTGCGTAGCTATGGACCGCGCCGCGGTCGATCTCGAGGGTGCGCGTGGCGACGCGGTCGAGCACGTATCGATCGTGCGTGATCAGGAGCAGGGCGCCCGTGTATTGCTCCGCAAGGTATGCCTCGAGCCATTCGATGGTGCCGGCATCCAAGTGATTGGTCGGCTCGTCGAGGATGGCGAGCGCGGGTTCCTCGAGAAGCAGCTTCGCGATGGCGACCCGCCGTCGTTCGCCGCCGCTGAGCTCGCCGATGGGTCGCGTGATATGCCGCATCCCGAGCTGTTCGAGCAGGACATCCACGCGATGGCTCCGATCCCAACCACCCAGGCGTTCGACGGCCTGAGCGCTCGCGGCCTGTTGGTCGAGCAACGTTTCCCAGCCGGGTTCTTCCGACGCGATTCGCTGGCTCAGCGCTTCGTGCTCGCGAAACGCCTCGGCCCAGGCCCCAAGCCCGTCGGCCACGACCTCGCGCGCGGTACGATCGGCAGGCAGCACTGGATCTTGCGGGAGGTAGCGGACGCTGGCGTCGCGGCGGCACGCCACGCGACCGCTGTCTGGGGTTTCGATGCCGGCCAAGACCCGCGCCAGCGTCGATTTCCCGGCGCCATTCGAACCGACGAGACCGACGCGTTCGCCGTCGTGGATCGACACATCGACCCCTGCCAAGAGCGCCAGCTCCCCAAAGCTCTTCGTGAGGTTTTCGGCGACCAGGATGGGCACAGCGTGCGACCTAACACCACGGGAACGATGTGGCCAAGACCGCCCACTGCTCTCTCCTTCGATAGGAAACGGCGCGATTCAGGTTCCGCCAACGCGATTTAGCCGCTCCAACTCGTCCTAGTCGGCTTGCGGGGCAAGCAGCAATGCCGTCCAGCCGTTGGTCATGGCGGTTGGGAACAGGAAGCGTACTGCCGGCATGTCCGTCACTGGGTTGAAGCGTCGGGCCCCTCGCTCCGCCCGATGACGAGTTTACTTAGGACGACTCGGGCAACTGCGAGGCGCAACCGCGCTCCCAACGTCGGCCGGATGGCTTTGGTCGGATGCGTGCTTAGGAAGCGCCGCCAGGGTTGGAGCCGGACGGCCAGGGATTGGATCCGAGCCCGGGCCCTAGCAACGACGGCGTTACGTCGGGCGCTGTGGATGGCTGGGGTTCGGGTGCGACCTCGATGATGGCACGCAGTACCCCAGGCGTGAAGAAGAGCGGATCCTCAGCGCTGCCGTCGGTGATGTCGAAGACGAGGGTCTCGCCAAAGTCGTCGCTGAACACCGGTACGAGTGTCCGGCCGTCTGTGGAGAAGCCCGTCCGGAACAATGGGCTCGACGGGGCGAGGCCGTCGACCACAGTGACCGTCGCACCTTCGCCCGCGGTGATGTCGTCGACGGAGTACAGTCGCCAGGAGGGGATCTGTCTGAGAACGTTCATGGGGTCGATTGGTATGATCGTCTCGTCGTAAGCCGCGACGAAGCCAGATAGGCCTGGACCGCGGAGCAGGTTCGCGGTCAACGCCGTGCCCGTGAGGGCCTCGAGCGGACGCGTGAATGACGTATCCACCTCGGTTTCACCCGGCAGGATGCGCGCTAAACATGGTGCGAAGGCGTTTTCCTCGCCGAGGTAGTAGGCGTCGGCCATCCGCGCGTTGCTGGCCAGGTAGATCGTGCCGTCGGGGTAGACCTGCGGTGAGCCGACGTTGCCACACGAGGGGTCGTAGGAAGTCGACGAGAAGGTGTCCGTGGTCGGATCGATGAAGCCGACCGCGATGCCCTCGGTTGCATAGGTCGTCGTCAGGTCGGCGAAGCCGCCGAGGATCAGCACCTGGTCGTCGACCCCGATCGCAGTGGCGAACTCGGGCAGCGATCCTTCGGGGCCCAACGACAACAATGGCGCGAGAGAAATCGTCCCGACGATCTCGAGAGCGTCGGGGTTCCACACGATGAGCTGTTGGCTGTCGCTATCGAGGAAGTACGCCTTGGTTTCGGAGATGAAGTGGGTCCCGCTGATGGCGGTTCGCGTGCTTTGGACTCCCAGATTGGCGAAGGACACGCGGCCCGCTTCCTCGAAGCTACCGTCTGCGCGGACGTTCCACTTCGAAAAGATGGGTCCCGCCCCCGAGGCTGTGAAAATCGTCCCCGTACCTCCAGCGCCAGGTAGGCAGGCCCCAAAGCCAGGAATCTCAAGCGTCTGCGCCACGTCAATATCGATGTCCGACGATATCTCCGGCTCGATCGCGGCGTATGTCGAACCTCCATCGGGCGTAGGCAAGGTGCCGCACAAGACATAGAAGGGATCTTCGGGTTCGCTCTCGCCCGGCTCGTTCTCGCTCGGGTCGTTCTCGCTCGGCTCGGGATCCGACGACGGGGTGCTGGACCCACACGCGTAAGCGAGCAAGACCGCGGCAAAGAACAGACTAGAAGGGATTCGCTTCATGGTTGGTTTCGTGATTAATCAATGATTCCGTATGGTGACGCGATTCCGGCGTCGCATGCGGTGCGGCAAGATGGGTGATGCCTCGGGGGTCATCGTGTCTCCGAAAAAGAGTATTGCGGCGGCTTGGGTCACCGTTGCACTGAGAGTGTGATTGAAAATGACTTTCAACTCCACCTAGATTCGGCGAGCGCCGGCAAACGTCGGCGAGTGGCTCCCTCGTTCGGTGGAACGCTCTTTTGCGTCGGTGGGCGGCGTGCCGTGGGATGACGAGTTCGTCCATTCCCCCCCGTCGCCAGGGTTGCGAAATCGTACCTCTCGAGAACACTCGTTCCATGGCCTTGGGAGGATCGCAAAGCCCGCCGGCCTGGGAGCGCGGCCTTCTTTTTCTTTCGTGCCAGCTTCTCTTTTGGTCGCTCGTCTACGTTCTTTACTTCGAACGCGGGTTGCCTCGTGGCGCGCTCGCGCTCTCGAAGGTGAGCGCCGGACTCGCGTTCGTTGTGGTCCCGACCTTGATGTCGTCTTTGCTCGGATGGGTCTACGTCACCGCGCCTGTCAGATGGTGGAAGAACCGGACGTGGCCGCTCCTGATTCTACTGCCACTGCTCGCCAGCGTTCCGTGGACTGCGTTCGTGCTGTCCGAAATCGTAGGCCCCATTCTCCAAGACTCCATACCCATCTCGCCGAGACTCGTTTACTACGCGTACGCTTCCAATGCCGGATTGATGATCCTGTGGAGCTCCGTCTTTCTCGCCGTGCTGCTCGGAAGAAGAGCCGCAGGCTCGAGGGAAACGTCACTTCACTTCCAATCGTTGGCAGCTCAGGCAGAAGCACAGGCTCTCCGCGCGCAGGTCAATCCACACTTCTTGTTCAACGCCCTGAACTCGGTGCTCGCACTGATACCCGTTGAGCCCGCGCGGGCGCAGCAGATGGTCCAGGACCTCAAGAGGCTCTTCAAACGGGCGGTCGAGTCGTCGGCCACGCAGGTGTCCACAGTTGGCGAAGAGCTCGACTTCGTGCACGACTACCTTCGCTGTGAGAAGGCTCGCTACGAGGACCGCCTGTCGGTGACTTCGGAGCTCGACCCAAACGTCCTCGAGCACCGGATCCCCACGCTTCTTCTCCAACCTCTCGTGGAGAATGCGGTCAAGCACGGTTTGGGAGCCAACCACAAGATCGAGGTCGTGATTCATGGAACATGGCGAGGCGGTACAGTGGAACTTCAAGTCCGGAACACGGGGACTTTGAGCCCGGGAACGTCTCGAAACACCCACCGCTACCTCGGAGACCGTGAGGGTGCCGGATCAGGGCTTCGCATCGTTCGAGGCCGCCTTCGCCTCCTCTATCCAAAGAGCGGAGAGCTCGACTTGGCCGAGGCGGACGGATGGGTGTCGACGAGCCTGCGCTACCGCCCGGACGACTTGGTGGTCTTCGCGCCGGGCGCGAGCACCTCGACGGTTGCGAGAACCGAGCCCTCGGCTGACGCTCGACCGACTTCCTACCTGCGTTCCGGACGTTTTTGGTGTGTCCAGGCCCTCGGTTGGATCGCACTCTACTACGTGTTTTTCTTCAACCCATGGCAGCGCCCATTCGATTTTGTCCAGTATTGGAAGGTCTGTCTCGCCAACTTCGTGACGGCCATGGCATGTTTCGCGCTCGCCGTGCGTGCCTTCGAGAGCATTCCGAGCCACTGGTGGTCGCGTTGGTGGGGCGGGGTGGCCGCGTTGGTTGTGCCGATTCTCGCAAGCCTTCCCTGGACAGCAGTCTTGTTCGCTCAGGGGATGCGCGCTGCCAGTGGAGACCTGGTCTACGACAGCGGGCGCCAAATATACGCGACGGTTCTTACCGGCGCGCTGATCATGACGATCAGCACCTCCGTGTTTCTGACCTTGCACTTGGCGTCCGTGACCGTCCGGTCTCGCGAGCGTGCGCTGTGGTTTGCAGCCCAGGCGCGAAGGAGCGAGCTCGAGGTGTTGAGGACTCGGATGAACCCGGGGTTTTTGTTTCGTTCGCTGGACTTCGTTCTGGAGCAAATCCACCGGGACCCCGAGTCCGCGGCCCAGACGGTGGTCGACGTCGGCGACATGCTCCGACGAGGTCTCGACGCGGTGGAGCGCGAAAGCGCGACGATCGGAGAGGAGCCCGAGTCCGTTGCGACTCAGGATTTCTACTCTGCGAATCGGGCTCCGGGGTAACCGCGTCGATTCGCTACCCGCCGGACTGAAGACGCGCCTTGAGCTCCTCGAGGTTTCGGCGGCTGACGGTCAAAGGCTCCTTGGCGTTGCGTAGATGAACGCGCCAGCTCCCTTGATGAATCGAGAGCTTCTCGACGAACCCCAGGTTCACGATCGCCGACCGGTGAATACGGACGAACTGCCGGGGTAGCCGCGCTTCCCAGTTTCGGAGCCTCTCGGACACCAACGCCACACTCCCGCTCGCGAGGTGGATTTCGGTGTAGTCGTTGGCTGCTCCGATGAACACGATATCCGACAGGAGCGCGAACTGGAGGACACCCGAGGTTCTCAACGGGACCCGCTCGTTCATCTGAAGGCGTCGCTTCTCCGAGTCGATCGCCGAGGCGGCCTCCGTCCCTCGCGCGAAGCACAGCGCTCGGTCCAAGGCACGGTGCACTCGGCGCTTGTCGATGGGCTTGACGACGTAGTCGAGCGCGCTGAACTCGAACGCGCGGAGCGCATGCTCGCTGAACGCAGTGAGGAGCACGACCTGTCCAGCGACTTCGACTCGGTCGAACAGGTCGAAGCCGGAGCCGTCCGGAAGCTTCACGTCGAGGAAGATGACGTCAGGCCGATGGGACTCGACGGCCCTCGCTGCGCTCGCGACCGAGTCGGCCTCGCCGACCACCTCGACGTCGTCGCGAGTCCTCAACACATGGGAGACGGCCAGTCGGGCGAGTGGTTCGTCGTCCACGATGAGCACGCGTAGCACCACGCTAGACTGGCAGCCGAGCGGGTTCGCGCCAAGACGCCCCCCGACGTCGCGTTTGGAACTCATCGCCAACAGTACGAAAACACGACGCAAATCACAGTCGGTGAATCAACGATACTCACTCCCCCATGGGGTGAACTCGGCGTGGGCCACGACGCCTCGAGGGAGCTGTCGTTCCACCTCTCTAGTTCTCCTCGATGTCCAGCGTTGCGTCCTTGGGGATTTGATGAACCTCGCGAAGGATCTGGAGAGCGAGATCTGCGCCGCGCGTCGCATCGTCGTTCAGCTCAACCCTGAATGTCTTTATGGTTCCGCTTTGCTCTCCAGTGGCTACATCGAACAACTCCATGTCTTGGAGAACTCCACCCCTCGAGCGGAATAGGTGATGGGCGCGCTCCATCTCTTCACGGGTCAGCCGATCGGCGGGGAAATCGAGAGACAGGCCTCCTTGGTCCATAGCGAACTGCACGAACCTGTCGCTTCTCGCGGAGACAACCACAAACGACTCCTTGTTCTTGCGGTTGAGTAGGGCACGCAAAGCCGTCTCGACCTGGTCTCGAGGTTGTTGCGTCGGCTCGGCCGGTTCTCTACCGGCGAGCCAGGGGGCTGCTTCCTTCAGGCTCGGGACATCTCTGGCGAACACCTCCACGCCGCTGTCTCGAAAATCCCTCGGAAGGCGATCGTCGCTGCCGTCCCACCGGAAGCATTCAAGAGTCAGCTCTCGGTCCGTCACGAACACGATGAAGCCGACTTCCGCGCCCGCGCCCGAACCCATCATGGTCGTGGTCGGGGGACCCTCGAAGATGTCGCGTTCTTTCGGTAGGCCCGCGTCCCGGACGGTGAGAAAGTAGCCGACTGGAGACCAATCTTCTTCAAGCTCGCTCGCCGCTACGACGCGGTCGAGCACATCACGCCCGAGGGCGTCTCCGACGAGCTTGCGAATCACCTCCTTCTCGAATGGCTTGAACATCTCGTCCGCTTACCTCCACCGGGGAGTCAGGGTCCGGGGTGGGTGTCTACACTCTATTGCTGTTCTCTCCCGCGCCAATCAAGATGCCCGCCAACACCAGCGCCGTTGCTTTGCATCGATCCATCGTCGGTCTCCCTTCGGCGGGGCGACGGTATCATGGTCAGGAACGCGGACGTTGGTCGGATTCACGTAGGGTCAGTTCGTACTCGATAGGCGCGGCGGAAGTGTGGGCGAACGTGACGACTCCGGGGTAGCCGGCCGAGCGGGACAAATCAGGCGACAACGACATCAAGTTCGGCTCCGGTGTCACGGCGAGCTCGCGCTCGATGCACGTTTCCGTATCACGACCGCATTTGGCGCACGCGGTTTCTCGAGGCGGCGGTTTGACCCTGCCAAGAGTCGTGTGGTGACATTGGAGACGTGGTCGGATGCATCGAGGAAGTCGTGCTGAGCGACCCGCCGAAAATGGGTCTTTTGACCCCGAGTCAGTCGACCCGTCGATAGGTGTAGACCTTTGAGACGATCCGCCAGGCCCCTTCGTCGAGCACGAGCGTCAGCACGTCCTCGCACAGCTTGCCCAAGACCAGGCAGACCAGTCGGACGACTGCGGTGTCCCCGTTCACGAGATCAATACTACGGACTTCGTCGAGCCGTCGTTCGCCGACGTCTTTCGGGGATTGGCGATTGGCGACGACCTCGAAGTACTCGACCATACCCACGTTCGTGTAGTTCGAGTCGCTGGCGCAGACCATCCTGCAATCTGGATGCATCGCTCTCGCGAGACTCGCGACTGAGCCTTCGTGAATGCCGTCGAGGTACTCGCGCACCGTATCGTGGACGGCGAAGAAGTGCTCGGTGCTGTGTCGGGTCCCCTGGTTCATAGCGTCTTCACTGCATCTTCCACGCGCTGCAGCGCGTCGGAGCAGAATGCCTCGTCCACCAAGAGTCCTGGTTTCAAGTTGACGACTCGATTCGCATGGGCAGCTGGAAATGCCAGAACACCGTTGCGGAAAAGCGCCTGCACCATCGCGAAGCCTGCACCATCCAAGTCGAACTCCAGGCCGAACAGGATTCCGAACTGGCGAATGTCCTTGAGCGCCGAATGCCGCGAACGGATCGCCTCGAGGCCGTCCGCGAAGTGGTCGGCTGCCGCGTGGACGTTTTCTAGGGTCTCCCTGCTCGTACTCAGATCGAAAGCGGCACTACCCACGACGCAGGCGAGCTCCCCTCCCGCGAACGTTCCTGCGTACCCCGCGAAGTCTTGGTGCAGCCATTGAGCACTCTCCGCGGACATCAGGACCGCCGCGATGGGATAGATTCCGCCGGACAGTCCTTTTGCGGTAACGGCGATGTCGGGCGTGACGCCGACCTTCTGAAAACCCCAGACATGCCCCGAACGACCCAGCCCCGTCACGATTTCGTCCATGATCAGAAGAGCACCGTGCTCGGCGCATGTGGACTGTACTTCGGTCCAGAACCCTTCGGGCACCGTCGGGTATCCGGCCGCGTTGCATGCGGGTTCGATCAGGACCGCAGCGACATCGCCTCTGCGCAACTCATCGCGCAACGAGTCGAGATCCCCGGCTGGGAACGTTGCGAACTCGTCTGGATAGTCGGAGTTGAAGTTCTGGGAGAACTCGGGATTGCCAGCAGCCGAAGCCAAACCCGCCGCTCCGTGATAACCCGAGGCGCAGCTGAGAATTCGCCGATTGCCCGTGTGTCTGCGTGCGACTTGGATCGCCAAGTCGTTGGCTTCGGTTCCGCTCGGCGCGAAAAGCACATTGTCCAAGCCGGAAGAGGCAGCCAGTTTTTCCGCCAACGCGGTCTGGTGTTCGCCCGGGAAAAGAGCGAAGCCCATGTCGGATGAGCGCAGGGCGCCCTGCAGCGCCTCCGTGACCCGTGGGTTCCTGTGACCCAGGTTGTAAACTCCTGCACGAAGATCGAGGTCGAGAAACTCGCGGCCGTCGAGATCCCAAACGCAGTAGCCCTCGGAATGCGAGGCGACGAAATCCATGCCGGCCGACTTGAGCAGAGTCATGCGGGCGGGATGGACATACCTTTCCGCTCTTTTCAGCGTGGCGTCTCTTCGTTCTTGTGTTCTCGAATCGATTTCTGATGTTGTCATGGTACTCACCGTTCGCCCGTCGAGCTGACCGTCAGGAGTTGATTTCCCCGGCGCGAACCTTCTCCAGGAACACCATCCTGCTGTAGTCCCACACCTCGGAAATGACGTCGTTCTCGAACAGGAAGACCCAGTTCTCCTCCATGCTTTGGGGAGTGCCGTCTTCGTCCACGTACGAGCAGGCCATCCACACGACGCCTATCCGATCGCCGGCTGAGGCGGCCAAGATTCGGTCGATCTTGTAGTCCGTGATCTTGCTATCGATTCCCGTAAGCGTCGCGGCTACGTCTTGGATCCCGACATAGGTGCCGGGTTCGATATCGGTCAAAAACTCCGTCCCGAGCCAACGCCACGCGACCTTCGGATCGAAACAAGCGACGATCTTTGCGAAGTCGTGTGCTTGGAACGCGGCAACCAGATCGCGGAGCAACTTCTCGTTCGAATGCATGCCTACCTCCTGTTCTTCGAGGTGGCACTCTATGTCTTCTTGCCGGCCTGCCGCTTGCTCGATCCGGACCATGATTTGGTCGATCCGCACTTCCGACGGGGGCCCGTTCGCTTTGAGGGCTCGCAGAGAACGGTCGGGACCTTAGGCTGTTCAGTGAGCCTTGAAGGCGCTCGGCGTCTCTCCAAAGAAACGCCTGAAGGCAGTCGTAAAGCTTCCCTGGTCTGCGTAGCCGACCTCGCACGCGACGGCACCCGCGGAAGCGCCTTCTCGCAGTAGCTCCGCCGCCCGTTTCATGCGCTGCTGAACTCGGTATTCGTGCACGGTCATCCCGAACAGTTTCTTGAAGCCCTCGGTCATCTTGCGCCGGTTCATGGCGGCTCGTCGCGCGAGCTGTTCCAGGGTGGGACTCTGGGCGTACTCTTCGTCGATCTCGGCGCGGAGAGCTTCGAGCGCTCGGATGTCGTCTGTGTCGAAGCGAGCGCTTGGGCCTCTGGCGAATCCGGCGAGGGCCTCGGCGACGAGGGCGAGGGTGCGGGCTTCGGCTCGAAGCGGATAGACCGCTTCTCCCACTTCCAATGAGAGAAGATCGTATGCCGCTCTTCTGAGCGGGATGCTTGGCATGACGTCCACCAGATGCGCTCCCGGCGGGCCGCTGTCTTTCGCGGGAACGAGCGACTGCAGCACCGAGCGTTCCGAGGGGTCGATCGCGGTTTCGAACCGAGCGGGATCGATGAAGACCGAAATGCTCGAACCGGGCCGATCGATCGCCGACCGATACGTCCACCGAAGCGACTCGGAGTCGAGATAGAGGAAAGAGCAGTCAAACTCTTCGCTCTCGCGAGCCTGAGCCTCGACTTCCTCTTCGAAAGGTCCCAAGCGAACCCGCAGGACGCAGAGGCCTGGCGCGGTGAACGACGCGTTGATCGCGGCGCTGCGCAAGATCGTGAGGAACAGGCCCCCGCGAAGCAGGTGGAAGTCAACCATCCCTGCGCTAGGTAGCTCGACGCGCACAGTTCGGCTGATGACGTCTCGCCGATGCATGTCCTCGAGCTGGGCAATCAGCGCGGGGTAGTCGAGCGAAGCGGGCATCCCCATGCCCTGTGACGCAACCCGAACGAGCGTCAGCGCGCCCCGACGCTCGAGGTGAGCGGATGAAAGGAGGGATCCCTGACGTGTTTCGTCGAAGTTCACGGGAGGGCTCGAAAGGATAGTGCCAGATTGTAGCGGCCCGCGGATCAAGTCGAGCTTCTTGGCGCTCGCCGCAGAGCAGGTTCGGACGACGGTATCATGGTGGGGACGCGGGACGCGTGCGTTCCGAAGCTAGCCTCGACACTCGTGGGCGAGCGCCACACTGTGGTACAGAACCGCATCAGATTGTGCCGAGATGAACAAACCACGATACCCGATCGACCCTGAGTTCCTTCCGTTCGTGCTCGCCCTCCCGGAATTCGAGTTCGACGATGTTGCCGCAGCGCGTGCGCAGCTCGCACAGATGAGCGCCATGTTCTTGGGTGCGTCCGACGAGGATGGGGTGGAGCTCGAGGATCGGAGCATCCCTGGACCACCACGCGCGCCCGAGGTCGGCATCCGCATCTATCGCCCCGTGGCCGAGTCTGCGAACCGGTCGTTGCCCGGACTCCTTTATATCCACGGTGGGGGCTTCGTGTTGGGCGACCTCGACAGTGAGCACGCGGGCGCTTGCGAGCTGTGCCGTGATCTCGGGATCGTGCTGGTCTCGGTCGACTACAGGTTGGCGCCGGAGCATCGGTACCCAAGTGGACTCGAAGACTGCTACGCGGCGCTCGAGTGGACCTTCGCCCATGCCGACGAGCTTGGCCTCGATCCCCATCGCATAGGCGTCATGGGTCAGAGTGCCGGCGGGGGGCTGAGCGCAGCAATCGCCCTCCTTGCGCGCGATCGGAAGGGTCCGTCGCTGTGCTTCCAATACCTTGGGATTCCCGAGCTCGACGACCGGCTCGAGACACCTAGCATGCGTGCGTTCGTCGATACTCCGCTCTGGAATCGTCCCAACGCGATCTTCAGCTGGGATGCCTACCTCGGGGAGGGCTACCGCCGGGGGTCGCCCGACGTTCCCGCCTATGCGGCTCCCGCTCGTGCCGCGGACTTATCGGGGCTACCCCCCGCCTACGTGACGACCATGGAGTTCGACCCGCTCCGAGACGAGGGCATCGAGTATGCCCTTCGGCTGCTCCAAGCCGGAGTCCGGACGGAGCTCCACAGTTATCCCGGCACCTTCCACGGGTCGAGTCTGGTGACCGCGGCTCCGGTGTCGCAGCGAGAGCGCAACGACATGAAAGCCGCGATTCGTGATGGGCTGGGGATATCGAAAGAGACGTAGACGAGGTCTACGTCTTTCCGGTGAAGATCGTCGGTCGAGTCCGGCCCTTGAGAGGGGCCGGGTTCGCACCGATGACCGTCGAGCACCTTTCGCTCGCTCCGGCAGCATGAGCACTACGCTGCTTGCCTTTCGGCGAGGCCGAGCGGAGCGATGGGACCGTAGATCAACTCGCCGAGAGCTGGGTCTGTCCTGGCAACGTCGATGAGGTCTTGTTTGGCTTGCTCGATGATCGGATGTGCGTGCGCGGTGATTGCCTCGGACCAAGCGGGACGCGCTTTGAACCGCTGGAAGTACCGGGTGACCTCTGGAATGTTCGTCGTCTGTTCGAACCCGTGCAACCAGCCCGTTTCTTCGAGGCGCAGCAACATGCAGCCGATGGTGATGTCGGCCAGGCTAAACGCTTCACCCAGAATCCACGGACCACCGTGATTCACGAGCGTTCGGTTCAGCGTTTCGAGATGCACCTGCATGTGGTCGCGGCTCGCATGGATCAGTTGTCGGAGCTTCTTCAGCTTCAGCATGCCTCGCAGTCCGAACAGTTTGAACGAGGAGAACAATGCGGGGCTCTTGATCGTCGAGTGAAACAGGAAGCCGACGAGGATGCGGCGAAGCGGAACGTACTGAATGGCGGCCATGAACATCGGAAAGGAGAGCCCGGGAATGCAGGCGCCCGCCCGCTCTTTCATTCCACCCAACAGGTCGGCGCTTACGATCGCGCAAAACGACAACCAGTCGTTCATCTCCGCTTGCAGATTCGGGTCGGACGGTACGAGTTGCGGCGCATCAGCCCCTGCAATCGTTTGGGCATAGGCGAGAATGTCGTCTGATTCGAAGACGGGGTGTCCTTCATGCACGAGCGTCGGGACCAGGCCGGCCGGATTTACCTTCAAGTACTCCCGGCTGATGGTTTGGTACCAACCCGTCTCGATCAGATCGATCGGATGATGCTTGGTTTCGATGCCCAGTTCTGCGAGCACAAAACGGGCTTTTCGTGAGCAATGCGAAAAACTGTTGCTGTACAGCTCAACCGGGTGCGTGTGGGGAAGCATGATCGACCGATCGATGCCGCCCACGACCGGATGGGTCCTGCGCTGAGACTTCTCGATCGCGAACCAAGTCATGCCTGCCAAGGCTAACGCAACAAGACCGTAGAACAGGATCGTCATGATGCCGGGCCCGGGCTGTCACAGCGCGGTCAAGCGGTGAAACTTGGAATTGTGGAACACCAGGGGCGCCTGTGTAGGGCGGGCGTGCAGTGCTTCGATCCGTAGCAGTACGATCGTGTGATCGCCGGCCTCGATCTCGTTGTGCAACGAGCAATCGAGCCACGCTGTCGCGTCGCGCAACAGCACAGCACCCTCGGGGGTCGAGCTGATGTCTAGCCCCTCGAGCCCTTGTTCCGGGGGCTTTGCTAGCTGCTGGCAGACGCCTTGTTGGCCGTCGCCGAGGAAGCTCAGGCCCAGCCGAGCCGCGCCCCGAAGCAGCGGCCAGCGCTCGGAGCCGTTCATGATGCAGATCGACACCAGCGGCGGCGCTAGCGACACCGAGGTGAATGAACTGACGAGTAGCCCGACGGGGACCTGGTCAGCGATTGCGCACACCGCGGCGACCCCGCTCGGGAAACACCCGAACGTGCGTCGAAGCACAGAAGGACCCGAAACCTCCTCGAGCGTGTAGGGCGGGTTCGGTATCACGACGCGACTCCGGCGTGCTTTGCGGAAGGCGGGACACCATCTGGAGGCCACGCCGCAATACCGTTTTCGAGGGGCACTTCCAGGTTCTTGAGGAGCTCGGAGATCATCTTCCAGTTTCCGATGATCGCCACGAGCTCGAGCCGTTCTCGATCCGTCGGGAAGTGCTTTGCGCACTCGTCCCAGGTGGTCTGCGAGATGGCGCCGCTTGCGAGTGTTTCGTCGGTGGCGCGAAGGATGGCGCGATCGACCGCCGACCAATGATCGTGCGCCTCCCAGTCCCTCACTGCGAGTAAGTCCCGCTCTTCGACACCAAACTGCTGTGCGAGCAACCAGTGCAGTGACCACTCGTAGACGCCACCATTCGACCAACCGATCCGCATGATGATTAGCTCGCGCAACCTCGTGTCGAACTCGGACTGCGTCGAGAGCGTCTCCATCATGTCGCTGACGCGCTTCGCGAGCTGCGGTTGGCGAAGTAGGACCCGGTACATCGAGAGCCCGGCCTTTACTTCTACGATGCCGACCTCGGCGGCGGCTTCCTTCGCTTCGTCGATCGATAAGAGGGGAACGCGGGGTAGATTCATGGAGTCCTCCGATCGCCGGCTACACCATGATGCTCTGGATCGGCTGGCCCAGAAGTGTGCGACCGTAATCGGCGTACCTCGCCTCCCGATCGAAGATCACGTGGTTCGACCCGGTGGAGATGTCGCGCAGGGCTCGCTGGATCGGGCTTTCGAGCCGGCTCCCGCTCGCGCCCGTGACCGAGACGATGTCTTGGACTGCACTGCGGCACATGAAGACGGCGTGGGCCATCCGTGTGATCCAGGTGCCCCGCTCCTCCGGTGATGCGCTGTCACGCTTCTCCATCACGTCGCGGAGGACATCTCGTAAGAGTAGCTCGGCGGCGTCGATGGTGAGCGCCGCGCTCGCGACGACGGACGGCTTGCCCTCGTCCTTGATCGTTCCGCCGGCGCGGAGCTGCCCCGAAGCGATCTTCGCCTTCGTCTGTGTTTGGTACTCCTCGAGGGCCCCTTGCGCCGCACCGAGCATCGATAGCGCCGATGCGAAGCCAAGAATCGGGACCAGGGGCGTCCGATAGAGCGGTCCATCGTGAAGACGAGCCGCGGCGACCGCGTTCGTCAGATCCATCATCGCGACGGTGCGGCTCTTTGGGACGAACACGTCCTGAATTTTGATGTCGAACGAGCCTGTTGAGCACATTCCGGAGACGTACCAGGTGTCGATGGCCTCCACCTCGTCGCGGGGGACGGCGAAGAAGATTGGCGCCGGGGTTCCGTCGGCGCCCGCCATCATCGCGCCAACGAGGACCCACTCGGCATGAATGATGCCCGTTCCCCAACTCCATTGACCGCTCAGACGGTAGCCGCCCTCGACCTCTTGAGCGAAGCCGCCCGTGATGTTGAGGGTGACCGGAGCGAGGACATAGGGTCGCTCTGCGAACACCTCCTTCTGGAATTCTTCGGGGAAGCCGCAGAACCAATAGGAGTGCTCCATGTAGAAGGCTACGAGCCATCCCATCGAAGCGTCAGCGCGCGACAGGGTGAGCGCCACCTCGAAGAACGTGTCGAGGTCTGCTTCGTGGCCGCCGTAGCACTTGGGAACCATCAACGCGAAGATCCCGCTGTCGCGGATCGCGTCGATGACCTCATCGAGTGGCTTGCGTGCAAGCTCCGCCTCCCGTGCCTTCGCGCGCAGGAGTGGCGCGAGCTTCTCGGCCGCTTCGATCAGTTCGGCTGGTTCGAGTGGTTTGTTCGACATCTTGTACTCCTTCGCTTCGGTCGGCGCGGCTGCTTCGAGTTGAGTGTTCGGCATGGTTCTCGCTCCTTTGGGAGTTCGTTAGTGGGTCTCCAGTGGTTCACGTGCGATCTGCGCAGCCTCCTCGGCGGCGATCCCAAGAACGCGCAGCACTAATTCGGCGGTGGTTTCGGCGACGTCGTCCGCGCACGCACCTTCGCTGAGCGCGGTGATCACGCCGACGAGAGCTCCGTCGACAAAGCTCCAGGTCGTCTGAACATCGGCGACGACGAATCGGCCGGTCTCGAGGCCACGCCTCACGTCCTCGAGCGGCGGCGCCCCGAGGTCCGCGATCAACTGTCGGAACGGCGTTCGCGAACGCGCATACCAGCTCCACAGTGGATCTTCCGAGATGGCTCGGAAGAGGATGCGCAGCCCGAGCGCCATGCGAAGGGCCGGGTCTTTTGCTCCGCCGGCGGCTCGATCCACCTGTGCGTGAACCCGCTCGGCCAAGCGCTCGATCACTGGGCCGAGCGCCTCGGCCTTCGTTTTGAAGTGGAGATAGAAGGTGCCGTGGCCGACGTCGGCGGCGTCGGTGATGTCCTGGATGGTCACCCCCTCGCCCCCGCGCTCTCGCATCAGGCGCTCCGCAGCCTCGACGATGCGCCCTCGAGTCGAGGCCCTTCGACGCTCATTTCGGGTTTTACCCTGTTCTCTGGGGCTTTCCGCGCTCATGTGGGGATTATGACTATCGTCAGTTTAAATGCAAGCATCAAGATTGACAAAATTATCATTTTTGGATGTCTCAGTATGGTGATGAGCCCAGATAGGCTTCCTCGAAAACTTAGTTGACAATATCCTCATATCTGATAAATCAATCGTATTCAACGTCCACGTGTGTTTCCGAGAGGACTCGTCCCATGCAGCCATTTGAGAGAACGACGCGTGTGCAGGTGGGCCTGGCCCGCGTCACGCGATGCCTGCGCGACGTGCTGGTCGTGTGCGCGCTGGGGTTCGGCGCCGGGCGCTCTACCGTCGTGCAGCACCCATGCCACTCCGTCGCGGTGCTCTCCGGGGCGGAGGTTTCGCCATGACGCGAACTGCTGCCGCCCTCGTCATTGGCAACGAGATTCTCTCAGGCAAGGTCAACGACACCAACACGGCGTGCCTCGCACGCGGCCTCTTCAAACTCGGGATCGAGCTCCGTCGTGTCGTCGTATGCGGCGATGAAGTCGCAACGATTCGCGATGAGCTCAACGGGTTACGTTCCACACACGACTTGGTCTTCACGAGCGGTGGTGTTGGGCCGACCCACGACGACGTCACGATCGAAGGCGTGGCCTCCGCGTTTGGTCGGGAGATCGTACGTTCCGAAGCTGCCGCGAAGGTCGTTCGACACTATTGCGGCGACGACGCGACCGAGGCTCATCTTCGAATGGCGGACATGCCCGAGGGCAGCGAAATGCTCCGCAGTGCCGAAGCACCATGGCCGACAGTTGCGATCGAAAACGTGTTCGTCTTGCCTGGCGTTCCGGAGTTCTTCGAGGTCAAGTTCGCCGACCTTTGCAAGCGTCTCGACACGGGGCATCAATTTCATTTGGAGTCGGTGTACACCCTGAGTGACGAAGAAGAGATCGCCAATCTGCTCGAGCGCATCGCGGGGCTGTTTCCGAGCGTCATGGTTGGTAGTTACGTCAATTGGGCCACGGGCGACTATCGAACGAAGGTTACGTTCGATAGTCGCGACGCCGCCGCAGCAGAGCGTGCGGCAGACACGCTGGTCGGGGCGCTGCCACCAGAGCTGTTCGTGCGGCGGGGGAAATAGCCAATGCTTCAAGTTGCCCGCTTCAAAGTCGATGACCAGTCGCAGTGGGGCGTCGTCGGAGGCGATGCCTGTATCCCGCTCGAGGGTCAGTACCCGACGACCGGGGAGCTCTTGACACGAGGCGGCGATGACATCGCGCACGCTCAGAAGAACGGCGCACGTCGCGTTGCACTCGCCGACGTGGAGCTCCTTTCGCCTATCACCGAAGGGCAACAGGTGTTGTGCCAGGGGGCGAACTACCGCGATCACATGATCGAGGCAGGAATGGATCCCGACAGCAAGGCCTTCAACATGTTCTTCAGAAAGGCTTCCTCGTGCTTGTGCGGTGCAAACGACGCGATCGAAAAGCCTCCGCACGTGAAGCTGCTCGACTACGAGGTCGAACTTGGGCTGGTGATGGGCAGAGACATCACTTCGCCGGAGACCTTCTCTGGGGACGAACTCCCGGACGCCGTGGCCGCCCTCGTCATCCACAACGACGTGAGCGCGCGCGATGTGCAAATCCCCCAGATGCAGTTCTACAAGGGGAAGAGCTATCGAACGTTCGGGCCCACGGGGCCGTACCTGACACTCGTCGACGATGCCCTTCGCAAGCGATGGCGAGAACTACGCTTGGCCCTGAAGGTCAACGGGCAAACGCGGCAGAGCGACCTGGCGCAAAACATGGTGTTCAAGCCGGCGGAGACGCTCACCGAGATGACCTACCTTCAATCGGTGCGCGCGGGTGACCTCGTTGCGACCGGCACTCCGTCCGGAGTCGCCATGCAGATCCCGTCTCCACTACTCGTCAAACTCGTGCAGCTTCTTCCCGAAAAGAAGAGGTGGGAGCTTTTCGTCAAGAAGCAGAAGAGCTCCGGGCGATATCTTGAGGTGGGTGATCTCGTGGAGTGCGCAATCGCAACCGAGGACCGCTCCCTCAATCTCGGCACGCTGTCAAACCGCATCCATGCGCCCGACAAGAGGAGTTGATTCGATGATCGAGCTCGCCACGACGTATCCAAACCGGTGTCCGGACCCGACGGCCAAGGCCGTGGAGCTCGCGTATCTCAGCTTCGAGCGTTCCGATCTCGACGAAGCCGAACGATTCCTCACTGACTTCGGACTCGTCACAGTCGAACGCACCTCGGACGCCCTGTGGCTGCGTGCCACCGGACCGGCTCCGTTTTGCTGTGCGGTCACACAGGGCCGAAAAGACCGCTTCTTGGGGCTCGCCTTCCGTGTCTCGACGCGAAGTGAGCTCGTCTCGCTCGGTCGGGTTCGCGGCGCATCTCCGATCGAGCCGATGGAAGGACCTGGAGAGGGGGAGCGCGTTCGGCTCGTCGATCCGAACGGTTTCACAGTCGATGCGGTGCACGGGCAGGTGCCGGCCGAACCGCTCCCCCACCGCCAGCCGTTGTGCGTGAACAGCCCCGACATACACTCGCGGATCAACGACACCCAGCGCTCGCCGGTGGCACCCCCCGAAGTCACGAAGCTCGGACACGTCGTGCTCGACGTGGTTCGGTTCGAGGACACTTGCGGGTGGTATAGCGAGCACTTCGGGATGATCCCGAGCGACGTGCAGGTGCTCCCTGACGGGTCGCCCGCAGTGGTCTTCATGCGGATGGACCTTGGGGAGACGCCGACCGACCACCACACGCTCGCGCTTGCCCAGGGCTTCGCCGTGGGTTTCGGGCACTGCGCCTACGAGGTCGTCGATGCTGACGCTGTCGGCATGGGCCAACGCTACCTCGAAGAAAGAGGCTGGCGACACGCATGGGGAGTAGGGCGGCACGTTCTCGGCAGCCAGGTGTTCGACTATTGGAACGATCCCTCGGGCGCGAAGCACGAGCATTACAGCGATGGAGACCAGTTCACCGCGGGCCAACCCATGGGTGTACACGCAGTGAGCCGCCGCGCGATGTCGCAATGGGGCCCGGTGATGCCAAAGAGCTTCATCAAACCGAAGATCACGGCGTCGAACCTCCTTGCCCTTGCCCGAGTGTTCGGTCCAAACGCCGACGTGAAACCTCGCACGGTTTTGAACCTCATGAAGGCGATGGACTAGGCAGATAGCCATGTGCAACGGAGCAGACGAGAATGACTGAAGTTTCTGGGAACATTGCGTGGATCACCGGAGCGTCGTCCGGTATTGGCAAGGCGCTCGCGCAGGTCTTTTCTGAGAATGGCGCCGCCGTCATCTTGTCCGGGCGGCGCGTGGAGGCGTTGGAGGCCGTCGCTGACGATCTACAGACGGAAACGCTCGTCCTCCCTTTCGAGGCCACCGACTACGACAAGCTTGCGGCGATTGTCGCGGAGGCCTGGGATTGGAAAGGCAGGGTGGGCATTCTCATCAACAACGCGGGCGTTGGTCAACGAAGCCTCGCCATCGATACCGATCCTCAAGTCTACGCGGACCTCGTCAACATCGATCTCGTTGCGCCGCTTTGGCTCACTCAGCTGCAGCTTCAGAGAATGGCCGCCGCTGGCGGCGGGCACATCGTTGGAATCAGCTCGGTCGCGGGCCGCATTGGAACCCCCATGCGAACCGGATACTGCGCGGCGAAGCACGGTCTGATCGGCTACATGGACGCCCTCCGATCCGAAGTGTCGAGTCTCTACAACATTCAAGTGACGAATTTTCTTCCGGGTTCGGTTGCCACCGATGTTGCGCGGAATGCCCTCACAGCTGACGGGTCAAAGCGCGGAAGGTCTGACACGAACATCGACGGAGGCACCGAGCCAAGGGACTGCGCCAAAGCGATCCTCGCTGCCGTCAAGGAGAACGCTCCCGAGCGTTTCTTCGCGGAGGGCATGGAGCTCGAATACGCGAGGATGCGACACGCCGACCCGGATCAGTACTTTGCCTTATCGGTGCAGATTGGCGCTCAAATCGCTGCGACGGGTGTGGCCGACTCCATCTAGGCTTCCACGGGCACTCGGTGTCTGGTCAAGGCCCACTCGAGCTCGCGAGCGTTGGGCCGTTTGCACTGCCTACGCGAAGCCGAACCCGACGCGATGACCGATGAGCTCCCCATCGTCGACGTGTCGAATCATCTCAGCGGCGAAGTCGTCGAACGTGAGCTTTGTCTTGGCGATGCGAGGGAGCATGACCGCGGTGCGGATGGGGTTCGGGAGCCTCGGCACGACCGGTGAAAGCGACAGCGGCATCTCGTCGACCGAAACTCTAACCGACGTGTCCCGCGGCGTTGGGTAGGCGGGGAGCATGATGCCCGGACATGCCATCGACCAGGCGAGCTTGGACTCACGCAGTCGGGCGACGTTGTGCCGGTGCAGTTTGAAGGGGGAGGGGACCCAAAGAAGCTGGTCTCCCGGCTTCGATGTATGTGGCACGTCGAGCGCAGCCATGCCTCCGAGCATCCAGGCACGCTTGCCTCGGTTGAGGGCGCTCTCCGCAGCGCGAACGAAGATCTCCGAGAGCTCGAGAAAGGTCTCACCCATGTTGACGTGGCCTGCCGCGTTGATCGCAATGTCGGCGTCCGTCATGACTCGTGCAACGCTTTCGGCGTCGAGCGAGTCGGTCTCGTGCACCTCCAATTTGGCCGCAAGGTGCGGACCAAATGCGGCCACCACGTCGTCGGGTCGACGGACGGCGATGGCTGTGGGGTGACCTTGCGCCACGCTATGGCGAGCGAGCGCCTGCCCCACCTGGCCGAGACCACCAAACACGACGATGCTCTTCTTGGATCCGTGTTTGGAGTTGTACTTGGGACGGCGGGCTTCTTCGATTGCAACGACGGGCGCGGGAGCAACTGGCTTTCGAAGCAGCCAGCGAATCGCTTCGGTCACCGCATCGGGCTTCTCGCGGTGCAGGAAGTGCCCCGCATCGACGAAGCGTACATACCCGTTGCGCACGAAATCGGTCACGTGCTCGTACTCTTCGGGGTGTTGTCCCGGGTCGTGTCGGCCCTGGAGAAAGAGCGTTGGCATCGTCATGTGGGCAAAGAGATCATTGTGTCGATCCGCGTGCTCCTGATCGAAGCTCGTGGTTTTGAAGTAGTTCGAGGTTGCCTCGGCAATCCCTTCGACTTTCCATTCGAAGTCGATTCGAGCGAGCTCTTCCTCGGAAAGGGCGACGGTGCAGAGGCCGCGATTCTCGAAGACCGCACGCGGGAAAACCTTGCTTCGGAAGGCTCGAACGCCGAGCTGACTTGCAAACAGCTTGTAAGGTGGAAGCGGTTTGCCGTGCGGCTCACTCCCGGATTGCTGCATGCGTACGTAGCGTAGGATACGCTCTTCCATCCCGGGCACAGCGGCTAAGTGATCGGTCAGGACTGCGCCTCGGTCGTGAGAGACCACGTTGAAACGCTCCACCCCAAGGACGTTCATCAGCTCGGCCACCTCACAGGCCATGGTGCGCGCGCGGTAGTCGAGTTCGAGCCCTTTGTCCGACTGGCCGTACCCTTTCATGTCGATCGCGATCACGTAGTAGTCAAGCGAGAGGTCGGCCATTTGGTGATGCCAGGCGTGCCATGACTCGGGGAATCCGTGAACGAAGAGCAAGGCTTCGTGCTCGGGATTTCCGGCGGTGACGACGTGAAAGGTCACGTTCGCGGCACGAACGAACCAGTGCGTGGCGTCGGCGCCACTCTCGTTCAGCGCTTCGAGCTCCCCGTGTACATTGCTCGAATAAGCCGGGGGTTGGGCGCCGGGATATCGGATGTCGTTTGTGAGGCGGGGCTCAGGAGTGGGGAGCCCTCGATGGACGCTGTTCGCCCCCGTGAGGACCTGCGCGATCATGTTGAGTTGGTTGTGCGGCATCCGACTAGCGCTTGGGTGACGGCACGATCCCGCCTTGGCAGAAGGCATGGGTCTCGACGTTGGTGAGCCCTCGAGCGTGCCTTTCGATGATTCTATCAAAAATGATGAAATCTTCAACTACGATGTGCGAATTCAAGAAAGTATTTGACAGTAACCTCAGCACTGATAAAAGCATCATATTCAGGCCCTGCTCGTGGTGGTGCGGTAGCCGAAAGGACTCCAACCCATGCAGTCATGCGAAAAATATGAGTGTTTGCCGACTGTTAAGTCTGTCGGTCGCCTTCGTCTGGCCCAGTGTCTCACCGCAGCTGCGCTCCTCTGCGGCGGGGCGCCCGCCGGGGCGCAAGACGCGTATCACTGCATCGACACACTGTCGGACGACGAGGTCTCGGAAAACCTCCACGTCATTGAAGAGACCTTCCGTCGAGGAAAGCACAAGGCGCTCGGTTGGCGCATCGGTTGGATCGGCGGCTTCCTGGCGGGCGGAGGAGCTCTCGCGGCGCTGGCGGTCGAGGCCAAGAACGACAACCGTCCATGGGACCGGTTCGCGTTCGCGTATCAAGCCGCCGGCGCGGCCGCATTCACGATCGGGTTTACGGCGGTTCCCTGGCGGGATGCATGGGGGCTCAAGCGCATCCGGCGACAGCCGTCCGATACGCTCGAACAACGTCGGGCCAAACTTCGCTACGCGACCCGCCAACTCGAGAAAGGTGCGAAGCAGCAAGCGTTTCTCGCGGATGCCGGCGGAGTCGCGTTTAGCGTCGCCTTCGGTGTTGCGGGCGGCACGGTCAAGGCCGTCAAGTGGCCGGGTAAGACGCCTGGCTTCACGGCGCTGATGTACATCCTTCCGCCGGCGCTGGCCGTCGGCAACGTGCTGAGCGCACCCACCAATCTCCGAGACGGTTGGGAAGGGTACCGAGCCAACGCCTGCCACGGAAAGTACTACGACCGCGGCCCCGAGCCACTCGACTTCGATTTGGGCCTGTCGCCCACAGGCATCCGATTCTCGATCCAGTTCTAACGCCGCGATCAAGGAGCACGTCGACATGAATACGCCCAAGAGCTTCCGAACAGCGCGATTCACGATGGGCATCGCTTGCGGCTTCGCACTTGCGTTGTCTCAACTCGTGGTGCCTCTGTCGGCGCAGGCTGCCGGTTTCGACGCCCCGGTTCTCAACTCCGCAAAGTACGCCGGCATGGGCGGGACCGGGATCGCGTTCGTCGATGGCGGCCCCTCCCTCTACATCAACCCCGCCGGGCTCGGTCGAATCGACAAGGGCGACCTCTATTTGGCCGTGTCGGTCATCGTTCCAAAGTTGCGCGCGTCGCCGACGTTTCTCGAGCCAGACCTGAACCTGCAGCAGGTGGTATTGCCCGTGGCGGCTCCCAACGTGGGCTTTAGCGTTCGCCTCACCAAGTTCTTCTCCGTGGGTGCCGCGGCGTTCCCGGCAGGCGCCGCCGGCGGCGAGTACAACTACCCCCTGAACGACAGCTTCGTCGAAGACGAAGTCAAGCTCATACTCATCGAGGTTGGACCCGCCATTGCGTTCAACTTCGACAAGATCGGTCTCTACATCGGCGCCGGGTACCGCATCACGGTCAGCCGCCTTCAACGCGATTTTCCCGTTCCGCCTCTCGATCTGGACCTCGACATGCGCGGCGTCGACTTCGCCGGGTTCCGGGTCGGGTTTCAGTGGCAGTTCACCGACTGGCTTTCGATTGGTGCCGTCTACCGAAACGAAGTCAGCGTCAACACAAATCAGAAACCTGGAGAAGAGGCGATCGCCATCGGGCCTCGCGACAGTGTCTCCGCCAGCGTCCCGCTGCCGTCTCGGGTCGGCGGAGGGGTGCGGCTCGACTTTGGCTCATTCGGCACGGCCGCGGAGTTCGAGTGGCTGTTCAATGGCGAGGTACAGACCATTCCGATCATCGCGGAGCCGCCGCTTCCTGAGAATGCGGCGTTCGTTCTGGATTGGAAGGATCAGTTCTTGGTCCGATGGGGCGGGGAGTACGCGTTCTTCGACGACCAATGGCCCGTGAGGCTCGGGTTCGTTTACGGGTCGAGATCGCAAAGCTTGGAGTTCCCGAACGCGTTCGGTCCAACGCCGGCCCCGGAGTACGTGATGACGCTCGGCACCGGGTACAACCACGGCCCCTGGCAGATGAGCCTGGCGTACGCGCGCTTGTGGTCGTCCACCAACATCGAAGTCGACACGACGGAGTTTCTCTTCACCTGCCCGAACTGCGGCGGGAACGGCAAGTACTCCGCGAAGGGGAACTTCTTTTTCTGGGACTTCACCTACAGCTGGAGGTAGCGGAAATGACGACGCGAAGCGGCCAATGGGCTCTCCTGATGTTCTTGCCTACCCTCGCGGCATGCGACACCGCAGCATTCGTCGCCGATTCGAGTGCCGCGGTTCTGGAGCGAGTGACTCCGACGCTCGCCGAGTACTGGGATTACGAGACCGCCGGTGACGCGGCCCCGGGGGCCATCATCCAGCTCGAGGGCATGCTTCGGATCGTGCCCGAAAACGAGGTGATTCTCGAGCAGCTTGCGCGTGCCTACATCGGGTACGCGTATGGGTGGATCGAGGCCGACGCCGAGGCGCTCGAGTTCGAAGGGAAGTACGAAGAGGCGGACGAGGTGCGGAGGCGAGCGCGGATGATGTACTTGCGCGCGATCGACCTCAGCCGTCAATGGATCCGCGTCAGCGACCCCGGGATCGACGAGGCCCTTCAGGGCAGTTTGCCGGAATTCGAGCAATGGCTGAGCGACACGTTCCAGGAGAAGGAAGATGCCGCGAAGCTCGTGATCGCCGGCTACGCCATGGCCTCCTACACCAACGCGGCGAAGGACGACATGGATGCCGTCGCGCAGCTCGGGTACGCCGAAGCGCTCATCAGGCGGTCAATCGAGCTCGACCCTGATTACGACTACGCCGCCGGTTACACGTTCATGGGAGTCATGGCCGCGGTCGAGTTCGGGGGCGATCGTGAGGAGTCCAAGGCCTTCTTCGAAAAAGCCCTCGAGATTACCGATCGGCGTGCGCTCCTCGTGCAACTCAACATGGCGCGCTTCTACGCGGTCCAGACTCAGAACCGGGAGCTGTTCAACGCATTGCTGTCCGAGGTGCTCGAAGCCGGCGATGTGCTGCCAGCAGCGCGCATGCCCAACCGAATCGCCCGGGTTCGTGCGCAGCTCTACTTGGACAACGCCGATCAGCTCTTCTGAGCCGGTGCCGCACCGGTGACTACCGACAACCCCCGATCGCCTTTCTGAAGGGTAGGCAAACGAAATGAAGCAACGACTCACCTTCACATTCGCACTGGCAGTCTCCGCGTTTCTCATCCCGGGCTCTTTTTCACGCCCCGCGGACGCCGAGCAGATGACGGAAATCAGGATCGCAACCCTGGCGCCGAACGGTACTCCTTGGACGAAGGTGTACAACGCGTGGAACCGGACCCTGCAGAAGGAAACGAACAACACGCTGAAGTTCAAGTTCTATACGGGCGGCAGCATGGGAGATGAGCGCGACTACATTCGCAAGATGCGCGCGGGACAGCTGGACGCGGCGTCGCTGACGACCTTCGGGCTCGGTCAGATTGTTCGGCCCGTGCTCGTGTTGGCCTTACCGGGGGTGATCGAAACCTACGAGCAGCTCGACACCGTCCGGGCGAAACTGAATGACCATTTTGAAGAGATGTTCGCGGAGGCTGGCTATCAGTTGTTGATTTGGGGCGACGTCGGTAAAGCGCGTCTCTTCTCCACCGAAAAGGTGGAGCGGCCTGCGCAACTGAAGAAGCTTCGTCCGTGGGCCTGGAAGGACGATCTGATCTTCACCGAGTTTTTCGATGTCATTGGCGCAAACCCGGTTCGTTTGGGTGTCCCCGAGGTCTATCCCGCACTCCAAACCCATATGATCGACACGGTGCCGGCATCGGCGCTCGCGGCTCTTGCGCTTCAGTGGTACACGCGGCTCAATTTCGTTTCCGCGCAGAGCATGGGACTGATCGTGGATGCGTCGCTCATGCGCAAGGACAAGTGGGATGCCCTGACGCCCGAGCAACAAACCGTGCTGCTCGAGACGGGCAAGCGGGCACATCAAGCGTTGGTCAAGGCTTCACGGAAAGATGACGATCGCGCCTACCAGACGCTTCTCAAGCGCGGGCTGACGCCGGTCGATACAGAAGCGTATCAAGTGGAGTGGGATCAGGCCGAAGCCGCGCTCCGCACGAAGCTGGTCGGGCGTGTGTACCCGAAGAGTCTGTTGGACGAGGTCATTCAGGCGACGCGGAACTGACTACGGATTGTTGAGCGGGTTCTGTGGCAGCTCGACCTCCGGCAGCGGTCGATTGGCGATTTCTTTTGCCTCCTGGGGCATGATGCCGATCAGCCGCAAAATCACAGCCGCGGCACGCTCGGGGATCTGGTCTACGTCGTCGCCGAGCGCTCTCGCAAAACCACGTTCGACTCCTGCCGGACTGGACAGCCGAGCCTGGACATCAATCGCACTGAGCATCACCCCGCGAATCGCGACGATGGTCATCGTGAGATCAGGGTCTTCGATATGACCTGCACCGACGGCCGCCCGGAGGTCACGAATCACTTGCTGACCGAGGCCTTCGTCGATGGCTTGGGGCCAGAAGAAGCCCGTGTGCGCTAAGAAACGCCCCCAAAGAGGCTCCTCCGCGGCGCGGCGAAGCATGTAGCGGAGCGAAGCGACGAAGGCTTCGGCCGGGTCGTCGATCTGCTCGGCAATATGGCCCAACGCGGCGCCGAAGTCGTCGAACACCTCGCTGACCAGCGCCTCGTAGATTGCTTCTTTGGAGTCGAAGTAGTTGTAGAAGGTGCCAAAACCGACGTCCGCCTCCTCCGTGATCTCGTTGATCGCAACTCCCTCGATGCCCCGGTCGGCCATCAATTGAAGGGCGGCTTTCAGGAGTCGGGCGCGGGTCCGGCGCTTGCGGCGCGACGTACGGGGTTCGGGTGCCGCTTCGGCGGAAGCTTCGCTCTTGGGCATATGTGGATTTTCATAACACAACGTGCATATTTGACAAGTACATCGAAAATGATGATTTTATCACTAGTGTCGTTTTCAATCATCGATGCGCCGGAGGTCAGGAACGACATTCCGTACTGCTTCGATTTGCGAAAATCGTCCTTGAGCGGTAGCGGCGTGAGGGGCACGACCCAGACGTGGCGGCTACTTCCCAGCGTCGACGACTTTGCGCGCGCCGTCCAGGAAGGCCGTGCGACCCGCTTGCGTGACTAGCGGTGCGACCGTGTCGAACGAGGCCACGTCTAGGTCGCGGGTCTCGGCGCCGTCGTGCCGCTGCGGAGGTCGCGCGCGTACGGGACAACGCCGCCCGACGGTGCGTGTTGGCGTTCGTGTTCTTCGTCGCTATCGCAACGCTCGCGCCTCGCGGGGTGCATACCCAAGTTCCCGCCGGAAAGCGCGTGAGAAAGCGGACTCCGAGTCGTAGCCACACGCGGTCGCGACCTCTGCTACGGAGTCCTTCGTCGTCGACAGGCGAGAAGCAGCGAAGTGCATCTTCCAGTAGAGGACATACTTCAGTGGCGTGACTCCGACCGTGCTCTTGAACGCTTGGTGGAAGGACGACTTCGACATCGAGGCGAGGCGCGCCATGCGCTCGACCGTCCAATGACCGCCCGGCTCGTTGTGAAGCGCCATCAGCACCCGACCGATTTGCGGATCACGCAGCGCGCCGAACCACTGCCGGAGCGACTCGTCGTCTTGCCCATCGAGCCAGGCTCGGATGCCTTCGATGACGAGGAGGTTGGCGAGCAGGTTGATCACCTACTTCAGGAAGAACCTCCGCAGTTTGGTAGAGCTTTGGTCCGTTGGAATGAGGTGTTCGTCGGATCTGTCCGAAAAGGTCAGCGGGACGACCGGTTTAGACAATTGCAGTGATAGCGCCATTTCGCTACGCCAAACCTGTAGGCCAAGGCGTGGATTGCAGTGGAGTGCTCGTGTCGGCGGCTTTCTTATCGAGTGGAGAACTCACGATGTACCGAGAGACGATTAGCAGCAGGGGATTGGCCTGGTGGGCGACGGTTGCGGTGTGGTGCCTTACGAGCGCATGTAGCGGCAGCGGATCAGACAGCGTTCAGGTCCGCTACACGGAGCTCGGCATCCCCCACGTGCTCGCCGACAGCTACTATGGGGCTGGGTTGGGGTGGGGCTATGCAGTCGCGCAGGACCAACTTTGTGAGTTGGCGGACGCGTATGTGAGCTTTCGCGGCGAGCGATCTCGCTACTTTGGCCCGGACGCGACGCCTGAGTTCGAGTCGACCTTTGGGCGACCGCGGAATCTCGACTCGGACTTTTTTTGGAAGTTCACGGCCAACGATGAGGTGCTTGCTCAGTACGAGGCTGCCGTAAGCGAAGACCTCCACGAGATGAACCGTGGCTACGCCGATGGTTTCAGCCGGTACGTCGAGGAAATCCGGTCGGGAGACCACGAAGGTCGTCACGAGAAGTGCAGGGATGCGGAGTGGCTAGCACCGATTACCACCGCGGACATGTATCGTCGTCTGTTCGCGGTCACCCTAGCGGCGTCTCAGGCGACTCTCGTCGAGGAAATCGCCACCGCCGCGCCTCCGATGGGCGACGCCGCGGCAAGCGCGCGCCTCGAGACTAAGCAGACCTATGCGGATCTGCGCGCCGACCTCGAACGTGTGGGCCCGGCGCGTTTCCGCCTCGGTCGTCGTCGAGGCGTCGGTAGCAACCTGTTCGCGTTCGGTGCGGATGCCACCGGGACCAACCATGGTCTCTCGTTCGCGAACCCGCATTGGTGGTGGACCGGACAGGATGGGTTTCACCTGATCCACGTCACGATTCCCGGTGAGATGAACGTGGCGGGCATCTCGATTCTTGGATCAGCGCCAATCGTCATGGGATTCACCGAGAACTTCGCGTGGAGCCATACAACTTCGGCGGCGTTTCGCTTCGCGTTCTACCAGCTGGAGCTCGACCCCGCGACCCCGACCCGCTACGTCGTCGACGGGGAAGCTCGGGACATGGAATCGATCGAGGTCGAGATCCAGGTCCTCCAGGCCGACGGGAGCCTCGCGACGCAAACGCGGACCCTCTATCGCACGGAGTACGGGCCGGTCGCCGACCTCTCGAGCATCAACCCTCTCCTGACTTGGGGGACGCAAAACGCCTTTGCCGTGCGTGACGTCAGCGCAGAGAATTCTCGCGTCGGCGAGCACTACCTCCGTCTCAACCGCGCGGACTCGCTCCAGGAGTTCGTCGATATCCAAGAACGCGATCTCGCCGGGCCTTGGGTGACAACCGGCGCCGTGGGTCGTGACGACCCGCGTGCCGTCTACACCGAGTTCGGATCCGTACCGAACGTCACGGATGCGTTTTCGGACGAGTGTACCGCCCAACCGCTCGGTGGCATCTTCGCAAGCGCGGTGCCTGGACTGCCACTGCTGGACGGCTCGCGCTCCGAGTGCGAACTCCCCGACGACCCCGACAGCCCGCAGCCAGGGACGTTGGGCCCGTCACAGTTTCCGATTCTCGAGAGCCGCACCTACGTAGCGAACATGAATGATAGCTACTGGCTCGCCAATGCAAACGAACCGCTCACCGGCTACGCCAGAGTTCTCGGATGCGAGGGGCAGGGCTGCGAACAATCCTGGCGTACGCGGATGGGGCACATCCTGGCGCGCGATCGGCTGAGTGGACAAGACGCCCATGAAGGCCGACTGGCTACGCCCGAAGCCGTGCGCGCGATGGTGCTCGATTCGCGGAACAGCACCGCGTACACCATGCTCGACGACCTGCTGGCGAGCTTCTGCGATGGCTCGACCATCATGGTATCCCGGGATACCGAAACCGGGGGCACGTTCGATCCCCCGATTGAGGTGGACGTGGGCGAGGCGTGTTCGGTGCTCGCCGCTTGGGACCGCACTGGAGGTCCGCAGTCCCGAGGCGCGCATGTGTGGGACCAGTTTTGGTTTCGCGCCAACGATGTCGCGCCCGCTGCACTCTATCTCGAGGCGTTCGATCCTGCGCGCCCCATCGACACACCCGCCGGCCTCAACGTGGGAAACCCGGCGGTCCGCGAAGCCTTCGGCGCGGCAGTGGCTCAGATTCTGCGAAGCCCGTTCGACCTCGACGCCCGCCTCGACGAAGTGCTGTATGCGGAACGACCCCAGCGTATCGGCCTTTTTGGTGGTTGTGATAGTCCTGGCTACTTCACCGTCCATTGCCCATCGGCCGACATCTCTGAGCCAGATTCGGTCGACCAAAGCAATCTGACCGACAACACCTATCTACACGTCGTCACTTGGGACGAGGAGGGGAACATCCTGCCCGACGTGATGCTCACCCATTCCCAATCGAACGACCCCGCCAGTCCTCACTACGGCGACTTCACGCAAGAGTATGCGGCCAAGCGATGGCACCGTTTCGCGTTCACCGAGGACGAAATCGCGGAGCGACTCGTCGAGACGGTAGAGTTGTCTTACTGACGGCGTACGCATCAGGCTCACGTGACGTCGCATCGACCCTGATAGATCGTGACGCGCTTCATCCGATTCCGTTCGGAGCCGTTGGCCGATGGTCGGACCTCGGTCTAGGCTCTCGTTCCTCGTGTATCGAAGGGACTTCTTGAACTTGGAGAGTCGGGATTCGATAAAGTCAGCCGTCGTCAAGACCCTACTGGGTGGGTACGCCTGTCGAGGGTTCGACCCGGGCGACCTCCTAGAGAGACTGGGTGAGCCCCGATCGCTGCTCGAAGACGCGGAGGCGCAGTTCCCGATCGAGAAGGTGCGGGAGCTCGTCGTCACGGTGGCGCGGGAGCTGGAGGACGAAGCCCTCGCCTTCCTGCAGCAGCCGATTCGTCTCGGGGGTCTGGCCATGTCGGTGCATGCGACGATCAACTGCGAGACGTTGCGCGAAGCCATGCGTCGATGGAACCTCTTCTGGCGCTTGGCGCATGACTTCGAATTCTGCGTCGTCACGACGAGCGGTGAAGAGGCCAAAGTCAGCGGACAGTTTCCGGCCGAAGATGGCTTGGACAGGTCCATGTTCATCGTGTGGACCGTCTTGTTCGTGCTTCGCTGGGGCGGCTGGCTCATTGGCAAACCGCTCGTACCCAATCGCGTACACCTACCATTCGCGCCACCCGTCGACCTCAGCGATTACGATGCGATCTTCCCGTGTCGCCACTACTTCAGCCAACGAGACACCGCAGCCTTCTTTGATAAGAGGTTCATCGACATGCCGGTGGTCCAGTCCCCCCGAAGCGTTCCCGAGTTCTTGAAGAATATCCCAGACCTTCTGACGACCGAGCGCAGCGATGAAAGTCTAACCGGCCAGATCAAACGGATGCTCCAATCGACCGATGGGAGCGTGGACGCGCTACCACTCAAAGCGGTAGCCGAGACCCTCCATGCAGATCCAAGGACGATTCGACGAAGGCTCAAGAGGGAGGGGAGCTCGTATGCTGAAATCAAGGAGGGTGTACGTCGCGACCTCGCGATCTACCACCTGAGGCGTCTGGAAACCCCAGTCGCCGAGATCGCTGAGCTCGTCGGTTTCTCCGACGCCAGCGCTTTCAATCGCGCCTTCAGAAAGTGGACCGGACAGACGCCAGGGGAGTACCGCAGCCAGGCGCTGGAGGGGTCGGATGCGGTGACGATACCGATGGACCGTCGTTGACCCGCGGATGCCCGGGGTCTGATCTGGTTCGCACCATGAGCGATAGGAACACCGACAAGAGCTTGTCGCCGCCGCAATCGCGCTGGGATGAAGCGGTGTGGGAGCTGAACGGCGCCGCGAGCGCGGTCGCGCTCTTCTTCTTCACGTCGATATGCAACGAAAGGGAACTCGGGTTCGAGAGCTTCTATCCAGAGTTGGGCGATCCGCCCTTCGACATTCTGTACGTCGAGTCGTCTGCGTGCCATGGACCGCCCGCCAGTACTGTGGACGTGTCTACTCCTCCTCGATGTTCAGCGTTGCGTCCTCGGGGATTTGATGAACCTCGCGCAGAGTCGAAGACCGCTTGTCGAAGGAGTTCCGGGCAAGCGGGAGGGGACGCGATCGGGCCTAGCGACTCGTGATGAGCTCTACAGGGGTTCCGGCATCCTCCACTAGCCACACCTGTGGAACCGGGTCGCTGCCGCTGACGTCCTCGTCGACGAGCACCAGCACGGTGGTCACCCCGGTGCGAGGCGCCACATTGAACAGTAGCTCCGGCGGAAAACAGTTGAAGTCCGACCCGAAGTCCATGCCCATGTTGTAGAACATGCCTGGCAGATCGAGCTGCGTGCTTTCGCTGAACGGTAGACCTTGGACCAGCGGTGGCGGACAGTCGTTGACGTTGAGCCAAGTCACCGGGCTCAGCGTCTCGGCGCCGGCACCGAGGACGACGCGCCCGTCCGCCGGGTCGAGGTCGTTGGCCACGAGGTTGTAGGCGAACGAATCGATCGGGGGCGTCAGGGAGTCGTTGCGATAGGCGACAATCAGGAGGTCGTCGCCCTCTCGAACGAAGGGGCTCCCAAGCTCCACCAGCTGGGCGTCCGCCGTTCCAATGCCGAACTGATAGATGCCGCTCGGATACTCGACGCGACCCGTGGTTTCACCGTACGAGATGACCGTGTCGGTGGCGCGTCCGTCCACGTAGACTGTCGCGCTCGTGTCATCGACCGAAGGCACTCCCGGCGCGAGGTGAACGATGGTGATGGTCCCGCCTCCGAGGATGCCGCCGGCGCCGCCTTCGCCCCCAGCACCGCCCGCTCCCCCGCCTCCCGTTCCTCCTGGACCCGAGGTGTCGTCGCTGCAGCCGACGGCCACCAATGCCAGGACGGCCGCAAGGGCGGTCCCGAAGGCGGCCCGCGTCAGTCGGACGCTGCGTGGTCGGTTCGAACGTGTGTCGATGGTGGCGAAACTCATACTTCAACTCCGTTGCCCGCAGAAGTACACGATGATCGATCCGAGGTCGACAGTTCCCTCGACCTCATCGCGGTCCTGTCTTCTGGCTGGGCGGCCTCCCGTATGGAGGGCTGCGCTTGCTTGGTTTCTATCGAAGCATAGCGAGGCGCTCAGGGCGCGAAGAGCGCCACAAAGGTCAGAAGAGCCACGGCGGCCACGGGGAAGATGCGAAGCCATAGTGCGGTCCTCGCAAGCGTCCCTCGATGCAAGCGCACTCCATCGTTCGTCAGTACGTGGAGCGCGAGGGCCCACGAGCCTGCCCAGAACATGAGGAAGGCGACCATCGCCGTTCCGCAGCTCGGGTTGTAGGCAGGCGGGAAGACCATGTCCCTCACGAAGAAGACCTGGAGGAACACCGCGCACCACACGACGAAAGTCGCAAGGACATCGAAGCCGACGCGAACGATCGAACCGAGGGTGAGCTGCGCGGTGCTCATCACTCACAGCATACGCCATGTGTTCCCCCGGCGTCTGGCGCGTTCGGTCGACTGTTAACCTCGGGTTGCACGGCCGATGTTTTGGGCATCCAGGCCGCTATGAACGGCGGAGTTGTGTTGTCGCGCCGTTCGGGTTGTGTACGCGAGGGATAGGGCGACGTTGGGAACGCAGAGCGTCCGAGTGCGAGTCGTGTTGTCCGGATGTGGGAGCGAGACAGCGCATGATGGCTCACACAGGGCTCGTCGTTCGTACTACTGCCAGAGGGAGTCGCGCCCCTACTCCGCAGGCTTCTTCGGCTCTTTTTTTGCCTTTGCAGGCTTCGAAAAACGCGTGAGTCGCTTGGTGGACTCTTCCGTGATGAGTACGTCGCGACCCTCTGGCGTTTGGACCTTGAGGGCGATCCGTCGGTCTTCGCGCACGACACCCACTCCACGAGCGAACCACGTGGTTTGCACGATGGTGCCATCGCGAATGGGCGCGCCGATGTTCCCGTAAACCGGCCCCTCAGAAACCTGTTTGAGCGCGTTTGGGAACTTGCCCGCGGGCACCGTTACGGTTTCTTTCGTTTGAGACGTGGTGGTGAGGTGGAGCTGCATCCCCGCGACCTGTGAGCGTCGTGGCTCATCACTGATGGGATAACCGAGGAGAACGGTGGGCTGTAGGTTGCGGGTGCCGTCGATGCCATGAACGCGGACAGCGGCTTCGTCGGCCGACACGTGCAACATCGTCTCGAGATTCACAACCGGCGCGATACTCGAACCATGCTCCTCGACGCGAACCCGAACCTTGTAGACGGACGTCCCGTTGCCAGAGAACCGCGACGGCCCGACAATCTCCTCGTCGATGGTTCCGTGCTTGTCGTTCTTTCGCTCTTCTAGGCCCGACTTGATCTCCGAGTGCTTCTTCGTCTCGTAGGAACGCAGAATCCCGACCTCGAGCGGATAGTAGGCGCTGGCGTCGAAGGCATACGCGACGCCGACAGGCACCAGGGATGCGACGATCAATAGCGGCAGGGTATAGAAGCGAGCGGAGAGCTTTCGAGGGGCAGACAAGTTGAGAAGTCCTCGCGGGATGCAATCACAGCCGGACGCGCGCGGCAAGGCCGTCTTCGCGCCTCTGCGATGAAGTCGTCCTCACATTGCTGGCGGCGCATCGCAGCCAGTGCCCGTGCAAGTGCAACTCCCACCCGCACATGACGCGGAGCAGTTGCCGGCGTCGCCACACTGCTGGGTGCATCCGCCACCTTCGCATGTGAAGCTGCAGCGCGTCGCGCCGGAGCGACAGTCTTGGCTGCACCCTCCGCCGGTGTCCGGCCCGGTCCCGCACCGAAAGAGACAGTCAGAGCCGCCATCGCATACCTGCATGCAGTTCCCGCTCGAGCAGTCTGCGGAACACGGACTCTGGTCGCCCGGTCCGCCATCCGCGCACACCTGGGAACAGCCCTCGGGGAGTGTACAATCGAACTCGCAGGGTACGGGAGAAGTCGGCGCGCATGTGCCCCCTTCGGAGCAAGTGCAGGGGCCGCCGCTCAGCTCGCGCGTGCAAGTTCCATCGCTGCCGCACATGACTGAGCCGCCCATGCCGCCGGTTCCGGCCGCGCCGCCAGTTCCGGCCACGCCGCCGGTCCCGGCCATGCCGCCGGTTCCGGCCATGCCGCCGGTGCCGCCCTCTCCGCCACCACCGTTAGCGTCATCGCCGCATGCGGTTCCAAGGGCCGCCAGCAAACAAACCAAGGCCCACGCCACAACCCGACCCATAATCCCTCACCTTCATCTAAGGTCCGAGGACCTGACCACCGTGGCGCACATGGTAACAGGTTGCGTCCATCAGCAGAACCCGACACCGCTTTGTCACGCGACGACCTTCGCAGCGCGAAGAAACGGACACCCTGTTCCAGGTGACGGTGCAAACCGTTCGTCCAAGCCGAGGACCACGCGGGTGGTCTCCTTGCTTCGACAGGTTGTGAGCATGGACGCATGCATGACGCTAGCTGTCGCTCGCATCTGTGCAGAAGTCAGCGGATACGCTCGCGCGAGGCGCCCCGCAGAGCGGGTCCGCTGGATTGGTCCCGTCCATTCGGTCGACCAAGCTGTCGTTCATCCACGCGGATTCGGCGAAGCGTGCCCGATCTCTGACGCCACGCATGGAAGCGTTGCTTGATCTATTTGCAACTTTGTTGCATCTAGGTCGTCCTCGTTGGGAAAGCCTCGGAAAGGGAGATGTGATGAACCGGAACGAAATCCTCCAGATTCGCACAGCGATGCTGTGCGGTGCCGTCCTCCTCGCCTTCGCCGGCTGTGCGTCCGACGACGGTGCTTCAGAGAACGCGACGGGATCGCTCTCGCTCGACCTCACCGTTGCGGGGGTCTTCGAGATTGATGAGGTCGCGTGGACGATCAGTGGTGGGGACATGGCCGACATGTCCGGGACGATCGATACGAGTGCGCCTGGCTCGACCGCGTCGGTGGAAGTGTTCGGGCTGCCTCCCGGCACCGACTACTTGATCGACATGCAGGCCACATCGACGGACGGAGCGCTGACATGTGAAGGCTCAAGCACGTTCGACATCGCGGTCGGGGCAGTCACCGAGGTTCACGTGATGCTCAACTGCGAGAAGCCCACGCGCTTCGGAGCCGTGCGTGTCGATGGAAAGCTCAACCTGTGCGCGGAGCTGACGAAAGTCGTCGTCTCCCCGCTTCAGACATCAGTCGGAGGCAGCATCGATCTGAGGTCCGAAGCCGTTGATGAGGAGGGCGACGCGGTCGAGTACCTCTGGACGTCGGGGAGCGGTCAGATCGACGACCCAACCGCCGCGGACACGACCTACACGTGCACTGGCGCCGGCGACGACCAGATCACGATTTCGGTCTCGGACGACGGATTCGACTACTGCTCGAGCGAGTGGACGGTTGCGGTGAGCTGCGTGGCGCCGATCTACGCCACGGGCCAGCTGCTGACTCCGGGGGATCCGGACATCCCCTTCGGAGAGCCCGGCCACGACGATACCCGAGAGAACTTCGTGTATGCGATCAACCCAGCGACAGGGATTGCGACGCCGGTATCACCCGCGACGACCGGGCTGCCGGCCGCACTGGCGGGCGAGGGGGCGTCGCGGTTGCTCGGGTTCACGGGCGGACAGCTCGTAGAGGTCGAGCCCACGACGGGCGTGCAGACGCCGATCGGCGAGAACAACACCCTCAACGCGACCGGCCTTGACGTCACCGCTGACGGTCGAGGGTTCTTACTGCCGTTCGACGACGATTTCAACACGCAGCAGCTGCACGGACTCGACCTCGAGACCGGTTCGGCGACACCGATTGGCAGCCCGACCGCCGTTGGGGACGCGATTGACGCTGCGGCCGGCGACGCTCCGGGAACGAGCGCACCGTTCGTCATCGGACTCAGTTCGATCGGCGACACCGTCTACGGCGTCGACCTAGATACAAACTCGCTGATCGCGATCGACTCCGAACAGGGTTCGGTCTCGGTCGTCGGCGATATCGGCGCCGTCGGCTCCGTAGGAGGCGGTGTCTATAGCGGATTCGCGGCCATGACCGGGGTCGACGAGGACGCCGATGGCGAGTTCGATGCGCTCTTCGGGAACGTCAATTTCTTCGACGATGACGGCGACCCGGACACCCAGAGCGTCCGCCTCGGTGGCGTAGCGCGCTACGATCTCGACGACGGCACATGGTCGCTGGTCGGGACGAACCCCGGGGTGATCTTTTTCGGCTTCGCGTCGAACCCGGCCCCGTAGCAGGAGTGGGTGCCCAACGGCGAACTCAATCTCGAGGCACTCGTCGGGCCTCGATTCTTGTGCGGCCTGCCTCGCGAGGACGATGGCCGACGCGATTCGGCCGTCGATCGGCGCACTCGGCGATCGCTTCGACGATGTCTTGTCCGGGCGCTTCAAGGCGAGCGACGCCGACTCGTGCCCGCACCGATAGCGGTATCGAGAGGGCGCGTATTCGAGTCCTCGGATGGCAGTCTCGAGAGTTGTCAGCAGGTCTCGTGCCGCTTCTTGGTCGTGCATCTTTCGATAGACACAATTCGACTTGCACGAGCAATCGCCTTGCAAGTAGAAGATCGGTGCAAGCGCTGGGGAGAAGAAAGACCATGTCTAGAGGAAGCTACGGCAACGGTGTTCGAAGCGGTTCAGTCTCGGCCCGCAGGGTTTTGAGGGTTGTTGCGCCGCTCCTGGTCGGAGCGATGGCGCTGCACGCCTACGGCTGCAAGTCCGGAACTTCGGAATCATCGGACAGCGGCCAGTCGGACAGCGGCCAGTCGGACAGTGGCAAGATCGCGATTGTCGCTGCCGAGAATGAGTACGGCGACGTCGCGTCGCAGATCGGCGGGGATTTCGTCACGGTGACTTCGATTGAATCGAATCCCAACACCGATCCGCATACCTACGAGGTCAGTCCTCAAGCGGCCACTGACGTTCGCAACGCTCACATCGTCATCCAGAATGGGGTCGGCTACGACGACTGGGTGCAGAAGATCGAAGCGGCCGCGCCGAACCCGGAACGCAAAAACCTGAATGCTCAAAAGTTGCTGGACCTGCCGGACAGCACGCCCAATCCGCACCTTTGGTACAAGCCAGCCACGATGCCTGCCGTGGTATCCGCGTTGGTTGAAGAGCTTTCGAGGCTTCAACCCAAGAACGCTGAATACTTCAAGGCGAATGAGAAGAAGTTCATCGATTCGCTGCAGCCGTGGTTGAAGGCCATCGAGTCGTTAAAGAGTCAGCACAGCGGATCTCCCGTTGCGACGACGGAACCTGTAGCGGACTACCACCTCCAGGCGATGGGGATCTCCAACGAAACGCCGTGGAATCTCCAAGCGGCCATCATGAATGGCACCGATCCGACCCCCCAGGACGTCAGCTTCCAGAACACGCTGTTCTCTGAGAAGAAGGTCAAAGCTTTCGTGTACAACCAGCAGGTCACCGACCAGTTGACCGACTCGTTCAAGAAGAGCTCGAAGGAGAACGAGATACCGATCGTCGGCGTGTACGAGACCATGCCGGTTCCTGGCTTCACCTATCAGAGTTGGATGATGGCTGAGACCGAGGCCCTTCAGAAGGCGATCGTGTCGGGGATCTCGAAAGAGTCTTTGTGATGTCGACTTCAGAGCGCACCTCTTCGGGGGGCTCTGATGTCTTGGTCGTCGAGGATCTCAGCGTGGTGCTCGGGGGTCGCACGGTCCTCGACGGGGTGGGTTTCAGCGCGGCTGCGGGCAGTTTCACGGGCCTGATCGGCTCCAACGGGACCGGCAAGACCACACTCCTGAAAACGATTCTCGGCATCGTGCAGCCGACTTCCGGGAGAGTCTTGATCGACGGCGGCGCGGGTTCGAGACAACGCCCGCTCGTCGGATACGTGCCGCAGAAGATCGAGTTGGAGCCCGATGCGCCGCTGCGGGCTCGGGATCTCATCGGCCTCGGTCTCGATGGCAACCGCTTGGGTATTCCGTGGCCAAGCGCGAACCGGCGGCGATTGATCGACGCGATGATTGATGCCGTGAACGCCAACGGCTTCGCCGATCGACGGGTCGGCCTACTCTCCGGAGGGGAACAGCAGCGGGTGATGATCGCCCATGCGCTCATCAGCCGTCCGCGCCTGCTCCTACTCGACGAGCCACTCGCCAATCTCGACATCACGAACAGTCACGAGGTGGTCAAGCTGCTGAGCCACATCGCCACCGATCAGAACATCGCCATCGTGCTCACCGCACACGACATGAATCCCCTGCTTCAGGCGATGGACCGCATCGTCTATCTTGCCGGAGGCCGTGCCGCTAGCGGTACGACGGCCGAGGTCGTGAGAAGCGAAACTCTGAGCGACCTCTACGGCCATCCCGTGGAGGTAGTCCACGCGGGCGGCAGGGTGTTGGTGGTCGCCGGCGAGTGTGCTGACGACGAGAATCCTCCCACTTCGCCCCCGCGCGATGAGCCGGGCGTCGTGTGACATGGATGGCTCGACGCAGGCTCTGACAGGGTTCCTCTCCAATCAACCCGTTCAGACGGCTCTCGCCGTCAGCGCGATCACGGCCCTCGTTTCAGCGGCGGTCGGAGTATTCGCCGTCATTCGCGGTCAATCCTTCGCCGGTCACGCGTTCTCGGGCATCGGTGCAGCGGGCGGTTCCGGGGCCGTGCTAGTCGGAGTGCAACCGCTCGTTGGATTCGTGACCATCAACGTGGCGGCGGCCGGCGCGATGGAGATGATCGGCCTTCGCGGAGCCCGCGGTCGGAACCTCGCCACGGGTATCGTGCTCGGCGTCGCCCTCGGGCTTTCTGCTCTCTTCTTGGCCCTCGATACCGCCTATACGAGCCGATCGGGGACAACCGTCAGCATTCTTTTCGGGTCGCTCTTCACTGTGCAGCCGAGTTTGCTCCCCACCGTGGCCGTGATTGGCGTGATCGTCGCGGGTCTCATCGCGGCGCTCTACCGGCCGCTTCTGCTTACCAGCGTCAGCCGTGACCTGGCGGCAGTGCGGGGTGTGCCGATTCGCCTGGTCGGGATCGGGTACGTGGTCGCGCTCGCGCTCGCCGTCTCGCTCTCGGCCGTGACCATCGGCGCTATCCTGTCGACTGCGCTCCTGGTCGGACCCGCGGCAACCGTGCTGCACGTGACCCGGCGGACCAGTACGGCGCTCGCTCTAGCCGCGGTCCTCGGAGTGGCGGCCTGTTGGATCGGGATCCTGGTGAGCTATGCCAGCGCCTCGTGGTCGACCGATGCCCGAGGCTGGCCTGTGAGCTTCTGCATCGTAGCCGTGGTGTTCATCTTCTATCTCTCGACTTCGTATGGGTCCCGTCTGGGACGCAGGCCCCGGAGCCCACATCCAGCCCACGACGTGTCGCCGAGGCCAGACTGATGTTTCAGAACTTCATGATCAACGCCTTCGAGACGGCAGCTATCGTCGCAGTCGTGGCGGGCGTGGTGGGGTTCTTCACCGTGCTTCGTGGCGCGGCGTTTCCCGCCCACGCGATCCCCAACGGCGCCTTCGCGGGCGCTGCGGGGGCCAGCCTGCTCGGAATCAGCACGCTGGTAGGGCTCGGAGTCTTCGCATTGGGCGGAGCCGCGATGATTGCGAGTCTCGGACGTCGAGAACGCGTCGACGTTGCCGCCGCGCTGACCCTCGCGCTGCTTCTGGGACTGGGTGACCTGTTCTTATCGCGCAGCAACGAGTATGCGTCTGAGGTCTTTTCCTTGTTGTTCGGCGAGATCCTCGGTGTGGCGAGCTACGAGATCCTCCCCACGGCAGTCCTCGGGCTACTCTGCATCGTAGTCATCGTCGCGCTCTACCGACCCCTGCTTCTCTCCTCCATCGCGCCCGACGTGGCCGAAGCACGGGGGGTCAACACGCGTTTGATGAACCTGGCGTTCTTGGGCGTCTTGGCTCTGACGACCACGATGGCGGTTCCCGTCGTTGGAGCGTTCCTCATCTTCAGCCTGCTCATCGGGCCTCCGGCCGCGGCCTTGGCCATCACCGACCGGCCGCTGAGAGCAATGGCTTTGTCTTCGTTGATCGCCTTGGTCACCGTCTGGATGGCCATTGCCGTTTCCTATAGCACCAACCTTCCCGTGGGTTTCTTTGTGGGCTGCTTCAGCGGCATCGCCTACGCCGCCGGACGCTGGTGGTCCATGCGAAAAGACGTTGCTCAGTCCCCCAGGCGTCGTCGACTAAGTTGAAGAGGTCAGCGAGCGGGGTCGTCGAGGAGTTCTTCCGGCGTGAACCCTTCGGGCGCCGAGCAGCGAAGCCGGAAGGTCTCGGTGAGCGCAACGTCGTAGCCCTCATGCAGTGCGCGGACCAGGCGTGCGGCCGCGTGGCTTCGCTCGACCCGCGTGGTCCGAGGGAGGATCGCGACGAGGTTAGCGCTCTCTTCGTCGGTCGGGGACCGGAAGCCCAACGCCTCGAGTGCATCGACCCGAGGCAACGTCCGCGCCAGGTCCGGTGGAAGGTGATGCTTAGAAACCGCCTCGAGCTGCACCTGCTTGCGGCCCTCGCCGAGAGCCTGGACGTAGATGTCGTAATCCGATCCTCCCTCGAGGATGAGGTAGCCGTCGTCATCGAGGTCGCTGAGCGCATCGGTGAGAAGGTCTTCCTGGTCGAGTCGCATCGGCTGTGACGTTTCCCCGGTCGTCGCTTCGAAAACCGAGAGGTTCAGCGTGCTCGCGGCCTCCACCGCAGCCTCCAGCTCGGCGTGGCCGGCTTCGCCGACGTCGAGTCGGAAGGCCCCACCGCGACGCTCGGCTACGCGCCACGGGTGACGGGGCGGAGAGTCGAAGGCGCCCGGGGCGATCCGCGCGAGGGCACGCCGGAGCGGAACGAGGAAGTGCGCCGGGCGGTCGAGCTCGCGCTGTCCGAGGTGGAGCGCCAGGGCCTCGCTCCGCGTGACGTACGACCCGGACGCGAAGAGGGTGACACCGGAGCTGGCATCGCCAGAGAGGCGGGGCGACCCGGCGCCTGGGCTTCTCCGGCGAGGGCGCACGAGGCGCTACCAGCTCGACTTCTTCAGGCCCGGGACTTCGCCGCGGAGCCCGTACTGACGCAGCGCGATGCGGGAGAGCCCAAACTTTCGGTAGTAGCCGCGGGGCCGACCCGTCACGGCGCAGCGGTTACGCACGCGGGTAGGGTTCGCATTGCGGGGCAATCGCTGAAGCTCTCGCTGCGCGTCCGCGTGCTCTGCCACCCGCCTCGGGTCCGCAAGAATCGCCTTCAATTCGCGTCGCTTTGCGGCGTACTTCGCCACCAGCTGCTTCCGCTTTTCGTTTCCCTTGATTTTTGCCCAGCTGGCCATGGATTTCCTTCCGGCCCCTCTCTGACACGAGGGCCGCTCAGATGCAATCCCATTGCGTTTGCTCCGCGACGGCCCGACGCGGCGCGGCGCCTACTTCCCAGAGTCGACGACGTTGCGCGCGCCGTCCAGGAAGGCTCTGCGACCCTGTTCCGTGGCCAGCAGTGCGACCGTGTCGAACGGCACCTGGACGCCACGCTGGGCCGGCGGACGCTTCCCGATTTCATCGTGCCAGCGCCGCAGGCTCGGGTACTCGTCCAGCTCGACTCCGGACCAGGCGTAGGACCTCACCCAGCACCAGTTCGCGATGTCGGCGATCGAGTATTCATTCACCAGGTACTCGTTGCGGGAAAGCTGTGCGTCGAGCACGCCAAAGAGGCGACCGACCTCGTTCTGGTATCGGTTGACCACGCTCGGGAGTCGTTCGGGGAAGTACCGATGGAAGACGTTCGCCTGACCCATCATGGGCCCAACACCGCCCATCTGGAACATGAGCCACTGAAGAGCCTCGGACCTCGCCTTGGGCCGCGTCGGAAGCAGACGTCCTGCCTTCTCGGCCAGGTAGATCATGATCGCGCCGGATTCGAAGACGGCGAAGTCGTTTTCGTCCCGGTCGATGATCGTCGGGATCCGTCCGTTTGGGTTGATTCTGATGTAGTCCGGGGACTTTTGTTGATTGCTCAGCAGATCGATCACGTTGACGTCGTACTGCAGGCCCAGTTCCTCTAGCGTGACGGAAGCCTTGTAGCCGTTGGGCGTCGGCGCGGTGAATAGTTCGATTCCCATCTCATCCCTCCGGAGCAAAGCCCTGCTGCCTGAGAAACGATGTCTCCTCGGACAAACAGGCCTGAAAACTTGGGCGACTCAGCACCCGCGCTACGAACGCCGACAGGTTCGGAAACGAGTCGTGGCTCAACCGAAACCCCGCATGGTTGAGGTTCTGAAAATGGACTCCGACGCTGATGTCCGCAATGCCGAACGCGTTTCCCACCAGAAACTGGTTGCTGCCGATCGACGACTCTAGATACCGAAAGAACGAAGGCAGCGCGGAGTGGAAGGTGTTCTCGGCGGTTTGCATGTCAGGCTCGGAACCCAGCAGCCTCTGCACGACGACTGGGCCGAAGACCTGCTGGCCGATGGTGTGCGAGAACTCAGTGTCGGCGTACTCCTCAAACCACAGTGCTCGGCCATAGTCCGCGGGCCTGCGGGGATAGAGGGACGGGTCCGGGTACTTGTGCTCGAGATACCCGCATATCGCCGAGGAGTCTGGGAGCGCCCATGAGACACCGTTCGATGAGTCCCTGAGCACGGGGACCCGCCTGAGAGGGCTGATCTCGGTGAACGACGTCGGCGCCATGAACGGCACGAGCGGTTCGAGCTCGTACTCGACCGATTTTTCCGCCAGGAAGACTCTGGCCTTCCTCACGAAGGGCGAGAGAATCGAGCCGACGAGCTGGAGCGTCACTGCACTCGCTCCCGAGGCGGGCGACCGACCAGTGTCACGGGGACTTCGAGCGGAGCGGCCAACCCCGAGAACAGGCTCAACCGGATCATGAGGTCGAGCGCGGCCGGCCGGAGGGCATCCGAATCGCCGCCCGGTGTCCAGCAAACGATGGGGAGACGCACGGTCATCGGTCGTGAGATGCGCGCGATTGAACTCAGCACGTCATTGTCCGCGGTGCTTTAGGACGTTGCGGACGATCTCTCGGCCCGACGCCGCCGTCGGAAAGCCTCCGTAGTAGGCCAAGTGGACCACCATCTCCTCGATCTCGGTGGGGGTGATGCCGACGTTCAGGGCTCCGTGTAGATGGATTGCAAACTCCCTTTCGCGTCCGAGCACCATCAGCGCGGCGATCGTGACGAGGGATCGGTCCCGAAGACTCAGTCCGGTGCGTGACCAGATTTCCCCGAAGAGGTGTTCCAGTGCCGGGTCGAAGAAGGGGTCGTCCTCCCTATTGGGCTCGATATCCCTGCCGAAGTATCGTCGTGCCGTCTCTCGGCCCTTGGCCCGTCTGTCGTCGGTCATCGGTCCTCCTCGTGGTCTACGTCTCTCCTCGACTCGCCGACGATGTCGTCGATCCAGTCGCTGATCATCTGCCAAAGCGGCTCAGAGTCTTTGAGGGCGCCGAAGTGGCCCACGTGCGCCTTCGCGATGTCCTCCGGTCGTAGGTGCCATCGCGTGATCGGCGCAGAAGACAGCGCTTCGCAGAAACGGTCGCACGCTGTCTTCGGCCCGAGTCGATGGTCGTCCGAGAACGACACCGCGAGGGTCGGCTGCGTGACTTGCGCGAGAGATGCGCGTGCGTCGCCACCTTTGTAGTCATAGCGGCCGAGGATTCCCCACGACGACCAGTCACGAATGTGTTGTCTGGAGAACCGTGCTCCCCAACCCAACTTGTCGCCGGGCGCGTAGCCAAGAACCTCCGCGAGGACGCGCATCAGGACGAAGAAGGTCAGCCCACCGACCTGGCTCACGAACGAGCCCAGGTGTCGGAAGTGGATCCAAACGGCGCTCACGTTGACCAGCGCGTCGACATGGCTGGGCTCCAATCCGGCGTAGGTCGAGTTGAGTTGGCCGCCGAGGCTGTGTCCGAGCAGAACGGTTTTGCGATCTGGATGCTGCGCCCTCAGCCAACCGACGGCCGCCGACCAGTCGTACCGGAGGTACTCGTCGACCCCGAAGTCGACCGCGCGGGAAGGTCGTGGTTCGCTCCGTCCGCTCCCCCTTGGGTCGAGAAGAAGAACCGCGTGCCCTTTCTCCGCGAGGGAGCGGCCCAACTGCCGATAGGCGCGCGCCGGCGCTCCCATCGCGGGGGAAACCAAGATGGCTGCGCCGGTGACTCGTGCGGGTTCCAGGTACTCGAGGCCCAGCCGGACCCCGTCTTTCGTGTCCAGCCAGCGCTCTTGGGTGCGGACTGTCTCCCGATCTCGCCGCGCCGCCGTACTCGCAGGATCAGCAAATGCTTGCATAATGGAACTTAGTAGCAGGCGAGTTCCATTATGCAAGCAACTTATGGCCAGCGATGTCGGTTCTTGGTACGAAGCCTTCCGTGAGTGCGCGAACCGAGCCTCAATTGGACCCGTTTGCGGCCGCAGCGGACCAAATCGGGGATGCGTGGACCTTCCTGATCACGCGCGAGGCGTTCTTCGGGGCGCGCCGCTTCGAGGAGTTCTGTCAGTCCATGAAGATCTCGAGGGCGAGGCTTTCGGAGCGACTGAAGCATCTGGTCGACTCGGGCGTGCTCGAGAGGAGGCCGTACAGCGACGCGCCACTGCGGTACGAGTATCGCCTCACCGACAAGGGGCTTTCGATTTACCCCATCGCACTGACGCTGATCGCGTGGGGCGAGAAATGGCGGTCCACCAAGAGCGACGTCGCGCTCGTTCACAGGCCCTGTGGTCATCCGTTGCGCGTGCGCATGATCTGTCGAAACTGCGGACGCGTCGTCACCGCCGAGGACCTGGTCTGGCCCCCGATCCTCCCGCTCGATCAAGTGAGCCTGACCCCAAACGACGTTCGAGGATGGCGGAAGATGGCGGGGATCGACGACGTGTCGGCGCGGTCAGACCCGGGCTTGGAGACGCTCCGAATCGTTGGCGATCGGTGGTCCATGCTCATCATGTACGGAGCTCTCCAAACCGAGTTCCGATTTCGCGAGGCGCAGGCGAAGCTCGGCATCGCCCACAACATCCTCACCGAACGGCTTACGCACTTGGTTCAGCACGGCGTGCTCGAACGAACAGGCCCAACTCGCAACGCGGCCTATCGGGCCACCGCGGCTGGGCGAGGACTATTGGATGTCGTTCTGGCGGCTCGGACGTGGGGCCTCGACCATGTCGACGTGGACGAGGCCCGTTGGAATCGTTTGGTGCACAAACCTTGTGGCTCGAACATTCGGGTGGATTTCGTTTGCGCCGAATGTCACCAGAGGGTTTCCGCGAGGGACGTTGCGTTCACTTGAGTGTGTCGCACTTCATGGGGTCCTCGGAGCCGGCACCGGTGACACCGAGCAGGGCTGCACAATGTCGGATCGTACCTTGGCGGCCGCCATCGTGAAATCGGGGGTTCGTTTTGGAATACGGGATGCGTGACAGAGGTACTAAGGTTGATGGCAACCTCGAGTACCTCGCAAGTGTCGATACGCCCAGAAGACATCTCTGACGCCCGCCTGCGGGCATCGGGAGCAGGCGCGCGGAGCCAGTCGGTTCCCGTCACGCGCGCCATGCTCGCGCGATGCGCAGCGGAGTTTCGGAACTTCGAGCGGCTCCTCGAGCTCGAGCTTCGAGGGAGGAGCGAGTACGAGCTCTACGACCTCGTCTTTTCGCGTGTGCTGAAGCCCGACCCGATCAGTCTTCTCGGTGTGGATGCCGAACCTCGATGTTTGATGCTGGGTACCGACCAGCGAGACTACGCGGTACCCCGGATTGCAAACTGCATCTCCGCCGTGAAGCCTGGCGGACGGGTTCTCGATCTCGGGTCGGGCGATGGGCAAACCGTGGGGCACGCGGTTGCTGGACGGACCGATCCGCTGACCCTGTTGCCGCTCGATGCGTCCGAGGGGGCGCTTGCGCAGTACGCCGATTTGGTCACGGGCCGGTGTCCGCAGGTCTCGGTCCCGCACACGATGCAGTGCACAATCGATGAGTTCGTGGCCGGAGTCGGGCAAAGCGCCGAGCGACTTGGTGGCCCCCGTCGACCTCGTGCTGCTTCAGCATTCCATCTACTTCGCGAGCGACCTGCGAGCCCTGTTCCGTGCCCTGCATTCGGTGCTGGCACCCGGCGGCCGGGTCGTCGTCGTCTTCGCGGAACGCGGGGGGCGATACTCGACGACGATATCGCGCGACTTCTGGGCCACGCGATCGGGACCGAAGCCGGCCCTCAACGACGGCCGCTGGATTCGGTTCGACCCGTTCTTCGGCGTGGCAGACGACCCCGCGGCGTCAGGGTCGCTCGAGGAGTCGGAGCGCGCTCTTCGGGCGGAACTCGGCGCAGACCTTTTTCGGGTGGTCGAGCGTTCTCTTCAACCGACGAAACTGTTCGCCAACGACTTTGGAGATCTCATTGCGCTCGCCCTGATCACGGGGTTGAACCCGTCGAACGACGAGGACCTCAGGGCCATGCTGCGCTACGTTTCCGGGCGGCTACAGCAGGAGCCCGAGGCTTTCGGCGTACGGCTCACACTCACGGGCCCCCGCGCCCGCATGCTTTCGGTCGAGCAACCGCAGCATTTCCTCGTACTCGAACGGTCGAGCGACGCTACGACGATCGGGCCTTAGAGAGTTCGGTGATCGCCTTCGAGTCGAGAATCTCGCGGTCTGACCCGTGCGCTGCGACGGCTAGCATGGCGTCCCCAATCGCAGTGTTCGTGGTGGCGGCTCCGAGGGAACGGAGTAGGGGGTAGACCCCCGCGAACAGCGCGCGGGGCACGGAGCCGCGCGTGGTGTCGCCTCGCGTCGACTTGATGAACGCCGGGCGGAACAGATAGAGGCGTTCGAACCCGCATCGTCGAAGCGCGTTCTCGGTCTTGCCTTTGACGCGAGCCCACATCATGCGGCCCTTCTCGGTGTCATCGGTGCCCGCTCCAGAGATGAAGCAGAAGCAAATACCGGGGCTCTGCGACTGCAGCACCTTGGCGGCCGCCATCGTGAAGTCGTAGGTGATGCGCGTGTAGTCCTTCTCGGACATCCCCCCAGACGCCGTCCCAAGGCACCAGAAGCAGGCATCGAGCCCGCGGAACTCCTCGGCGAGTGGGGCGAAGTCGAAGAAGTCGTCGTGTTCCAATTGTCGCAGCTTCGGGTGGCTCGCATCGAGCGTCCGCCGGCCAATGCTGAGCACACTTTCCACTTCCGGATGGTCGAGCGCCTGGAGCAACACGCCCTGTCCGATCAACCCGCTCCCACCGAAGATCACCACGCGCATGGTCGCTTTACTCTCTCGCCGCCATCCTGCTCACTTCATAAGTACTTAGCGAACCACCCCGGAACCGGCAAAGCTGGGTGGTTGGCGTCTTGGCGCTGGGGTGGACAGCCCGGGTCGACCTGCTAGTGACCGCCCCAGAGAGCCTCAGTTGAGGCGTGGGAGCTCGCCGTGAGCTCCCGGCACGTTGTCTGTTCCTGCGAGAGCCGCGCCGTGATTCGAACGGCGTTTTTTTGAGATCCGCAGAAGAACCGGACAGGTATGGAAGGGCCAAGTCCTCGGCGGGAGCGCGAGCTTCGCCATGGGAGCCCGCACGTTGCATCCGAATCCCGGTGCGCACGAAAAGAGAAGAAAAGAGCATGAGTAAGAAACTAGTTGTAGGCAGTCTCGGCTGGGATACGAGCCGCGAGTGCCTTCGCGGCGCCTTCGCCGCTTGCACCGAACGGTGGCATCGCCCGTGGTGAGCTTCGATACTCTCGGGCTGATCCCGGAGCTCCAGTCGGCGACGAAGCGGGCCGGTTACTCCGACCCTACGCCGATCCAGCAGCTCGCCATCCCACCGGCGATCGCGGGGCGAGACATTCTCGCTTGCGCTCAGACAGGGACCGGCAAGACCGCAGCGTTTGCACTTCCCCTACTTCAGCTGCTCGACGCGCGCGCGGGGAACAAGCCAAAGCTGCGGGCGCTGATCCTGAGCCCCACACGTGAGCTCGCTGCCCAAATCAGTGAAAGCCTCCGCACGTACAGCGCCGACCTCGACCTTTGGCACACGGTGATCTTCGGTGGGGTAAGCGACAAGCCGCAGGTGGCCGAGCTTCGTCGCGGCGTCGACTTACTCGTCGCAACCCCGGGCAGGCTTCTCGACTTGATGGGGCGCGGCGTGGTTTCTCTCCGTGACGTCGAGTTGTTCGTACTCGATGAAGCCGACCGCATGCTCGACATGGGGTTCCTTCCCGATGTGCGCCGTGTCACCAAGGCGCTACCGAAGCAGCGCCAAACGATGTTCTTTTCGGCCACGATGCCGCCGCGGGTCCGTCGTTTGGCCGAGGGCCTCCTCGACGACCCGGTCGCACTCGCAGTGGCGCCGGTTTCGTCTACGGTCGACAGCATCGAGCAGCAGGTGTTTTTCGTCGAGAAGGCGCGGAAGCGAAACCTTCTCGCCCGGCTCCTGCGCGAGCCGGAGGTCAAGCACACGCTTGTCTTCAGTCGAACGAAGCACGGGGCCAACCGTATCGTTCGAGACCTTGGGAAAGCCGGGATCCCAGCCGCCGCGATTCACGGCAACAAGTCTCAGAACTCACGCACGCGTGCGCTTGATGCGTTCCGAAGCGGGAAGCTCTCGGTTCTGGTTGCCACGGACATTGCGGCACGCGGGATCGATGTGGAAGGCGTGACCCACGTCATCAACTTCGACCTCCCGAACGTTCCCGAAACGTACGTACACCGCATCGGACGAACGGCCAGAGCTGGGGCATCAGGCGTGGCCTGGTCTTTCTGTGGTCGCGAAGAGCGAGCACACCTCGCCAACATCGAATCACTCATCGACAAGCGCCTGAGCCCGAGGGCGTCGGAGTAAAACCATGGCAAGCAAGATATTCATTGGCAATCTCGACTTTGGGGTGACGGAGCAACAGCTTCGCGAGCTCGCCTCCGAGGTAGGCGAAGTCGTCGACGTTCACATCCCGACGGACCGTGACTCCGGTCGTCCTCGGGGCTTCGCCTTCGTCGGTTTTGCGACGGAAGAGCAAGCCATGGACGCGGTGGAAGCGATCAACGGCCGCGAGGTGTCGGGGCGAACTCTTCGCGTCAACATTGCCGAGGACCGACCGCGCGCCCAGCGCCCCCGGCGAGACTTCGGCAACTCACGGCCGAGCGCACCTCGCAGACCAAGCAAGCCGAAAGGCAGCCGCAGAGGCCTTCGCGCCAAGAAGCGCAGCTGAGCGCCTGGAGAGTGGCCGGTCCGCCGTGGTTCGACTCGACCGGTCGTGCTCATCGCTTGGGATCCGAACGGGGACGGACTTGGCCGCGTTCGCCTTCGTCCGCGTGCCTCCTCCAATCGAGCTGCGACCAAGCTCACAGAAACGCCGATTTGGCTGCGATCGAGCTTGCCGGCGCGCAAGAGGGTTTGAAATCATTTAGCCATATGTGTTTCTCAACCTTGCGAGGAAGTGGGTGGGCGGGGCGCTGGGCACCGGGGCTACTATTCTTGGCGTTGGTCGTTTTCGGGTGCGGTGATGCGGAGACGGACGTTCCGGAGGCTGAGGTCCCCGACGACCAACCTGCCGCGACGCCAGCTCCAATGGATCCCCAGCCGGTGCCCGCGCCGAGCGTTTGGAAGGACGTGCGCTACCCGACCTGCCCGGATGACGTGCCGCCGGACCAGTGCGAGCGTATCATCTCGCTCGCGAGAATAGATTACCTGATCCAGGATGAGGCGGAGAGCTGGGTGTCCGTACCCGGCGAGTACCTGCTCGTGTACGAGATCTGGCAACTCGACGGAGAGCCGCTCATCGACGGAGCCGTCTCGGTCTTGGAAAGGATAATTCCCCCGACGCTCTTCTTTACTGGAGGCATTTTCTCACTCTCGCTCGAAGCGGTCGAGCAGCCGGATCATCCCGCGGTACCATGCGAGTTCCGTGTGAACGCGAACGACACCATTCAAGACGCCAATGAGATCGAGCCCGGTGTCATTCTGTGCGTGCATGAAACAGGAACCGCGGCCTTTCGATTCGAGTACGACAGGTGCAGCAGGTGGGGCGGGCGCGCGGGGGAAAACACGTGCCCGGACGCGGAGAGCACCGATACGAACCAACCGTAGGCTATCGAAGTCGACCGCAGCCCGTCGTCGTTCGATCACTGCGGGTTCAAGTTGACCACGCGGGAGCTTGGCGGTGGGTCCTCGATGCTGACGACGCCGCCGAGCGCGTCGACGATGTACTCCTCGAGGATCTGCTGTTCGCCGATGTCGGTTTGGGCCAGCTCCTCTGAGACCGGGAACGCCGCATAGCCGTCGCCGCCTGTTGCGGTGAAGCTGTTCGTTGCGAGGACGAACGTTCGGCTCAGGTCACCCTGCGCGGTGAAGTCGTCGATCAACACGTCGTCCCCGATGACGAGCCTGCGGACTCGCGACGGGGTGTCGAGCGACTCGAGCCCTTCCACGCCTGGCTGCGACGGATCGAACTCGATCGTCATCCCGGCGATCTGCGGGAAGCGACCGTCTGCCGCCGGGTTTCGACTCACCGAGTTCTCCATCGTCGCGATCATCTGGTCGCCGGTCAGGCGGAGGATCGTGAGGGTGTTGTCGAACGCGAGCGCCGCCCGAACGGTCAGCTGAATGATCGCCGGACCCGTGATGCTATCGCGGATCCCGCCACCGTTCTTGAGGGCGACGTCGATCCCGAGCTCCGGAAAGTTCTGCTCGACGTACCACAGCGTGGAGTCGGCAGCGACGCGTCCGAGATTCGTTTCCCGACCGCGAACGTCTGCGCGAAGTCCGTTGAGCGGGAACTCGGTCGTTCCAACCTCTTCGAACGCAGCGGTGATGGAGGGCGTTGCCTGAAGCGCGGCGAGAGTGCTCTGAACGCTTTCGGGGACCGCGGTGGGTTCGCCGACCTCGTCTTCCAGCAATGCGATGGCCTCCGTGGTTGTTGCGACGGGCCCGCTTCGCGAGTCGAACTCCGAGATCTTGCCTTCCGAATCCCACGTGATGATCAGGTGGCCCACGTAGCGGTAGAGCTGCTCGCTGTTGATCGTGAGCACGGTGGTGCCCTCGCTATCCGCGAGGACCAGCGGGTACGGTACTTCACCGGCGGTGTCCAGGTCCTCCGGTCGCAGGAAGTTGAAGGGGCCGTCGGCCTCCGGCTGCGACTGGAAACCGGTCGCGCCCGCCTCGACCACGATGTCGACCCCCCGCAGTTCTCCGAGCCCGATCTGGTCGGAGTCAAAGCTCTGCGCGTGGTTGAGCAGGATGATCTTGTTGATCCCGAGCCCTTCGAGTAGGTCGACCTGTTCGAGCACCTGGTCGACGGCCGGAACGTTCGGGAATCCTTCGTCGTCGCTACCGCCGATGAAGTCGAGCCCCGGACACTCTTCCTCGCCCGTGCACGTGACTTGGAAGAACTCCGAGGGCGCCCGACCGATCAGGCCAAGCCTCTGTCCATCGACCTCGAGCACGCAGCTCTTGAGAACCTTGGCGGCGTTCTCGGAGCAGGCCGAACCGTCTTCACCGATGGCGATCTCGGGCGTGCCTTCCTGCAGCGTGACGTTCGAAAAGTCGAGGTTGACTGCGAGGAATGGGTAGGCCGCCACGGCGAGCATCTGAGCGAATTCGTCGATGCCGCCGTCGAGCTCGTGGTTGCCCATGCCGTTCGCCAGCAAGCCCATGCCGTTGTACATGACGATGTCGGCGAGGCCGGGCTCCCCGAGCTCCCCGACCTCTTCGGAGGCTTGGTAGAACGGACCTGGAATGGTGTGGTCACCCGCGGTGAGGTGCACCGAGGCGATGCCCTCCTGACGGGCCAGCGCTTGGAGGCCGTCGACCACGGCGGCGTAGTTGATGATCTTCTCTTCGAGGGTGTTCGGGTCCTGGAACGACGACTCGTTGTCGGAGCTGTGGATGATCTGAAGGCGGTCGCTCGGCCCAGCGGAGCCGCACGTCACCTCGACGGTCCACGAGTCGTCGCAGTACTCGAACTCGTCGTCCGACACTGTGACGCGGACGCTCTGAGTGCCTTCGACGTCGCAGCTGTAGGTCGTCACCGCGGCCGTCGGATCGGCGAAAGAGCCTGCGGTCGCGGTCCACTGATATTCGATATCGTCACCCTCGGCATCGACCGCCTCTGCGGAGACGTCGATGCTCGCGCCTACCGACGTAGCCAGCGGAGCCACGATCGCCTTGGTGAGCTGGGTGCAGATGTTGAACTTGCCATTCGCACGCAGGGCGCCGAACGTTGGCGGTCGCTTGCAGTTGAGGATGACCATGACGTCGGTCGCGACGCCGGCCTCGACTGCGAAGTATTCCGAGCCCTCGCAGCTCGTCTCGCCATCCGTCGAGGTGGCGGTCATCGTGACGGTGTAGCCATCGCCGGGAGCGATGCCGAACACTTCGACCGATGCCGTGGCACCGGGCGCGCTCGTATCGATGCTGCCGCCCATCGGCTCCATCTCACCGCCTGTGATCTCGTATTCGACCGTGTCGAACTCGATTCCGTCGACGACTTCCAGACTCAGGGTGGCGGAGCCTGTCGCGGCGGCGCCAGACTCGCCCGAGTTGGTCGAGCAACTGGCCGCGAAAACGGCCAACAAAGAAATCAAAGTCCATCGCGTGGAAGGTCGACGCAGCATGTGGAGCACTCCTTTGGAAGAGGGGAGGCAGACGCTAACACTGGCGTCGAAACAGCCGTTCGACGCTCCGGTGACAAATCCGAAAGCACACCTTCACTCCGACGCGCGGTTCGGACTCGGCTAGGCTCCGTCGCGCAGCCGTGGACAGGCTAGGGAGCGTGACGCTATATGCCCAGCGTGTTCGAGCTCGAGCCGCTCAGCCTCCGGGACTATCCGGTCATCTTCGCGGTGGGGAGTGGCGTTCTTCTGGTTTTGTCGATCCCCGAGCTTCTGTTGCTCCGACGCGTCGATGGGGGTCTCGCCGGACGTCGGGCCGCAGCCATTGCGATCCTCGTGGCCGTGACAGCCTGGGCGTTGCCGTTCGTTGGGGGCCAGTGGAGACCAGACATCGCGGTGGTGGCGGCGACGCTGTTTGCGACGACGCGGTGGGCGAACTTCCTGGTCGCCATGTATCGGTTCTTCCAGCCAGGTTTCAGTCTCATCGGCCTCGTTTACCTTGCAGTGAGTTGGACCGTACTGCTGTTCGCGCTCTACATCGTACTGAGGCCGCCACTTCCGCCGATGCTCGGGTAGCGTCGGACCGTGCTGGACGACTGCGAGCCGCTGCCGGAACCTCATGACGGCTCCTAGCAGCAGTGGTCTTTCAGGATTTGGGCCGCCTTTCTCCTGCCCTGCGCATCGCGGCCGTGACGAACGGTAAACGGATCGGTTTACTTGATGCAACTGAGTTGCATCGCGCAAATCGTGCGCGCCTGAATCTTAGTGGACGCTGCGCCTGTCGCGCGCGACCCTTGATCCATGAAGACTCGCCTGCTCTTTACCTTCTTGGCGCTCGCCGCCGCTTGCGGAGACACGCCGACCGCGGCGCCCGCCGACACCCAAGGAACCCAAGCCGCATCGATTCGACGCGCATGTGAGGAATGGTGCATCCCTATCTTTTCGTGCAGCGACCAACCCGACGCGGAGCTATGCATGCAGACCTGCATGGAACGTGAGCGGTTCACGCCGCCCATATGCACGAGGGCGCGACTCAAGTTCCTCGAGTGTCGGCTGGAGAAGGTTCAATGTTTCTTCGAGGAGATTTGCAATGCCGAAACCGGCGTGTGTACTGAAGAACTCATCGAGTGCACGTGTGACGACGCGTTTCTCGAATGCGGAAACAGCGTGGACGACAACCCCGACGTCAACGCGTGCGCGGCCGAGAATCAAGCCAACTGCGAGCTTCAGTGCGAGGGTGAGGCGCAGCTAGCCGCATGCCAGCTCACGGGACGCTGCTTTACCGATGAGTTGCTCACGGCATGCGGCAACTGCGTGAACAACTTCGAGCTGTACTTCGAGTGCTTGCTCGAGAACCAGGGTTGCCCGCTCGACGAAGCGGCGCCTTGAACGCCAGCCGGGGTGGGGGGCTCCTTGGGCGGTTCCCGGGAGCCCAGCACCTCGGCGGAAGGGACCGCCAGGCGTTCGAGGGTCACTTAGACTCCGGTAGTTGAGCGGGAAGCGTCGATCGAATGCGTGGAAACCGGCCGAGCCGTGCTTCGCGCATCCACCGCCTCAGCTTAGCCTCCGTCGAGGCAACGAAACTCCCGCCAATGAACCGCGAGGAAGGGAATGGGGCACCTCCCAATACGAGGGTGCGACATCCTGTTTTGGTTCGGAGCAAGGGCGATCGGCTTCCAAGGACGTGGAGTGCATCACTCGCCAATGGTGCGTCGTCGATGTGGGCGTTGCCTTCGAGGAGCACGATTGCGACCTCTTCATGGTCGACGTCAATCCGGCGTTCGGCGCCAGCTTCGAGGAACAGGTCCGCGAAGAGCGTCGGGACATGACACGTGGTGGGTGCTCGGAGCTCCCATGCATGTCCCATCGCGACCCGCACTCGGGAACCGTTCTCGCTGCGTTCGGGTAGATCCGCCGCGCGATGCACCTCGAAGGCCGGTGCCGCTTCCTCAAGCTCGTCGGGCAATGCCAGCCACATCTGCACGAAGTGAACCCGTTCGCTCCCGTGAGCCGTGGGGTTCTCGGGAAGCTCCTCGTGAGAGATTCCGCGACCGGACGTCATGAGCGCGATGTCGCCTGCGTAGACCGCGCTCGAGTATCCTGCGCTATCGCGGTGCCGAAGAGCGCCGTCCATGAGATAGGTGAACGTCGAAAGCCCCGCATGCGGGTGCTCGGGCACTCCACGCGCGAGATGCCCCGGAACCTCGGTGGGTCCGCCGATCTCCATGAAGATGAACGGACCTACCATTTGTCGTTCCTTCGCAGGGAGCAGTCGTCGGACCGTCAGGGAACCGAGCGCGTGCTCTCGTGCGGGGATGGTCATTCGAATCGACACCGTGAGGCGACTGTAGCGACTCTCGTCGTCGAGCGCAGCGCTTCAGATCTGCTACTTTGTCGTGCCGAAATGCAACCCCCTCTGCGAGTCAACCTGAACGACCTGGATACCTTCGAGCGTGTCGCACGGCTCGGTACCTTGCGCGCGGCCGCCAAAGAGCTCGGCGTACCGAAATCGACCATCGGTCGTCACATTGCGCGACTGGAGGAGGCCATGGAAGTCGTGCTTCTCCATCGTGGGCCCCGCCAGGTCACGCTGACGGAATCCGGAGCCGAACTCGAGGCGCGGAGTCGGCATGCGTTGCGCGAGCTCCGAGCACTGACGCTCGGCCTGGCGACCGACGAGCCTCGCGGCTTGCTTCGACTCACTGTGCTTCCAGACCTGATGATGTCTGCCCGTTTCGGTCTGTTGCTGGCCGAGTTCCGACGGGCTTATCCGGACGTCGTTCTCGACATCGATGCAACGCCACGGATCGCTGACATCATCGCGGAAGGGTTCGACGTCGGCTTCCGCCCCGAAACCGCACAGGTGGATACAGATACGCTCATCCTGCGCCGGCTCGGTTCCACGGATAGTCGACTCTTTGCCTCGCGCACATACGTCGAGCGCCACGAGTTGGTGTCCCGAATCGAGGACCTCGAGGAGCATGACTGGGTATACCTAAGCGCGCGTGCCTCGACGCCGCTCGAGCTGTCTCGCGGCGACGAATCTCGATTGGTCACTCCTCGTGTCGTGGCCTACGGCAGCGACGTCTCCTCCGTGCTCTCCCTTCTTCGCGCGGGGATGGGGATCGCGCTCGTCCCACCCATGTACGTGCAAGACGAAGTGGACGAGGGAACGATTGTTCCGCTGCTCCCTGACTGGGAAGCAGATCGGGAGCGCCTCCTCATGGTTTGGCCTCGCCAGCGCTTTCTCTTGCCGCGCGTTCGCGCGTTCTTGGACTTCGTGTCGAAGTCCTTCACCAGCGGGGTCTAGCCGGGCAGAGGCTCGGGCTCATAGAAAACTCGCTCCATCGTATCGCTGATACCAAGTCGGATCTCCGGATTCGAGGTATCCCTCCACTCTCGTCTCGAACAACACTTTGCTGAAGGCTGTTTGCGATTCGGAGCCTTCTCCGATCGAGTTCATATCTGGAGCGTATTCGAGTGCCGACGGGTGCTTTCTTTGCGCATAGAGCGCCGGGAGAAAGTTCTCGAAGGTGCCGACCTCGATCACGTTGTGCCGATGCCAAGCGGCGAAGAATTCTGGAGAGTAGTGGCGCGTGATCCTCTTGTTAATCAGCTTCGAAACCGGTCCGCCGCCGGACGCGCCTATGACGACTTCATAGTGGTAGTGCACACCAAGATGGTCTTGGCCCTCAAACTCGTCTTTGAAGTGTATGCGCAACATCATTACCGGGCCGACCAGCGGCAGTTCTTTGCCCATCGCCCATCCGTCCTCGTCGACATAGAACACTTTGAGTTGCGCATCGACCGGGTAAGTCCACCCGTAAACGTCGTATTGCATCGCTTCACGGATTCGAATTGAGCATCCGGCTTTAGCCGTGCCCCCCGCGCCTAGTCGTCCCGACAGGGCAGCACTCACGTGGTCGACCGGATGCCACAAAAGGTACCCGGGCACCTCAACGCCGTCATAGCCTCGAACGTTGCGCAGGCGGACGCTCAGATTCGGAAAGTTCAAGAACCACCAGTGGATCATCTCCGCTTGGACCCCACGCAGAAGAGCATGATTCAGAACGACGCAGAACTGCCCGTTCTCGCGCTCGTGTATTCTGAACAGCGACGACTCTACCGGTTTTAGGGCCCAGCCAAAGTCACGCGCCGGCGGCATTCGAAGGTCGACCATGGGTTCGTACCTTCGGGAACTACCACGACTTGTTCCATGGTGAGTTAACCTCGGCTAAGTCTGGCGGCGCTTTCGCAGGAACCTACTGAGCCCCTGAGGCGTCACCCCGAGAAACGCTGCGACGTCCTTGTGGCGGACGGAGCCTATCACCGCTTCGTACCGCTCCTCGAGGAACCGGTACCGAGTCTCCGTGGTGCATGCGGTCTTGACCACAATGATCTCTTTGTCGAAGCACAGCGTTTCCATGACGACCAGCCGTAGGTACTCGCCAAACGCTGCGCCTCCGAGATACTCCTGACGGAACACCTGGGCGGGGACCTCGACACCCACCACCTCGGTCAGCGCCACGAGGTCGTCAGCCGCATAGTCTCGCGTCCACGTACTGGTTAGATTCCCGCAGAACTGACCCTTCTCGAAGAACCGCGCGATGGACGAGCTTCCATCTGCGTGGTTTTGGCGAGATGCGGCGATACCTTCGGTCAGGAATAGCCAACGGTCGCCGATATCCTGCTGGCCGTAGATGCAGCTGCCCGATCGAGCACGAACCTCTGAGAGCTTCTCGCGAAGCGCCAACCGGTCTGTCGGGGGGAGTTCGACCCCGTGGTCGGAGATGTCTTTCTCGAGAGCTTGAAAGGGTTGGTTCGAGTTCACAGTCCGACCGTGCCGGTGTCGGCCTTGCGCCGGGCGTCTTCTAGCTCCAGTCATACTTCCCTCGTCACGTCGTATGCAACCAACTCCCGCGGTGTTCCGGCTCGTCATCGGCAATCGTGGTGCCAATTCTTGCGCGCGACTTCACCACGGTTAACGCCAGGCCGCCGGAAAGCCCTCACGAGGCTCAATCCATGGCCGCTAGCCGACCCATCGCGTCAGGGCGCCAATGAAGAACTTGATCGTTACGGCGTTGAGCAGGTCGATGAAGAAGGCCCCGACGAGTGGCACGACCAAGTACGCTTTCGGTGATGGACCATATCGGTCGGTCACCGCGCTCATGTTGGCTAGCGCAACGGGTGTGGCGCCCAGCCCGAGTCCCGCAAAACCCGCCGTGATCACGGCTGCGTCGTAGTCCCGTCCCATCGCGCGAAACACGACCAGCATGGCGAACACGTTCATGACGAGAATCTGAACGAAGAGAGCGGTCACGATGAGCTGTGCCGCCTCAGCAAGAGACCAAAGCTGCATGTCCATGAGACTCATGCTCAAGAACAGGGAAAGGCTCACATTCCCGAAGTTGTCGAACGTCTCGGATGGCAGCTTGATGCCCACGGCGTCCGAGACGTTGGTGATCACGATCCCGACAAACATCGATGTCAGGAATCCGGGTAGCACCACGCCGGCTTCGGAGAGCGATTCGTTCACAAAGCTCCCGAACTCGACGCAGATGCCGAGAACGAAGAGCGTCGTCAGGACGGGGCGTGGACGAATTCCGGTACTCCTCTGCCGCTCGTCGGGTGCGCTTTCGAGCTCGTCGGGTGGAGCCTGAGGCGCCTCGAGGCCATTGCTCCGGATCAACCGGCTCGCGATCGGACCTCCGATGATCCCTCCTGCGACCAGTCCAAACGTCGCGAACGCGAGCCCGATCGCACTTGCATTCTTGAGGCCAACGGCCTCCGCTTCGGCCCCCCAGGCGATCGCGGTCCCGTGACCTCCCGCCAAGGAGACGCTTCCCGCCATCAGCCCGTACCCGGGTCGCTCCCCAAGGGCCACGGCGATGCCGATTCCTGCTGCATCTTGGAGCACGAGAAAAACAGCCGCTGCCCCGACCAGTTTGGCAAGGGCCACGCCTCCGGCACGAAGCGTGCTCAGCTTCGCCGAGAGCCCAATCGTGCTGAAGAACACGAGCAGGAGCAGGTCTCGTATCCGCATGTCAAACGTGACCTCGACGTCAGAAACGGCATAGATCACGGCCACGATTGCGCTGAAGACGATCCCACCCGTCACGGCCGGCGGAATCAAATGCTCGCGCAGCCAAGCGATCGCGTCGTTGAGCTTGGTTCCCAGAAGAAGGACCACGATGCTCAAGACGAGCGTTTCGATCGGCATGACTTCGACCTGCATCAGTCGACGACCCGGATTGAGTTGAGCAGCTTCTTCTGCTTCTTCTCTGCCGCGGGATCTTCGCTCGTGAGGATGCCGTTCACGACGTATAGCTTCTGATCGACCAGAAGCGCGATGGCGATTCCGCGGTACCCCGGGTGTGAGGGGTCGTCGTAGTCGGGAACTCGATAGTCCACGGTGAGCGCGGGTTCGCCGCCGATCTTCATGCGCTTTTGGGAGACTTCCTCGCCGAAGAAGTTGCTGAGCACGCCTTCGGCGGCTCGCTTGAGGAGCTTGGCGTTGGTCGTGAAAGCGAGTGCTGCGCGCGGCAGGTCCGTTTGTGTGATCGTGAGCAGGACACCCGCACGCTCGTAGGTGGCGCGGCGCGATTGGATCGTGCCCGCCGGAGACTTTCGACTCAGCGTCTCGACTTTGTCGGGCTTGCTCGGGAAGAGCACGGAGGCTCTCTTATCGTCACTCGTGATCCGAACCCACGGTTCGTCCGCACGGGCATTGGTTGCGGCGAGGACTGAGAGGATCGTCGCGAGAAGCGCGGCCCGTTGCAGCAGGCTCCCCAAGAGCCGCCAACCCCCCGTCCCGCGCCGTGGACGACTACCCTCGGCTGGTTTCCCGGCATCTTGGGCGTTGAAGTGGTCCGCCCCGAAAATCAGTCGTGACGACGCTAGGTCCGAGCGAGCACTTCGAGTGCGGCCGTGGGTTCGTCGTGAGTCACGGTGGTTGCCTATTCCGAATCGGATTTCATAGAGCATGGATTCTGCAAGCTGCTTCATGGCAGTTTCACTCCCGCGGTCCTGCCGAGCCGGGTTGAACATCGACCTGGCGGCGGTCGAATCGATAGAGCACGGGTCGAGTCCCGCGACCCTCGTTGCTGATGAAGAGAGAGCCGTTGCGACCAAACGCTAGGCCCTCGGGTTGCGCATGCACGCTGCGTTCGAGTGTCACAACGTCGAGAATGTCTCGACCCGTTGCATCGAGAACCACGAGCATCTTGCCGGTGCTCGAGAGGATGTAGATGCTCTGCGTGGCAGGGTCGACCCCGATTGCCGAGGGGGCAAACGACTTCGCGGCGCCGGGTTTTCGGCCCACGTGCGGATGCTCCTCCAAGAACCGGCGCAAGGTCGCTCGTTTCACGACGAAGGCTGGCCGCTCCGACCACTCGAACGACGGAACTCGAACCGAGTAGATCGCCTTGGTGTGTTCAAAATCGTCTCCACGGCCCGCTTTGCCCTTGCACGCAACGAGCAAGCGGCTGCGCTTGGCGTCCCAACCCAAACCCTCCACGTCGTAGCGTTCGTCGAGGGGGCCCGATATTTTCTGCGCCCCGTCCGCGTCGATACGCCACAGCTTTCCGTCGGACCGGGCCACGATGACCATTCCATCGACGAGCTCGATCCCTTCGTAGTCACCCGGTTTCCCGAACTTCTTGCTGACCTCGACCGATCCGTCGTTGAGGTCGATTCGATACAGCTTGGCCTCCTCGTCATTGACGGCCCAGACGATGGGTTCCGTATCCGAGACGACCACCGCGGAAATCTCCTCGAGTCTAGGCGGCAATTCGTACGTGCGATCTGGCTGGTTCAGGTCGAATGGAACGCTCGCCGAAGGCTCGGGGGCGGGTGGGATAGAGTTCCGCGGTCCGGACATGTAGATCACCGACAGCGCGGTCGCGAAGACCAGCGCCAGGACCGTTGGGTAGATCCAGTCCGTCCGCGACGACGCCAGTTCCGCGCGACTCGTCACTCCTCTACACCTGTCGTACCGAACAGCGCCCCGAACGCGATAATCAACCGTTGGGCGCCGCCTTCGAACCCGTAATAGTAACCCGCGCTGAGCCCCATCACGTCGAGGATGCTCCAGAAGAGGCTTCCGCCGACGGCCACGTTGTAGGTGCCGTTGTCGACCAGCCCACCGAACGCCAACCCATGGTCCACAGCGGCTGCAATCCCTATCCCTCCTGGGAGGCCCTTCTTGATGCGCACAAACTCGAAGCGCATGTCTGTCGTCTGGGAGAACACGGCGTTGCCCGCCAGCTGTTCGAGATTGTAGGCACGGATGTCGGGGTCACCGACGGTGGGCGCAAAGTAGAATGGGTAGCGCCCGACGATTCCCGAGATGCGCGCGCGCGTCGAGAGCACGAAACGCTGGAGATCGTCGAACGGGATGTGGGTTGCAACCGCGCCTGAGAACGTCCCTGAAGTCCCGATGCGGTCGCCATCGTTTGGCGTCACGTCGGAGCGCACTTTGACCGAGGCGCCCGCCGCAACCCCTCGTCGCGGATATGCCCCCGAGTCGAACGTATTGATCCCGATGAACACGGTCGACCCCAAGTACAGCTTCGTCCCGAGCGAGTTCGGATTGACGTCTGGAGACTGGGAGACGAATCGACCGGGCGTATCTTCGGTGTCGATCAAGAAGGTCGCGATCTTGATCCCCGTGCGCACCGTGTTGCTGCTGAGGCGGGCCACTAGGCCGTAGCTGGCCGCGCCGGCGACTTGGCGCACCCGATAGAAGTCACGGCCCTCAGGGTCCGGGTCGATGAAGACGTTCGTGTACCCGAAGAAGTTCCGCACGGCGTTCGCCGTTTGCCCGGCAATGCTGATCTCCTGGTCGAGCGGCCCCGCCGTCTCGGGAAACACGCCCTTGTAGCCCGCAGTCACACCGAGGGTGCTCGTCGCAAAGAAGGCGCGAATCGCGTGTGAAGACGCAAACGGGCGTCTCTTGAACTTCGTTCGCGTCACTACGAGGTTGCCACCCAGTCCAAAACCCTCGTCGGCGTTGAACACGAAACCTGGAAAACCGGCCACCGTATTGGGCGCATGATGAGCGTCCGCGCGTTGATAATGATTGCGATAGGTCGACTTCGAGTACTCGGTATCGACCTTCACCTTCGGGTCGATCTCGATTCCCTTCTTTCGGTCGTGGACTTTCACGCCTCTCGCCCGGATCTCCGCTTGCGCTCCGGGCTCGGCGGTCACGAGATCGTCACCCGAGCCACCCACGAACCGGACCGTAATCGCCTTGTGCGGCTCGCCATGAATGACGAGTTTGTCGCGCCCGGACAAGCCGTAGATTCGAATCTCGTCGGTATCCGACCCATAGAACGTTCGCTCGAAGTAGGGGTTGCTGTCGGGCCCCTCCTTGAGCCTTCGAATGGCGACTGTGATCGCGTTCCCATCGGCGTACGCCACATCGATGAGGTCGCGCTGCTCCGATGCCACGATCTCCACGTTCTTGTTGAGCTTCTCGTAGAACTCGGCCGCGGCGTCGACGAGATCATCCCGTCGAGCTCGGAGCTTCTCCTCGAGCTCTGCCCCGTCGAGCTCGTATGCGTCCTCAGGCCACTCAGCCATGCCCTGAGCGATGATTTCGTCGGTCAGCGATGCCTGCACCTCCTCGGCTATCTGCATCCAGCGCTCGCGCGGGATCCGATTCAGGAGGATCGGGTCGATGAAGCGCGCGTTGTAGGTAAGCCAGGTGAGCCTATCAATGTCGTCTCGGAACGGCCGCAGCACGCGCACGCCCGGTGCCGACATCCGAGCAAAGAAGAGCAGTGCGCCGTCATAGTTCGAGAACGCTTGGTCTCGGTCGCGCGGAATCGGGTAATAGACGTTCGTGCCGTCTTCAAGGGTCGTACGGGCGAAACGCCACTGGTCCGCGTGTCGGTCCCAGTCGCCGAGCAAGAGGTCGAACAAGCGCGCGCGCAGCATCGTTTCTTCGTCTACGCGGTGCTTCCACGGCTTCTCTTCCATCTTGAGCAGCATGTCGGAGGTCGAGAGGTACTTGACGGGGCGCGTGGACTGAAGATCACCCCCGAGATGCGCCGGAAGCGTTCCCTCCTTGGGTCGCTTCGGCCGCCGTTCGAGAAGCACGACTTCGTCGGAGATGTAACCGCGAGTATCGAGAAGTGCCGGCTGGTCGGGCAAGTACATCAGCCGTGGACGCGTGTGGAAGATGCCGACGGCCTCAGCCATGGGTGGGATCGCCAACGCGGCCGCCGGATGGGTTGCGGTGTATGCATCTTCGACGAGCAGCGTGACGAAGAACGATTCGTTGAGGGGGTACGGGAGAAGCCGACTCGAATCCTTGGTGGTGGAGCGCAAAGCCCACTGCCTGCCGTTCGGGTCTTCGAGACGCAACGAGTTGGTCTGGTTGCCACCCCCAATCCGCACCGGTGAGAGCCCGCCTTGCTCCGTCGATAGATCGAGCACCGGGAACTCGATCTCGAGTCGATGGCTTTCGCGGTAGTGCGCACCCAGCAGCATCCGTTTGAACCACCGAGTCTTGCGTGGCTTTTCCTTGGTGAAGGTCGACACCGCGGTCGCTTCCGTTGGAGGGACGGGGGCCGGTAGACCTTCCTCGCCCACGCGGGTAATCGGCGGCAGCGCCTCCGTGAAGAGGGTTTCGCCGCTCACTCCGTCAATGAGGGTCACGGTATCCTCATGCGCGGCATTCAGCCGAAGCTCAGCCCAGCCCGAGGCCTGCTCTGCGAACTCGCCATCCCCACTGCGCGCCACCCGAGTTGGGTCCGACCCTGACGAACCCGATACGATTTGAACTTGTGGGACCAGGCGCCCGACCCGCAAGACTTGCAGGCTTCGGTCGTGCCCCGAGACGAAGACGAACGCACCCGTTTGCTCCGCCGATGCCTCGAGAGACGACGCCAGCGAGTCGTACTTGACGTGGTTGCGATACTGCTGGACCAAGCCGCCCTGTTTTGCCCAGACCACGAGGCTTCCAGCGATCGGAGGCTTCACGTGTTCGACACCCGCGAAGTGGCCCCCGTATTCACCGAGGCTCTTGAGTGGATGGTGCAACGCGATGATCACCCGCTTCGTACGGTGCTTCCGCATGAGCAACTCCACGGCACTCGATAGTTGGCCTCGCGTGTTGAATTCGCACCCCTCGTTGAAGCGAGCGTGCGCCTTCCAGTCCCGCATCCACCACTGGCTGTTGACGAGCACAACCACACCAAAGTCGCCGAGTTCGAGGATCGTCGGCTCTCCGCAATCGGCGTTCGGCATGACATCGACGTCTCGGTCTTCTCCGTCTGGAAGTTTGGAACTGAGCTTTCGGTTGATGTGCTTTCGGAGGCGCCGAACGTCCTTGCGGCCCTGGTAGTCGTTGTTTCCCGCCAAGAAGTACGTCTGACCGCCGCGCCGCACGAAGTCGTGCACCGCGTCGATGTGTGCGTCGACGTCGCGTTCCACCCTCGTCCGCTTGTCGTCGGACTTGCCGGGCATCCCTCCCGAAATAGAGTAGTTACCGGTGAAGATGACGATCGTCGAACTCGGGTCGGCGGACGCCAACCTCTCCTTGAGTCGGTCGAGCGTTGGACTCGGGGTCTCGCCGTTTGCACCACCCACGACGATCAGTGTGGTCTCCGTCGATTCCGTGTCGGCGACGGCGTTCGAGCCAACTTCTTCGGCCGGAACGGAATCGCGATGTGGGGTGTCCGCCTGGGCCGATGCGACGGACCAGTGACCGACGCTGGTACAAGCCGTTGCTGCAAGGACCGGGATACTCACCTTGCCGAGGAAGTTGGCCACGCCGCGGCGCACACCCATCTGCGTATGGTACCGCCAAGTGAAACCGTAATTGCGGTGGGCCACTGGGTTGCGAACTGGCAACTCCAGTCACTCTGTGCGCACCTTAGCCAACGCGGCGTTGAGCGCGTGACGCGGCGAAGCAGACGCGTGGCAGTTCAGACTATTCGGGAAATCGTGGTGGTCTCCCAGCCCGCGGGGACCACCCGAGTGCGCTCACTAGGCCCCCTTCACACGGGGCTTGCCGAGGTATTGCTCCGGCACTTCGTTGTGCAGAATGTCTCCCAGATCTTTCGGCGACATTTTGGAAGGGATCGCGGCCACGATGACGATTTCTCCCTTCTTCGATCCGAGCAAGGCGCGGACAACCTGGCATCCCGCCCTCTCGAATGCTTCCACCCATGCGTCTGTTGCATCCAGGATCACGTCGGTCTTGAGGCTGCCGACCGTGACTTCGACGATCGTCACGCGCTCGATGAAATAGATGAGAACCCAGCCGAAGGCGGTCCCCATGATGGCAAGCGGAAACAGCTGCAGACCAACTGCCAGGCCCATGATGGTGGCTAGGAGGGCGCGACCGGTCAGCTTGGGCTGGCCCATATCCGTGCGGAAGCGGAGCAGCCCTCCGATGCCGAACACGACCAAGGCCATCGCAGGGTAGGCTTCGACGATCGCGGCTACCATCACCGATACCGTTGCAAAGAGCGGCAGCGTCTTGTGCTGCTCGGCGAGCCCGACGTCCGAGGTCCAACGCGACTTCGCGTTGGTAGGGTGCACGGCAATGATCATGGCGAGCCCCGCGGCCAGGGATAGCTCGAAGCCCAGTGCAACGGGGACGCGCCAGTTCCCGAAGCTCGACCACGCGTCCACGAAACGGTCCCAGACGCCCTTCCATTGCTGCGGCTCCCCGTTCTGCACAGCCTCGAATCCGGGTATCGGCGCTGCCAGTGCAGTAGAACTCATCAACAGTAAGAGCATCACGGGTCCGACACTCATCGCGCGCCTCAATCCGCTTCTCATTCTCCTCTCCTAACCCACGTGAACTGTTCTGAGAACCAATCACAGTTTTCTTTTGGCGCATGCGGCCACTTGGAGAACCGATGCTCACCGACTCACAGCCCCCGAGTCAACCCGCTGCCACCTTGAACGGCGACCAGCAGTGCGCGTTCGTCGATGTGTCTGTTGCGCGAGCGGATTCCCATGCGCCGAACGTTCGTGATAGACAAAGAAGGTATGGGCTCGAGAGTTGGAATCAAGAGGAGCGTCCTCGGTGCGTGCTCGTCGCTTGCTCTGCTCGTTGCGTGTGCGCACGTGCCCGAGCGCAAACCGCTTCCCGAGGATGGCGTCGAGGAAGCGACGGTTTTTGGAATTCCGCGTGTCCGCGCGTGGGGAGACGCGCCACCGCCCTGGGACCACCTGTGGCTGGAAGAGTCAGACGAGGAGCTCCAAGAGCGGTACTCGGGGGTGTATGGCAAACCACATACGTATCTGGCCATATCGGGGGGCGGCGCCGACGGCGCGTTTGCCGCAGGGTTGCTACTGGGTTGGACTGCCGCCGGCGATCGGCCCGAGTTCACGGTGGTCACCGGGATCAGTGCGGGTGCGCTCGTGGCGCCCTTTGCGTTTCTCGGCTCCGAGTACGACGAGGTCCTTCGTAGTGTGGCAGTGGACCTCGAAAACGACGACGTCTTCGAGCGACGACGCCTGTTGAAGGCGATCCGCACCGACGCGTTCGCGACGACAGAGCCTCTCGAGGCGCTGATCGCCAACTATGTCGACGAGACGCTGATGGAACAGATCGCGAAAGAGCATCGGAAAGGCAGAGTGCTCAACGTCGGCACGACCAACCTCGATTCGTTGCGCCCGGTGATCTGGAGTCTCGGGGAGATCGCGGACAGCGGACATCCGAAAGCCCTTGAATTGATTCGATTAATCCTGCTGGCATCGGCATCGATGCCTGCTGCCTTTACACCCGTCATGATCCCGGTCGAGTACGACGGCGAGATGTACGACGAGCTGCACGTCGACGGCGGCACGGCATCGCAAGTGTTCCTCTATCCGGCGGGCGTTGACCTCCACGCCGTCCAGAAGCGCCTCCATGTCCCCGGCCGCTCGAAGGTGTATGTCATTCGCAATGCTCGTCTCGATCCGAGATACGAGGCCGTCGACAATCGGCTGGTTCCCATCTCAGGCCGGTCCATCTCTTCGGTTGTGCGCACCCAGGGGATCGGCGACCTCTATCGGATCTTCCTAGAGACCTGTCGGGATGGGCTCGACTTCCACTTGGCCTACATCCCAGCGAGCTTCGTCGAGGAGTCGGAGAGCGAGTTCGACCCCGCTTACATGACGAAACTGTTCGACACGACTTACGCAACGGCCAAGGCAGGCTACCCGTGGGAAAGGATGCCGCCTGAGCTCAAGGATGCCCCCGTTCGCTGCCGCTGATGCCGGGCGTGGACTCTTGCCAGGCTTGGGTGGCCGTCGAGGATCGAACTACGGCGTGGAGATGATCGCTGGAGGGATGCTCTCGCCCGCATCGACGAACTCGTGAAGTCGATCGGCGAATGATTCTCTGGCTTCGGGCGTATCGAGGTTGCGGAAGTGGCCCGCCTCACGGTTCACGAACAGTAGAGCAATCGCGTAGTCGTATACCGCGTTGACGGCATCGAGGTCGGAGATCAGGCTCTGCGTTTGGGCGTCGGTCAGCGTGATGATGTCCACCGTGCCGCGTCGGTAGAGGTCGGTGACCAGCGCGAGGTTGTCGGCAGCCGCTTTCGCGGCTCTGCGGGTGAGCGTCACCGAGGCGAGGGCGGCCGCCGCGCTGTAGAGCTCCGTGCGGACGCCCACGTCGATGTTCTGTTCGACGCGGGCGAACTCAGCGGTCAGCCGTTCGACCAAAATGGCTGCCTGTCGCATCTCGGCGACCTTCGCACCGCCCCGAGAAAGCGGGATCGAGAGGTAGATGCCCACGTCCCAACCGAATTTGTCCGGGCCAGGAAACGCAACGACCGTTCCGTCGTCGAGCTCGAAGCCGAGGTCGAGTGCTTCGCTGCCTTCTCCGTCTCTCCAGAAATCGTGCTGCACGCCGCCCTCGATGAAGAACTCGGGAAGCCAGAGCTCGCGGGTTCGGCCTTCCTGAATCCGCACCTGCGCGTTCGTCCGCTCCCGGATCTCTCTCGCTTCGGGCGAGTTTCGGAGCCCCTCGCGGACCATGAAGGCGCGAAGCAACTTGAACGAATACGGGTCGGCCATGTAGAGGCCGATGGGGTCTTCCGGGGGCGCCACCGTGCCGTCCGCCTCACGCCGCAAGTCGTTGGGCTGAATGGGCGTTTCGGAGGGCCGGTTGAGCACTCGGTTGAGCTCGATCTTGGCCTGCTGAACCTGCGCGCGAGCGTCGACGACCGAGCTCTGGTTCTCCGCCAGCGTCACTTGCCAGCGGTAGAGCTCGCTGGCGTTCGCCACCCCGACTTCCAGTCGTAGGCGCGCAAGCTCCAGGTACTCGCGGGTCAACTGGATGTTGTTGCGCTGGATGCGCTCTTGCGCTTGAGCGCGAAGGACGTCGACGTAGGCGACGCCAGCGAGCAGCATCACGTCGAGCACATCCACGAAGTAGCCGTACTCCCGAGCTTCCTGGAACAGTTTTCGCGATGCGAAGGCCGTCCATGCGCCTTCGGAGTAGATACGTTGGGTGGCGCGTGCCGTATACGTGCCCTGCCTCTCGGTGACGAGCCCGCCCGGTTGGATCCGATCCGCATCTTGTTGCGTGATTCCGAAGTCCAGCACGCCTTCGGGCAGCAGCGGACCGCGGTCGATCTTCACGCCCTGCTCTCCGGACTCCACGAACTTCCTCGAGATCAGCAAGTCGAGGTTGGCGTCGACCGATTCGCGCATCACGACGTTCATCGTCACTCGATTCAACGCCTCCTCAGGCACCTGGTCGATCACGTCGGCTTCGAGGAGCAGCTCGAACGTCGGTCGCACACCGACTGCGCGCGCGGTGGCCAGGTTGATCAGAAGCTCTTGGCTGTCTTCGAAGTCGACGTGAATCCCGCTGGCAGGGCGCCCCTCTAGAATCAAGTCCAACGCAAGGGCCGCGCGTTGAGCGCGCCGGCGCTCGTTGTCGACCGAGCGGATCGTCATCATCACGCCCTGGTCGACCCAGGTCGGCGTCACCGAGATGCTCGCAATCTGTCGTCGGATGAGGCCGTCTGCGAGTCGTCGCCGCTGGTCGGCGCTGAGCCTCCGCATCGGGGCGAGAACCACGCCGTCGGCGGTGTTTGGGATCGCGTTCAGAAGGTCGGCAACGTTAGGGCCCGCAAATACCTTCTCGACTCGCTTGTCCCGGACATCGGGTAGCTTGTCGCTCTCCGTTTCCTCGGTGAGAAATACGATGGTCCTCGAGCCGGCGACTTCGCGCAGCCTTTCCACCTCCTCTGTGATGTCGAGTTCTTCAGTGATGTACGCGAGGTTCTGGCGTCCGCTGGTGTCTTCGCGGCGTGGCAGACCCTGCTCGGTGCCGCTCGTGACGAAAGGGAGGATGGTCGGCTTGGGGAGTCTTCTCCGAGATGCGACCTCGGCTACCACGTTGTGGCCGAAGCCAAAGACTGCAGTGAGACTCGGGTCGGCGTAGGCTTCGTCGAGCTTCTGTCGGACGCTCTGCCTCGTCCAATCGCCCACGAGCGTGGGCGCCATCACGACTTCGTAGCGATCGGAGAGTTGGCTGTCGATCTCTTCGGCGAGGTCTTGCTGGGCCACGTCGAACCCCGGGGAGGCACCGTCCACGACCGAAACGATCTTCACGATGGGTTTGGCGCTCTGCGCGACCAACACCGCCGGCGCGAGCAGGAACGCACTCAGCAATACCCAAACCACTCGCATTCATGTCCTCCAACGCCGAGGTCGATCGCGCGCCGCACTCAACCGACGGGAAAGTAGTCGACCGTGTTTGGTCTCTACAGGGATCAAATCGTCTCCCTTGGGTTGCGGAAATTGCGCTTGGCATTGCTGCACGCGCTTTCTAACCTCGCGCAGCTGTCTGATGTTCGTTCCGGACCGTTCGAAGGAGACTCGAATGCCCCTTCAAGGCATGGTTTGGCTGTGCCCCGTTGTTGCGGTGATGTTTCTCGCATCGTGCAAGTCAGAGGAGGTGGTCCCGGTCGAGCCTCCGCCGAGGCCGATTAAGGTGTTCCGTTTGGCCGGCGGGGGCGGCGGCGCGCAGCCTGACTTTCCGGGTCGAATCAAGTCGAGCAAAGTCGTCGAGCTCGCGTTCGAAGTCCCTGGGCGAATCGTGGACTGGCCGGTGGAAGAGGGGCAGAAGGTCGAGAAGGGCCAAATCCTATCTCGGCTCGATCCTCGAGATTTCCGGGCCGACGTCGAGGCTGCCCGCGCTCGATTTCGGCTCGCCGATGCCGAGTACCGTCGCGAAAGCAAGCTGTTGGCCTCCGGCTCCGGGACACAGCGCGACCTCGACGTCGCGACTCGCGCGCGCGACGTCGACCGTGCTGAGCTTCGAATTGCGCAGAAGGCCCTCGACGACACGAAGCTCCGCGCGCTTTTCGACGGGGTCATCGCGCGGAAGTTGGTGACCGACTACCGGAACGTCGCTGCGAAAGAGCCCGTGCTCTTGCTGCAAGACGAGTCCGTCATGGAGGTCGTCGTCGACGTCCCGGAGCGCGACCTCGCCAACACCAATCGCGAGAACATCGACTTCGATCGATGGAATGCCGAGGCCAAGCCAGTCGTGGAGCTCTCGTCCATGCCGGGCACGCAGTTTCCGGTTCGGCTGACCGAGCTCGCGACCGCGGCGGATCCGAGCACCCGTACCTTCCGTGCGACATTCGTCATGGACAAACCATCGAACGTTGGGGTGATGGCGGGGATGACCGCGAAGCTCATTCTGACGGGTCTGTCGACGACCGAAGATGAGGACTTCGTGATCCCTGCGAAGGCCGTCGTCGCCGACGAAGAGCAGAAGCCTTACGTCTGGGTCGTCGCGGGCGACCCCATGATCGTCAGCAAGCAACCCGTGGCAGTCGGGATGGTGACGGGCGACGGCATCGTGATCTCGGAGGGGCTCGAAGGTGACGAAGCCATTGCCATGAGCGGTGTGCACCTTCTCACCGACGGTCTCGAGGTCATCGAGATGGAGCAGTCGGACGAGACGCGGCAATGAACCTCACCGATTTCTCGCTGCGCAACAGGACCATCGTCGTCGTCCTGACGATTGCCGCGTTGTACGTCGGCCTCAGCGCGTTCAACTCTCTGCCGAGGCTCGAAGACCCCGAGTTTACGATCAAAGAAGCGCTGGTCATCACCCCGTACCCTGGGGCGACGGCCTACGAAGTCGAAGAGGAAGTTAGTGACGAGATCGAGCTCGCGGTCCAGAAGCTAGGGAAGATCAAGAAGATCGAGTCGCGCAACACCCCTGGGCTCTCGACGATCTCGGTGGAGATGCGCTCGACCGTACCCGGTTCGGCCTTGCCGCAGGTGTGGGATGAGCTCCGCCGAAAGGTCGGTGACGCCGAGGCGAACCTCCCCCCCGGCGCGGGCCCTTCGCTCGTCATCGACGACTACTCCGACGTGTACGGAGTCTTCCTCGCCCTCTACGGCGACGACTACAGTCCCCGCGAGCTCTACGACTACGCAAAGCTGCTCCGGCGGGAGCTGGTGCTCGTGCAAGACGTCGCCAAAGTGGAGCTCTTCGGGGACCTTTCCGAAGTCATCTACGTCGAGTTCGACCGCGAGAGGCTCTCGCAGACGGGCATCTCGACGGCCACCATCGCCAATCAACTGGTCGCCGAGGGGCTCGTTTCGGACGCCGGCTCGGTGAACGTCGGCGAGGAGTATGTCGAGATCCAACCGGACTCGTTGATCGGGAGCGCCCAGGAGCTCGGGAACGTGTGGATCAGTAGCGGCGACGACTCCCAGCTGCGCCTTCGCGACATCGCGAACATCCACCGTTCCTACGAGGATCCGGCACCCAACAGACTTCACTTCAATGGGCACCCTGCGATTGGTGTCGGCGTGTCGACTGAGAGTGGCGGGAATGTCGTGACCATGGGCGATGCAATCAAGGCCCGGCTGGGCGATCTCGAGGCGCAAACCCCGCTCGGGATGGAGCTCGGCGTCATCTACATGCAGTCCGACATGGTGACCAATTCGATCAACGCATTCGTCGTCAATCTCGTCGAAGCCGTGCTGATCGTGCTCGTCGTACTTCTAGCGTTCATGGGGTTTCGAAGCGGGATGATCATCGGGTTCGTGTTGGTCCTCACCATCGCCACGACGTTCATCTTCATGGGGCCGGCGGGTGTTGCTCTCGAGCGAATCTCGCTCGGTGCACTCATCATCGCCCTCGGCATGTTGGTCGACAACGCGATCGTGATCATCGACGGCATGTTGGTACGGATCAACGCGGGGGAAGACCCGGAGGAGGCTGCCAAGGCCGTGTCGGGCCAAACGGCGATTCCTTTGCTCGGCGCCACCGCGATCGCCATCTTGGCCTTTGCCGCCATCGGTACGTCGCCTGATAGTACGGGCGAGTTCTGCCGCTCTCTCTTCACGGTCATCTGGATCTCGCTTTCGCTCAGCTGGGTCACGGCGATGACCATCACACCGCTTCTGGGCGTGTACTTCCTGAAGCCACAGGAACCCAAGCTGGATGAGGACGGCCAGCCAAAGAAGGCTTTCGATAACACATTCTACAACGCGTACCGGCGTGTTCTCCGGCTTTGCCTAGACCACAGGTCGGCAACCGTCGTGGTGGTTCTGATCATGTTCGGCGTGTCGCTGTTTGGGTTTACGTTCACCGGGCGGTCGTTCTTCCCGGCGTCAACCACGCCGAAGTTTCGAGTCGACGTGTTTTGGCCGCTCGGTCAGCACATCGACGAGACCGAGCGCCGTGCGTCGGAAATCGAGCAGGAGCTTGCCCAGATGGAAGGGGTCACGGCGGTCGCCACGTCGATCGGCGAAGGGCCGAAACGCTTCATCCTCACGTTCACACCCGAGGACAAGCACAGTGGATACGCTCAGTTCCTCGTCGACATCGAAGACTACAAGACGTTGAAGCGGGATATCGCGCGCGCCGAGGCCATCGTCGGGCAGTTAGCACCCGAGACCATCACGTTCGGGAGAACCTTCGACCTCGGGCCGAGTCCTCCCGGGAAGATCGAAGCCCGGATCACGGGTCCGGACCCTCATGTACTGAGGAGCCTCGAAACGCAGGTGCTGGAGATATTTCGCGCCGATCCCGACACCAAGGGTTCTCGAGGCAACTGGTTCGATCGGGTCAAGGTGATTCACCCACGGCTCTCGGAAGAACAGGCCGACGCCCATGGAATCACGACCGACATGGTTGCCGACGCCATCAAACGCGAGTTCGAGGGACTGACCGTCGGCGTCTATCGTGAGGGCGACGAAGTAATCCCGGTGAAGTTCCGAGCCCCGAGCCCCGAGCGCTTGACCGTCGATGCGCTCAGACAGATTCCGATCTGGAGCCCTGTGTCGCAGAGCTATATCCCAATGGCCAACGTGCTGTCGGGCGTAGACACCGAATGGACGGACCAGGTCGTTGAACGGCGCAACCGCAAGCGGACGCTCACGGTCATCGCCGATCCGACCAACGACACGGCACCGACGCTTCTCGACCGCTTGAAACCGCAGGTCGAAGCGCTCGACTTCCCGCCGGGCTACTTCGTCGAGTGGGGGGGCGAGTTCGAGAGCACGAACGATGCTCAGTCGGCGCTGTTCGAGCCGATCCCCACGTTCCTGGGGATCATGGTGCTGATCGTCATTGCGCTCTTCAACGCCATTCGTCAGCCACTCGTGATATGGCTAGTGGTTCCGCTCGCTCTGATCGGTGTGACGCTTGGGCTCCTAGTGACTGGCCAACCGTTCGGCTTCATGGCCTTGCTTGGCTTCTTGAGCCTCTCGGGCATGTTGATCAAGAACGCCATCGTGCTCGTCGATCAGATCGATCTCGAGATCCGTGAGGGCAAGACGACCTACACGGCGATCGTCGACAGTGGCGTCAGCCGCCTCCGACCCGTTGCCATGGCGGCTCTCACAACCATCCTGGGGATGATTCCGCTCCTCTTCGACGCATTCTACGTTGCGATGGCCGTGACCATCGTTGGCGGACTCGCGGTGGCGACGATCCTCACGATGCTCGTGGTTCCGGTTTTTTATGCGATCTTCTTCAAGGCGAAAAATCAGGAAACAGTGGCCGCAACGTAGCGACCCTTACCGTGATGCTTGATGGAATGGGGCAGGACGCCCAATCGGCGGTTGGTGAGTTGCCGCGGGGGCTCAGAACCGGATTCCGGCACCGAGATAGATTGAGAGCTCGGTGATTCGCGTGTTTGTGAGGATCGGGGTGAGGATTTCGTCGTCCGCGAGGTCGTCGAGGACCTCGAAGCCCGAGAACTCACCGGAGCCGAAGGCGGCGCGAAAGGCGATGGTCGTTTCGAACGTGATGCTGTCGGCGTCCTCGGTTTCAGCGAACAGGCGGGTCTTGCTCAGCTTCACCCCCGCGGTGAACCCGTAGAAGTCTAGAACGGACTCGCCGAACTCAGTCGGTGCTTCGCCCAGGGTCGACCGGTCGGTGAAGCCTCCGAGACCCAGGGCGACGGCGTCCGAGATGCTAATCAAGAGTCCGACGCGCCCGTTGTAGCTGGCGTTCCAGCCGTCGTTCTCCACACGCTGGTCGAGCTGTACGTCGGCGTCGACCGATAGCAACACCCTCGAGAACTGGTAGGCGATACCGAGCCGCCAGCGATAGGGCTCGAACTGGTCGAACCCCGCGCCGGATGCGTTTGCGTCGGAGACTTCGAAGAGGATCGTGCCGGGGGTGTCGGGCGGCGCGACGGCGAAGCTCGCAACGGACTGCTGACTGACCGTCGAGAACACCACGTAGCTGGCGGTTTGAAACGCGGCACCGATGCTCAGCTCATCGGTTGGTTTCCACAAGAGACCCGCCCCGAGACGAACGCCCAAGCCTGAGATGGAGGTTCGATTCGATTCGGTCGCTGCGAAAAGAGCCTGGCCCACGAGGCCGCCCGCGCTCAGGCCGCCACCAATCTGTCCGGATTGGATGAACGAGACGTACGAGAGGTCCGCGGTCACCCCGAAATGGAGGCGGGGATTCGCACTCCATCCGATGCCGACGACGCCGTGGTAGAGGGTCAGTCGGTTGGCCAGCGTGATCAGCCAGTCCGACTCTTCACCCGTCGTTCCCTCCGCGAACGAGAGATCGGAGCGCTGCGAGTAGTCTTCCTGAGCGGTGGTGAACACGCCAAAGGCGAGCCTGAGGCCCGACTTGGTGGTGCGTACGTACGAGATCGCGCTCGGGATGACGGTGACCTCGTTGGCATCTGCGTTCGCGGATTCGCCGCCTCCGATGACGGCCTCGGGGATGCGGTAAAGCCGCAAGCTGTACGCGGTGAGACTGAAGTCGACCGAGTTCCGGTTCACCGCCATGAGGCCCGCGGGGTTGTACCAGAGCGCGCTGCCGTCGTTGACGACGGCCGTCACCGCCCCGCCCATCAGCGACGCATCGTCACCCAGCAGCACGCCGTCCGTGTTTCCTGCGGAGACGGAGGAAGGAGACGCAAGAATCAGCAGCGCCGCGAGCGGAGCGAGGAGAGGCCACCTGCCCTCGAGCGTGCGCTGCGGTCGGCCTCCAATCAATCGGTTGAGCACTGCGGGTCTTCTTGCACAGAGGGAGTGAAGCGATGAATGAGCCACGGAGGGAACTCGTGGCGAGTCGATCACACGGAGGAAAGTAGCATTGGTCGGCGTCGGGGCGAAGAACCTGGGCGCCGCTGTCGTGTCCGGTCGACCCGTTCGCTCTAGTGGTCTTTCTCCAAGACTACGATGCTGAAGGTCTTGTTTGCGCGGCCCATGTAGAACTCGACGCGCTTTCCTCCGAGGTCCCACTTGTAGCTCGGACCAAACTCTTCCAGGTGCCCGATCCAGGTAGGCTTGCCGTACTTGGCGAGCGTTCCGGCCAACGCTTCATGCTCGAGCACGCCATCCTTGTTGGCCGCGAGGGCTGCCGAAACGATCCTCGAGCTTCCGGGTTTGGCGGTGCGCGCGAGCAGCCTGAAGGCACGCGTTTCACAGATGGTCGTCTTCCCCTCGTGGACGACCTTGCCGTCTTTCGCCTTGCAGCTTGCTTCGAAACTCGGGATTTCGGCTCCGAACCATGACGCGGGGACCTGGACCAGTCCTTCTGTGCTCGCCGCGACACCCTCTGGGGCAACAGCTCCGGCTAGCAGTAGCAATCCGATCAAGGCCGTCTTCCAGACGCGATTCATTCTGCACCCCCCAGAGTTCAGGGTAGCGGTCCGGATACGGGTGCGTCGAATCCGTGCAGCGGCAACGTGAAACGGGCTTTGAGTCGGATCGATCAAACGGGCGTTTTCCGCGGTGTTTACAGCGAAACGCGCGAGAGCTACCTTCGTGGCATGCCTTATCATCATGCTTTCTTGGGTGCCTTTGTTTATCTGGGGGTTGTCGCCTTTCTCGGTGGTTGCGGCGACGACACGACCGGGCCGGCAGGGACGGGCGGTGCGGCGGGCGTCGCAGGGACGGGTGGCGCGGCAGGCACCGGTGGCGCTGCGGGAACGGGCGGCGATGCCGGCGCTGGCGGCATGGCCGGGGCAGGCGGAGTCCCGAACCTCGCAGACCGAGAGAGTCTGCTGATGTGCGCGGAGGCGTCCTCGTGTCGCACCGCGCTCGCGCAACGGATCGAGGGCGGAGACACCTTCACGATCAACGACGCGGAATGCCTCCTGACGGCGCTGCGAGACCGCGTCGTGGGAGCCTACGAGATCGAGCTCGACCACACGTTCACCAGCGGTAGCGTCACCGACGCACACCTGTTCGTGATCACGGGGACTGGGCAGGTGGAGCGAAGCGTCGAGTTCGTCGATGTCGACGAAATCAACGGTCAGATGACGACAGCCTATCGTCCGACCGAGCGTTGCACGCTGAAGTCTCCAGCATTCTTCGACGACTGTCTCGCGGAGGTCGAGGCGACGGATCCGGACGATCCGGAGCACACCGACGGGGCGTGGGAGTGCATTTTCCCAGGCCTCGTCGATAGCTTTCTGCCTGTGGACCTGCCGTGGTTTGAAGACTGCGTCGAGCAGCCTCCAACCTGCGAGTGACCTACGGCGCTCCGTGCGATGAGCCTCAGCGCTCGACGGGCCTACCAACGGGGTTGTGCCTGCAGTTAGCCACCGCGATGCCCGCATGCGGGGCACTCGACTTCGCTTGCCGTACCGAACCAGATGCCTCGACACGGACTGCACCAGTGGCCGTAGAGGAATCGCTCTGACAGGTTGAGCTGCTGGGCGACGGCGCCAATCCCGAGCGCCGGGAACTTTGAACGCGGCTTGACGCGGGAATGGGGAAACCGAAGGACCGCGGCGGTGGCCTCGGGTTGGGTCGACGGTGCGGTTTCGGATGAGGCGTCCTCGGGAGGACGACTTCGAAGATGGGTGTGTTTCGGCAACTGAGTTTCCAGGCGCAGGGGACGGAGGCCCCGGCGGGTGAGTCCTTATTGCAATTGACTTTCAATGTCAATAGAGCCGACTGGAGTCGAGCTCGGGTTTCGTACCGAAGGCGATTGATGGAATCGAATTCACCCGATACCCTCGCGCCTCGGTGACACCCGCAACCCGCAGCGCCCAGGGCAGGCCCGCCCGGAGGACAGGACCGACCGTCCGCTGGGCCGCTTTGTTCGCGTGCCTGGTTTGGTTCGGCGGCGTCGAGGTTTTCCCCGCGATTCACGTGGCCTTTCATGGGGCGTTTGGCGAACACCATCACGGGCCACGGGCGCATCACCAAGACGCCTCGCCGCGCGAGCGCGCGCACGAATACGACAAGCACGACGGTCATCCCCACGACGACGTCGTCGACGTGCACGAGGACCGAGGGCCAAACGAGCATCCTTCCGATCACGGAGAGGGCAGCCTCGCGCACCACGATCTGGCCATCGAGCATTCGTACCCGGATGTCCCGCCGGTGCCCGAGGCTCTGCTCCGAAGCGAGCCGATTGCCGAGCGCGTCGTCCGCTCGCTCGTGTCGAGCGCTCCGAGACGAACCCATTGGGCGAGGGGCCCTCCGGAGTCTGTCGGTTTGAACACCCTCTAGAGCTCGCGTCGCGGTACCACATTCGAGTGCGCCGGCGATGTGTGCTTCGCGAACTGGTCGCGTGACCCGCGCTGTGCGTCGAGGTCGAGCGACTCCTCGCGTGTTGGCGCGGCCAGCCTCGTTTCGAGGCGCGACGCCGTGTCGTGCACCCCCCGACACCCCTCACTCAAGGCGAGCATTCGTTGCTCTCGTCATCGTCCCGAAAGGTCCTCTTGCTTTCGTGGCTGGTCGCTTGGTCCGCCACCCCCGCACTGGTGCGCGCGCAGCTCGTGCCCCCGCGCCCCACCGCGTCTTCCACGCGCCGCACGCTCGAATACCCGGAGGGCGGCGACGGCAAGCCTGCCCGGGTCGAGATGCTCCTCACGGTCGGCCCCGAGGGCAGAGTCGAGGAAGCCAAGGTGCTCAGCGTCGACCGAGACGCGGAGCTCGCGGCACCGTTTGCGGGGGCTGCCGTCGCGCACGCGTTCACCCTCACGTTCGAGCCCGCGACGCGAGACGGTGAACCGGTGACGTCCTCGGTTCGCTACGACGCCGTGTTTCGTCCCCCGCCCGAAGAGCCTGCGGATGACGCCGTGCCGGCGGAGCCCGTGCCCGTTGCCGCGCCTGTCCCCGCCACGGCGCCCATTGCGCCTGTCGAGACCGCCACGCCCGCCGCGTCTGCCCAAGCCGGAACGGCTGCTGAAGCCGGAGCGTCTGCCGAGCCGACCACTGCCCAGCCCGGCGCCGCGAAAGCCGAGGAGGCAGCGCGCAACAAAGAGCCTGCGGGCTTCGGCGCCACCGCCGAGATCGACGTGGCCCCCGTGGAAGCACCCCCGGCGGCCGCGTCCGACATCGACATCGAGATCGGCATGCTGGAAGACCTTCCTTGGCGGAACGCGTCCGAGCTCCTCTCACTCGCGCCGGGCGTCGTCCTTCAGAACCACTCCGGGGAAGGGCACGCACCCACCCTCTTTCTTCGAGGCTTCGACGCCGGCGAGGGGCAGGACGTGGAGATCCTGCTCGAGGGCGTGCCGCTCAACGAACCGTCCAACGCGCACGGCCACGGCTACGCCGACCTCAACCTCGTCATTCCCGAGCTCGTCCACTCCCTTCGCATTCTCGAGGGCCCGTTCGACCCGCGGCAGGGCGACTTCGCCGTTGCGGGCACCGCCGACTTCACGCTCGGCTCCGACCGACGCGGGGTCGCGATCAGCGGCCGCTATGGCTCATTCAACGATCGGCGGCTCTTGCTGACGTGGGCGCCCCACCAGGCATCCGACGAGACGATCTTCGGCGTCGACCTTCAGGCGGGCGACGGGTTCGGACCGAACCGTGCGTTTTCGACCATACGCGCGCTCGGGCAGTACGCCGACACGAGCGGCCCGCTCAAGTGGGCGCTCCTCTTGGGCGCCGGGGCGTTCGAGTTCGATTCCGCCGGAGTCATTCGTGAAGACGACTTCGAGAACCGCAATCTCCCCTGCGAGCCGGACCGGGACAGCCAGTTCTTCTGCCTCTATGACCCGAACCAAGGGGGCTCGGGCAGCCGGTACCTGACGAGCTTTGATCTGGATTACGTCCAGCCTTCGACCTCTCTTGGGATGCAGGTCTTTCTTTCGTTCCGCAAGCACCGGATACGCGAGAACTTCACGGGCTTCCTTCTCGACCCACGTGGCGACGGCCTCGACGAGAACACGCAGACCACCACTGCGGGCGGCCGCGGCTACTACCGGTTTGAGCGCGACTGGCGCGATTTGCCGCAAGTGCTCGAGGTCGGCCTGTACGGCCGCTTCGACACCGGTCGTACGCGCAACTGGCGCATCCGAGCCGAGGGCGGTGACCCATACGAAGTCGTCTTCGACACCGACTACACGATCACGAACGTGGCCGGCTACGTGCTCGGGGAGTTTCGGCCTATCCACTGGTTCACGCTGGCCGGCGGTGTTCGGGTCGACGGCTTCGGCTTTCAGCTCATCGATCTCGATCGACCGACGAGCGATCGCGACGGCGAGCGGCTCGGCGAAGAGGCGGTCGACGCCTTTGGGATCGCGATCCAGCCCCGGGGCAGCATGCGGTTTCGTTTGGTCGACGAGCTCGACCTGGTCACCAGCGCCGGAATCGGCACGCGCTCGACCGATGCGCAGGCTCTGTCCGAGGGTGAAGACGCTCCCTTCGCGCGCGTCTTCGCCACCGAGCTTGGTTTGACGTGGGTGCACGAGGGGCCGTGGCGCGCCGACCTTCGCACGTTCGGGTTCTACACCTGGGTCGACGACGACCTGGTGTTCGACCCGGAGCGGGGGCGCAACGTGCCCGTCGGGAGCAGCCAGCGCTTTGGTGCCACGGTGTACGGACGCGTGACGGGTCCGTGGCTCGACACCGCCGCGAGCTTCACGTGGACCGAGGCGTATCTCGGCGGCGGCGTCTTCGACTTTCAGACCAGCTCCCGCCTGCCGTTCGTGCCGCGCTTCGTTGCCCGCCTCGATACCGCCGGGCGCTACGCCGTTCCCGTTCGTCGCGATCGGCTGCGGCTCGGCGCGGCCGTGGGGATTGCGTACGTGGGCGAGAAGCCCCTGCCGCTCGCCACTCGCAGCGAGCCCTACTTCACGATGGACGCCTCTCTCACTTTTGGTTGGCGCTTCCTCGAAGCCGCGTTCTGGGTGCGCAACCTCACCGATCGGCGGAATCGAGTCGCCGAGTTTTTCTATCCATCCAACTTCGTGGGCCCCGATGCCACGCCCTCCCTGCAAGCGGAGCGGCACTTCGCAGCGGGCCCGCCACGAACTCTCTGGGTCACGTTGACCTTCTTCATCGATACCAAGGCCTTCACCGAAGGAAACAGGCAGCCATGATCAACCCCAATAGACTTCCACCCCTTGCGTTCGTCGTGTCGTTCGCCGTCCTTGCGTTCGCAGCCTGCGGCGAGACAGAGGGCAGCGTCGTTGTCATCGACGTCGCGCTCGAAGCCGGAGGGACACCGGCTTCGTTCACCACCGACACCGGATGGACAGTCGAGCTCGAAGAAGCCCGCGTCGCGCTGGGCCCGTTCTACGCCTTTGCGCCGCGCAAGGAGGGTGACGCGGTGGCCATGCTGCGCGAGTTTCTCTTGCCCGTGGCCCGGGCGCACGGAGGCACCGACCCCTTGAACGGCCGACGCGTGCGCGCCGAGTGGCTCCGTCAGGTCGCGTTTGACGCCATGAGCGATGAGACCGTCGAGCTCGGCGCCATCGAGGCCGAATCGGGCGTCGTCGAAACGGTGAGTGTGACGCTGAACCCGCCGGACGCTGCGAACACCTCGAGCACCAATGGCCACCATCTGTATGCCCGCGGCGTGGCAACGAGGGACGACGTGGTGGTTCCCTTCGAAGGCGGGCTCGACATCCCCGACGAGGGGCTGTCGCGTCGCGTGGAGAACATCCCGCTGGACACCTTCCTCGACGCGGGGGGGCGCTGGGTGCTCACCGTCGACGCGAGCGCATGGTTCGAGGGGGCGCAGTTCGATCGACTGACCGAGCAAGAAGATGGGGTCTACCTGATTACGCCGGAGAGCCAGGTTCGGGGAGCCTGGCTGCTCGCGGCGCGCAATACGCGAGCCTACTCGGCACGCTTTGATTTGGAGGAAAGCAATGAATGAGAACCGAGAAACGAAACGAGCCCGTTTCAGTTCGTGGATGGTGCTCTTGGGCATCGCCTCCGTCGCTATGGGCTGTGGCGACGCCACGGGCAGCGACGGGGAGGTGCGCGTCGACCTGAGCGGCGAAGAGGCAGCCACGGTCGGCTATCCCGTGGGAAGCGGCGACGATGGAATCGCGTTCGAAGATGGATTCACGATGCAGTTCAGCAAGGTGTTGGTTGCATTCGAGCGCTTCTCGCTCAGCGGCGCCGACGGGGCCAGCGCCGAGCTCGACGCCGACCCGATCGTTGCGGACCTGAGCCTCGGGAATCCGCGGGGCTGGGTGTTCGACGGCGTTCGGTCACGACGCTGGGAGGACGTGCAGTACATCTACGCGCCGCCCACCATGGAAAGCCGGAACGTGAACGGCGTCGACGAAGCGGACCTGATGGAGATGGTCGAAAACGGCTACTCGATCTGGATCGCGGGCACGGCGAGCGATGGCACGGAAAGCTACGAGTTCGACATTCGGCTCCCGCTCCGCGTGTTGAACATAGGCTGCCTAAACGGCGTGGATGAAACCGACGGGCTCGTCGTCCCCAATAACGGGGTCGTCAACGCCGAGGTCACGGTGCACCTCGACCATTTCTTCTTCGACACCTACGCGAGCGACGATGCGCGACTGCGATTCGAGGCGTGGGCGGCCGTTGCGGGAGAGGACGGGGTGATCACCTTGGACGACCTCGCCAGCCAGTCGCTCTCGGATCTGCGGGACCGAAACGGAGACCCGATTGTCGAGGGAGAGGGCCTACCGGTGGTCTACGACCCGGGCCCTCTCGAGATCGCGGGCTCCAACCTCCGCGACTACACCGTCGCCGCCGCGACCACGACAGGCCACTTCAACGGCGAAGGTCACTGCGACTACATCACGGAGTAGGGGACGAAGTGCTCCAACGAAAGCGCGCCAGCCTGGCAAACCGGGTGGATCCCCCGCTCCGGTTTGCCAGTGCGTCGCGTGCCTGACATCAGTTGGCCATGAGATTCCGCAACGCGACTGGTCCGCGACGCCGCTCGTTGCGCGCATTCGTCACCGTGACACTCGCCTGCGCGCTCGCGGCGGCTTGCAGCGGCGACGGGTCGAACGGCGACGCCGCAGACGACCCCGTCGGGGATGACCCTGCGAGCGACGGGCCGCTCTACGTCATCAGCGCGTCTGTGAGCACGGGATCCGATCGCGCGGCGTTTGGCATCCTGGTCGATTCGCTCGACGCGGGCGCCGACGCCGACATCGGTAACTCGATCGAGATCTCGAACGCCGGGCTCTTCGCGGGGCCCCCGCAAAGTGAGGTGATGTACGAGATCGACGGTGCGACGCCCCAGTTGACGGAGTTCCGGTTGGGCTCGGACGGCTCCTTCGAGCGAGGCCGCACGGTGTCGTTTCTCGATTTCTCCGTGACCACGATGCGGGCGAACGGTGGCAACTTCATCTTTTTCTCGGAGACGAAGGCGTACGTCATCGACACCTTCACGCAGACCATCATCCAATGGGATCCGTCCGAGATGGCCATCACCGGGACGATCGACCTGAGCGAGATCGGGCTCCCGGGCGAAGTCGGCCTCGTCGGGGACCTGCCGCTTCAGCGCGGGGACGAGCTGGTGATTTCGATTCACTACCTCGGGCTCGGCAGCGACGGCCGAACCGGGTTCGGACCGGAGTCGGCGCTCCTCTTTCTCGACCCCGCGACTGACACGGTCAGCCGCGTGGTGACCATCGAGAACTGCGGCACGGTCGGCAACATGTTCCTGGACGACCAGGGCGACCTCTACGCGGCATCCGAGTTTGACGGCATCACGACGCGTCTTGCGGGCGATCGCGGCGGCCCCGAGTGTGTGTTTCGGGTGCCGGCGGGTACCTACGACGTGGAGGACTACACGCTGCTCACCGACCGCGCCGACGGCATGTTCGCCGGGTCGATGTTCCAATCCGAAGACACGACCGTTTACTTCCGCGTTCTCGACACCTCGCTCTTACCCGATGACGCCCTGACGACGGGGGAGATCAGCGGTGCGCAAGCATGGTTCTGGGGCTCGTTGAACCTCGCAGACGATGAGCCGATTCGGATCCTCACGGACCTCGGGGCCAACGCGGGGTCGACGCGCGGTTACCAAATCGACGGCGCAACCTGGATCACCGAAAGCGACGAGGGGTTCTCCGGTACGACGCTCATCGACATCTCGGGCGGAGGCTTTCGCCGCGGCGTCTCCGTCCCAGGGGTAGTTCGCAACGTCTTTCGCGTGCGTTAGGGCCTGCATCACCTTGGCGACTGCGCGTCGTCTACTTGCTCGAGAATTCGGCCATCGTGACCACGTCTCCGACGAGGCACGGGACCGCCCGCTCGGAAACGTGGCGTCGGCTCTGTGGGACGCGCTGACGAAGGCCTGACGGCCCTGCGGTCTCTCCAGCCCTCGCCTCCGCAACGGTGAGAGCCGAGGCGTTTCATGCAACTCAGTTGCATCTCGCGGCCCTTTCATCTAGACCAGGCGCCGCGCGGGTTCCTTCGCGGAGAAAGCCAACGATGCCGATCTACGTTTACGAGACCATACCGACCGACGACGCCGAACCGACGCGCTTCGAGTTCGTGCAGCGCATGTCGGAGCCAGCGCTGACCGAGCATCCGGAGACAGGGGAACCAGTCCGGAGGATCATTGCCGCGCCGGCCCTCGCGTTGAAGCACTCCACCCGTCGCGAGAGCGAGGTGTTGAGCCACGACAATCTTTCACGTCACGGCTTTAGTCGGTACGAGCGGACCGGGGACGGGAACTACGAGCGCACTCGCGGGACCGCGGGCCCTCGTCGGATCCGAAACCGGTGAGTCCGTTCGGCACAGTCGGTCGCGAGGAGCTATCTGGATCCTCGCGCCTCGGGGAGACCGATGGGCAGGACGGCGGCGACGCGATACTGGGAGAGGCCGCTCGCGCTGCACAGGGCTTTCTGAGAGAAAAAGAGGAAGCTAGGCCGGCACTCGACGAGCCCCTTGCCAAACAGGTTCGAAACCACATCTACGACCGCCGCGACCGGGAACGGTATGTCGCCGCCGCCGCCCGCTATCTCAGAGCGAAGCGACCGTGCCTTCGCACCGAGTACGACGTGATCGTCGTTGGCGCAGGCATTCAGGCCGCGATGTTCGTGTACACGGCGAAGAAACGGGCGCCCTGCTTGAAGGCTCTAGTTGTCGAGAAGAGCGAAACGATATGCTCCACGTTTTGTCGACTCGGCGATTCGCTAGTCCTGAACTCACCCACCTTCTCGAAGGTCGGCCTCAATTCAAATGTCGCCCCCGGCCACTTCATCCAGCTGGCTGACTTCGATGAACTCGCCGAACGACCGTTTCCGACGGCCAAGCACCTGTACGAACTCGCCGCAATGATGCTGTTCCACGCCGATGCGGACGTTGCGTTCGACTTCAGTGTCAGCGGGGTCGGGAAAGAGGGCGATCAGTACTCGGTCTCATCCGGGGGTCGGACGGTTGTCGCGAAGAGCGTGGTGGTTGCCAACGGGATGGGAGAGCAACGCACGGACTCGTTTGCAACGGACGAGCCGTCCGCGAGAGTCGTTGACGGTGATGGCTTCATCTGTGCCTGCTGCGAAGACGAGACGTTTCTCGAGAGCATTCGAAACAAAACCATCGCGGTGGTTGGGGCCGGGGACACTGCGAACTGCGTCATGGAGTATCTTCTGCCTCTCACGTATCCGAACAACCAGTACGACTCCTTCAGGACGGGGTCCTTTGCGCCGTCGTTCGTGTATTGGATCGGGCAGGGCGCCGAGAGCATTCAGGAGTTTTACTTCGCTAACAAGAAGAGATACTGCCACTCGGGCGGTATCATCGAGTTCTTTTGGGACGGCGACGCTCCCTTTGACCTGCCGGCAGGATCATGGGCCAGCACGAAGGCGCGGATCCGGTGTGTTCCCGGCAAGCTGGTTTCCATCTCTGACGAGGGACGCGCGCTCGAACTGACCCTCGAGGGCGAGCGTTTGAATGCCGACATCGTCGTCGACTGCACGGGTCGCTTCAACGCGCTGAGCCGTGACCTCCTCCAGGAGGAGTACGAGTTCGTCGAGGGTGAGATTGTGTTTCGCGGAGGCCGGTGGGATGAGAGTCACGACGCCTTCGTCGCCTCGCCTCGGTCTGTTGGAGAACGAAGGATCGCTTGCAAGCTGAAGGGCGAACGTATCTTCCTCATCGGTTGTGCTGGCCCGTTGGACGAAGTCGTCGACGACGAGGAAGCGCGAGATGGCTCGCTGAAGTATCAGGAGGATCAGCAGAGCCTCACCAACAGCAAGCTCTCGTTGGAGCACACGCTTCCCCGTTCGTTCGCCTTCGCGACGCGTTTCCCAGCGCTCCTTCGAGACTAGGCTCGGCCGGGCCCCCACGTCAGTTGGCCGCATAGCCGATGCCGAGACGCATACGCATGCCGACGTCGAGGCGTCAGCCAGGTTGGGGCCACCAGGTGGCGACCCTCGCGCCGCCAAGCGGCGAGCTGTCGATGGCGAGGCGGCCTCCGTGCCGGTGCATGATGCGGCTGACGATGGCCAGTCCGAGCCCCACGCCGCCCGTCTTTCGATCGCGGGCGGCCTCTTCTCGGAAGAAGGGGATCATGACCTTCTCGCGGAGGTCTTCCGGAATACCGGGCCCATCATCGTGCACGACCACCCGAACGTGCTCTTCGTCCTGGGTGAGCTCGAGGCGCACGTTGCCGCGCGCGTACTTCATCGCGTTTCTGAGGATGTTCTCGATGGCACGTTGAAAGAGCCTCGGGTCGGCGAACACGTGGGCCTCCTGGGGTAGCGCCAGGTCGACGGCGACGGCTCGGTCTTCCGGGGATTCGAGCCTGGCGAGCTCGGCGAGATCGTGGAGGCTTCGATTCGGATCGAACGCGTGTCGTTCGAGCTCGACGTCGTCGGACTGCACGTACGCGAGCAGCTCGGCCACGAGCTCGTCGAGCGCATCGAGCTCGCGGGTCATGGCGTCGAGGCGCTCCTCGCGCTCTCTGTCGGACTGGTTCTCGAGGAGCTCCATGTGAAAGCGGAGCCTCGAAAGCGGGGAGCCGAGCTCATGCGAAACCGCCTGAACGAGTTCATCCCGACTTCGAATCAAACGCTCGACTCGCTCTGCCATGGCGTTGAAGCTGGCGGCCAGCTCGGCGGACGGGCCCTGGGGGTTGTCGACGCGTGCAGTGAGCTCTCCCACGGCGAGCGCCTCACTGGCGCGTTCGACCTTCGTGAGCTGACGCTCGACGCGGAGTGCAAGCAGCGCGGCGATCATCGGCACGAGCAGGATGCCGACGAACACGCCGACTGGGACACGGCCTCGGGGTGGCATCGAGGGATGCACGGGGCCGGCGGCGAGCGCTCCCTGCCCATCCTGAAAGACCAGAAAGTACCATTCCTCCCCCGGCGAGACGCGGAGTGGGATGGCCTCCCCCGGACTCACCGATCGTCCCAGGCGGCGCTCGACCTCGTCGACCGCCATCAGTGAGAGGTCGACCGAGAAGTTGGGCTCGAGCTGACGCAGGCGGTCGGCGCGGCGCGGCGCTGGCTCTTGGTCGAGTAGCTCATGAGCGAGGAACACGCCGTCCCGCTGCGCCCTCTCGTCCGTCCAAGACTCGCTCCGCGAGTACAGGGCCACCACCACGAACCCGACCGCCCAGCACGTCAGGACGCTTCCGATGACCAATCGCACGAACGAGCGTCTCATCGGAATGCCAAGAGGTAGCCCACGCCGCGGACGGACTTGAGCCGGCTCGGGTCGAAGCCGGCGCTTTGGAGCTTCCGGCGAATGCGGCTCACGTGCACGTCCATGCCACGGTCGATGCCGTCGTAGGTGACGCCCATGACCTGCGTGTAGAGGTCGTCCCGTTTGACGACGCTGCCCGCGTCGACGGCGAGCCTGAGGAGCACGTCGTACTCCATCGTGGTGAGGGCCACGGGCTCGCCTTCGACGTGGACGTCGCGCGACGCCATGTCGACCTGAAGCGGGCCGACGTCGAGGATGCCGTTTTCATCGCGGGAGTCTCGACGCCCGTGGAGCCGCCGCAGCTGTGCGCGGATGCGCGCCAGCAGCACGCGCGGCTCGATGGGTTTGTTGACGAAGTCGTCGGCGCCGAGCTCGAGGCCGGCCACGTGGTCCGCCTCGCTTTGGCTGGCGGTGAGCATCAGGATTGCGCCCGAGTAGGCGTCGCGGACTTGCTTGCAGATGTCGAGGCCGTTCGCGCCGGGCAGCATCAAGTCGAGGATGACGAGGTCGGGCTTCGATCGGGTGATCGTCTCTGCCGCCCCGTCGCCTGACGCCAACCGCGAGAGCTCGAAGCCGTGCTGGCCGAGATACTCGAGCAGCAGCTGCGCGAGCTGGTCGTCGTCCTCCACGATGAGCAAATGGGCGCTGTCGCTGCTCTGCATCACGTTCCACGCAAAGGTAAGCACATTCGATGGGGGAGGCGAGCCACTCTACGCTTCGCTACCAAACGCAGCGAAGAGTCCACAGACGTCTAGCCTGGTCGGCGGTAGGGTGCATTCAACACGCAATGACCCACCGAGCACATGTCATGACACGAATCGCGTTTTCCTTTCTTCTCTCCTCCCTCCTGATGAATGGCGTCCTGAGCACGTCCCCCGCACGTGCTCAGGACGCCCTCACCGGCACCTGGAAGCTCGTCAACTCCAGTACGGAGACCGCGCAGCGCCTCGCGGCGATTGAGGCGTCGACGCAGGACCTTCCCTCGTTCATGCGTTCCCGCATCAAGGAGCGCCTTGGGGAGAAAACGACACCGCCGTCCGAGCTGCGCATCCGCGCGAAGGGCGACGAGGTCGAGCTCAGCGGCCAGGGGCGGACTTTGCGTCTCACCGTCGGAGGCGCAGCCGTGCCGCTCGAGATGGAGGGCCGACGCGCAAGCGCCCAGGCCACTCGCAAGAACGGAAACCTCGTCGTGACGCTGCAGGGCGACGGCGGCGTCCGCACCAACACCTATCGACTCTCGAAGGACGGCCAAGGGCTCGTTCTCGACGTCGAGTTCAACGCGCAGCGGCTCTCGACGCCCGTACGCTACCAGTCGACTTACAAGCGGCGGTGATGGGCCATGCATTCGGGACCCGCATGCGAATTCAAGCTTTGCGGTGAAACGCATAGGAGGATACGAATGAGGAATGCGCGCGTTGCAGTGTTTGTGCTCATCATCGCGACAGCAGCCGGCTGCAGCGACGACGAGGCGACGGGCGACTCGGGCGAGGCACCGCTGACGTGCGACGCTGAGCCTGTAGTCACGACGACTCCCGCCGGCGTCGACTTCGTCCGCACACCGGATTCATGCTTCGACGACATCGACGATTTTCCGTACGAGCCGAAGTACGTGGAGATCGACGGTCTTCGGCAAGCCTACTTTGACGAAGGCCCTGCCGATGCCGACCCCGTCCTGCTGTTGCATGGACAACCGTCTTGGTCATACCTGTATCGCAAGATGATCCCAGTGCTGGTCGACGGTGGGCAGCGCGTGATCGCGATGGACCATCTCGGCATGGGTCGCTCCGACAAGCCTACTGACATCACCGACTACAGCTACCTCGGGCACATCGACCGCCTCGAGCGATTCATCGAGGCACTCGGGCTTCGCCACATCACGGCCTTCGTTCAAGACTGGGGGAGCCTGATCGGGCTTCACGTCGTCGGAGACAACCCCGATTGGTTTGCTCGCGTGGTGGTTGGCGATGGCGCGCTCCCCGTGGTTCCCGAGAGCGTCGGTAACATCGCCCCGCCGGTGGAGAATCCCAATGAGGTCATCGAAGACCTTGCGTTCCCGTTCGGCACGATCCCGCCGCAGCAATTCCCGTTCTACGATGACGACTGCAACCTCATCTCCGACCCTGAGGGAGACGCCGGCGGCTTCGGCGCGTGGATGGAGTACGCTTTGAAGGCAGCCACCTTCAACCCGGCGGAGGTACTCGAAGCGCTCACCTGGTTCGACATTCCAGACTCCGCCGAGGCTGCGTACGACGCACCGTACCCGAGTCGCATCTATTTGGCTGGGCCACGGGTGTTCCCGTCCTTGATCAACGAGCTGCCGGGCGCGAACGAAGAGGCTTGGGCCGGACTGACGAGCTACGAGAAGCCGTTCCTGACCATTTGGGCCAGCAACGATCCCGGTGGCCTCGGCGCTTGCGGCGCTCAAGACACGCTGATCGAAAACATCCCCGGCGCGGCCGGGCAGCCGCACACACGCTTACCGGAAGCGAGTCACTTCCTACAGGACGATCAGGGGGGCGAGATTGCGCGGCGCATGCTCGAGTTCATTGAAGCGACGCCTCGCTAGGCGAACCCTTTGTATCTTGGAGTCCGGGGGCTCGGGAAAGTCGCCATCGAGGGCATCGAAGAGAGCCTGCTGCACGGAACCGCGGGCGAGCTTTTCATCCCCATCCACGTAGTAGGCGGTTGCTTGGTCTGCGAAAGAGTGGCGCATGTGCTCGGAGCTCGCTTGTGCGGGGCCTTCGCTGTATCTCCGAAGTCCGGCGGCGATCGACTGGTCCTCTTGAACAAAGCTCGGTTCTTCCATGGCGTCTCCCTCGAAGTGGCTCAGAACTGAAAGCTTTCCGCGTTGAGCGCCATGAGGCTCTCTGCTTCGGCAACGAAACCGCGTCACCGAAGCCCGAGATGGCGCATGCGCTCGACGATGCCGTCGAACTCACGCAGGTGCTGCGACACTTCGAGATTCTCCGCGTCAATCGTCGTGCCACCGCATACGCCCACCGGCGGGCCTGCGCCGAGCCTGTGTTCCGACGCGTATCGAAAGCGACCTCCGGGCTGTCGGAGCACCGGTTCATGGAGGATGGGCATGAAATAGGAGAGGCCGGGTTCTGGGGCGCCGCCATCGGTGGACGCGAACGACCGTTCGAGCACGAAGATGTAGCGCTTGAGATGGCTCGGCACCGATGCGCACAGGAGTCGTAGCGCCGCCTCTCCGATGCGAGGGGCGCTGGCGCACTCAGCCGCCCGCCACACGATGGCCAGGCCGTCGACGAACTGATTGCGACGACGCTGACCGGAGAATATCCGGATGCGCTCGAGGCCTTCGAGATCGGGATCCGCTGTCGGCGCCTCCGAGATGCCCAACTTCACCGAATCGATGGCGTCGTAGAGCGCCTCTGCGGCCGTAAGGCACGGCTCTCGCCAGCTGTCGCCAAACCGCGCCGCCAGAAAGCTGTCTTTCGTGTCCGCACATTCGGCGAACGAGGTCTCGATCGAGTGTCGAAACGCCGGGTCGCGGAAGGGCTCGATGGCCTCCATCATGGAGGCGGCCTGGCCGGCCATGATGTGCAGGTTGTGATCGAGATCGAGCAGCGCGCGGGGCTGGCTTTGCAGTTGGATCAAGTGCCCCAGGATCGGCTTCAAGTGAGGTTCGCTCGTGAACGCGCGTGCCCCGAGCCCGGTGCAATTGATGACGACTGGGCTTCCGAGCTCTGAAAAGCGGCTGACCGAGACGCCACGCACCACCTCGACCCCCATCCGCGTGAGGACAGCGATGACATGTCGCATCAGCAAGGCCACGTCCATGAAGAACACGTGGTGGGCGAAGGCGGAATGCTGTTGGTCACCAAGCCGGAACTCCGCTGGAACGCCATGGGGGATGTAACCGAGGCTCGACAGTGACGGCATGGCCTCCCGGTCGTCCGAGAACATCGGGAGGAGCTCGATGTCGAAGTCTTCGAACTCCGGCTCGGGCGCGCGTCCCAACGCGATCCGATGGTAGAAGTCGTAGGAAGAGACCAAGAGATCCAGGTCGAGATCGCCGCCGATGGCGAACGGCTCGAAAAGCCCCCCGGCGTTGTTGCTCGCTAGGTCCTCGTACCGCTCCGCCACAATCGAAAGCTTGCCGAGCGCGTTCGGATGCCGTCGCTTGTGGTGGGCGAGGGCGTACGCTGCGAATAGGCCGATGACGCCACCGCCGAGAACCGTCACGTCGGGCCTGCTTACACTCGACCAGTTGGACTCGAGGCGTTGGATCAGCAGGTCGCGAACACGGGATCCGCAGCCCGGTCCGAGGGTCCATCCACTCCCCCCATGCCCGTAGCAGTGGACGACGAGTTTTCCGTCGGTTTCCTCGCTCTCGAGCCGAACACCGCCTTCGCGGAATGGGCGCTTGCACACGACCTTTCGCCGGAAGTGCGACTGGTCGGAATCGCTCGACAAGCGCGGCCGGAACAGGTCGACGTCGAGGTGAGTGCGCAAGGGCTGAAACCGTGACCTCCGAAGGTGCTGGTGGCCACCCGGCTTAACCGCCAATCGGTGCGGGAAGCCTGACTCGGGGAACAGAGATGGGGTTTTGGAGGTTTCCCCGTCGTGGTCCAGTCTACGCACCCCCAAGCAACCGCTCGTGCAGCCTTCGCGCCTGCCAACGAAGCGGAACTCGAGGTGTTCGTCCGCGACCACCTCGGGGCGACGATCGCTGAGGTCTTGTTCTCTCACGTGAGCGTCGGCAGGACCCACGGCCTTCAGCTGGACGACGGACAACGCGTCGTGCTCAAGGTGAGACGCGCAGGCCGGAGCAACGGGGGAACCCCGACGGGTCGGGACGCTCTCCAGCAGGTCGTGGAGGTTCAGCGTTACCTTCACGAACGAGGTTACCCGGCGCCCGAGCCGCTCGTCGGCCCGCATCCATGCGGTGGCGGTTTAGCCACCGTCGAGCGGTACCTCGATCGGGGTCGAGTCCTCAGCGGACAGGACCCTGCCGTACGCACCGCGCTCGCCGCCGAGCTGTTCGAGCAGACCAGGCTGCTTCGGCCCTTCCTCGACCGGACCACGCTGACCCACTTTTCCGTCCCCCGGCAACATCTGTTCCCAGAGCCGTACGACGCTTCGTTTCGACCGCTGCGAAGCGGCGTCGAGATCGACTGGGTCTTCCGTATCGCGCGTCGAGCCCGGTCGATCGCGACCTGGACGCTGTCCCGGCCGGTCGTCGCTCACCAAGACCTCCGGGTCGAACACGTGCGCTTCGAGCGAGGCGAGATCGTTGCCACATTCGACTGGGATTCAGTTGCCGTGGGGCCCGAAGTGCGGCTCGTCGGCGCGAATGCGCACGGCTTCAGCGGCGATTGGTCACAAAGCAGGATTCGGCGTGTTCCGACGCACGACACGGTCCTTCGTTTCATCGACGACTACGAAGCGGGTCGTGGCTACCCGTTCTCATGGCAAGAGCATCAGGCGGTGCGCGCCTGGGCGGTGTACTGGATGGCCTACGGAGCGTGGCTCGTGATCGAGCGCGGGCAGACCGAGTGGCCTGAAGACTCGTGGCCCGCGCTGCTCCAGCACTCCGGAGAAGCGCTTCTTCGCTAGGGAATCGTAGGGGGCCATCGATTCAAGTCGCAAGAGTCCCGTCGATGCCCCGACGGGTTGTTCACGCGTCGGCTACTGGGCGGCGCAAAAGGTCAGGCCTCACATCGACGGGCGCACCTTGGTGTCGGTCGCGGCGGTCGCGTTACTCGTCCCTGAACCTCTGTCGAAGGACTCCGCATCGGCTTCGACGAGGGTGTCGCACTCAACACGGTCGGCCCCGAAACCGAATCTGGTTTCGCCTTTTCTGCGAGCGCGTAGCGTCAAACGCGAGGTGAGTGTACAGTTCGCCAGATGGGCTTTCCGCCTTACCCTCGGGCGGCCGCAGTACTAGCCGTCCTTGCAATCGGTTGCGCGAACGAAGCGACTTCGCTTGACGCCGAGGGACTCGCCCACGAGGAGCGGCTCGAACTCGAGGACAGGGCGGGCTTCGAGTCGTCGACCCGTCTCGATCTCGTCGACGAGCTGACGATGGCCTCCGACGAGGAGACGCTCGTCGTCAGCCTTGCTCGCCACCGGACTTCGGGTGAAACCCCGGGCTTCATCGAGATCGGTGCGCTGGCCGTCTTCGCGCGCGACGCCGACGGATGGGAACCGGCCGACAGGCTCACGGTCGCAAGCCCACCAAGCGAGGAGTTGGGTGCGTATGTTGCGGTCGACGATGGAACAATCCTGGCGTCGCTAGGTGGGTCTACCGGAATCGCCGGACCGGCGACGCGCATCGCCGTGTTCGAACAACGGTCGAGAACGCAGTGGGAGCTCGTCGACGTTCTCGAGGACGTAGGCTGCATTGCCGGACTCGCGATGGAGGGGAGTACTGCGGTGGTCGCGGATCGGTGCCCCGCCGATGCAGGTGGCGGCGACCCCGCCGCGGGGCGACTGCGCATCCTCCGAACCGATGGGTCGAGTTGGAGGCAGCACCAAGATATCTCGATCTCTCGCACATCCGCGATCAACAAGATCGGCTCGTTCAACGTGACGGAGCTCGTCGTGATCGAACGGCAGACGATTGCACTCGGTGTTCCCTTCCTGGATGTCGAAGGACCTAGCGGCGAAACCGTGTCGCGGGCGGGCGTCGTGGTCGTTTTCCGCGGAGTCGACGGCGAGTTCGTAGAGACTCAGGTGCTTGAATCGCCGACGCCGACCGACCATGGGTTCTTTGGCGAGACCGTGGCGATCTCAGGCGACACGATGGCCGTGAGTGCGCGCGGCGACGATGACTACATGGGTCGGGTCTACGTGTTCGAGCGAGAAGCCGATGGGTGGACCGAGGCCGCAAGGCTCCAGCCATCGAACCGGGAGTGGGTGCCTCATTTCGGATGGGACCTCGCGCTTCGCGGCTCCTGGATCGTGGTTGGCGCACCCCTCGAACGAAGCCGATTGATGGGTATCAACGGCAGCGAACTCGAACCATACGATGGCCAGTCCACTCCCTTCGGCGCGGCATATGCGTTCGAGCGTCGCAACGGCCAGTGGGAAGAGCGCTACTACATCAAGGATCGGTTGCCTCGGGAGAACCACTCGAGCGGCTTTGGCTCAGCGACCGCGCTAGTCGGCGACTCCCTTCTCGTCGGCGCGAGCGGCAAAGCCACCCCGGGCTACGTGCACGTCTGGACGATCACACGCTAGACGAGGCCCTTGGCCGGCGGTTCGCTGTTGCCTAGTTGGCGGCCCGGGCCTGGAACGCGGAAGGCGCTTCGCCTGTCCAGCGGCGGAAGGCCTTCGAGAAGCTGGTGGCGTCGTCGAAGCCGACGGCCAGTGCGACTTCGATGACGCGCCGCTTGGGCTCCTTGAGCATGATGCAGGCCAGGATGCGTCGCTCTCGGTCGACGATTCGACGAAAGCTGCTTCCCTCTTCGTGCAGGCGTCGCTGGAGCGTACGCTCCCCGATGCCCATCCGTTTTGCGGTGGATGCATACGTGGGGCGCTCGCGTTCTTCGATCGAGACCCGGACCTGCTCGCCGACCGCGACGGTGAACTCGGGCGCGATGGCCCGTAGCTCGCTCTCGGCAAGATCTCTCAGCCGCGAGGCGGCGCGCGGTTGGGCGGCGACCATCTCCTGTTGAAGCGCATCGAGAGGAAACTCGAGCGCGTAGTGGGGCGCGCGGAACTCAACCACACAGCCGAACGCTTGCTCGAACGGCTCGCGCGGGGCAGCCGGCGGATGGCGGAAGCACACTCGGGTGGGAGCGATCGGTTCGGTCATCGCCTCGGCGAGTACCTTGCAGATTCCCGCCATGAACGACTCGAGCGCGCGGCTCGTCAGGGTGGCGTCCTTCTCGGCTGGTATGAGCCGCACGGTGAGTGAGGCGTCGTCTTGCCCCACCTCGACATCCATTCCGTCGGCGATGAGCTTGGCGTAGCGGCTCAGGCAGCGAACTGCTTCTTCGCCCGTTTCACTCACTTCGACGAGCTGGCTGAGGACGCCTCCGGCGGCCTTCGAGGGCATGCTTCGCGCAACGCGGAGCCCGATCAGCGGGTCGCCGCTCAGTTTCTCCGCCTCGCTGAACAACGACCAGACAACGCCGCGAGGCACGCGCGTCGTGGCGTCCATCAGGGCGTTCGCGTCGACTCCGACCGCGGCGCAGAGGGCCTTCGTCGAAACCCCGAGGCTCGAGAGGCTGCTCAACACGGAGCGGGTGACGAAGCCCGAAATGAAGGTCGTTCCGGGGCTCGAAGCCAACTCGGTGGATGTGGCGCGTTCGACCATGATCTTTGGCGGGTTCGCCCCAGATCGGGGGGGCGGGCGTCGACATAGTACCAGACACCAGGGCGATTCTCACCACTCGCCCGAGGAGTAGTACCATGAAAAAGTCATTGATTTCCGCGCTGTGCATCGTGGCCGCCACCCTCGTCACGCCCGTGGCCTCCGCTCAGCTCACCTCTCTCAAGACCTTCGAGCTTCCGGAGCGAACCGACTGGGTTCCGTCGGGGTGCCGCGACGTCGAGGCCAAGTCGGCCGCGCAGGCGTCTCGCGCGACCTGGAGGAACCTCCACAGCGACGCCCGAAGCTCCGATGAAATCACCACCGCGATCGCGCCGGTGTTCGAAACCGAGTGGACCGCCGAGCCCAATACCTACAGCCCGACCGGGCCAGTCTTCGACAACCGAGGTAACGTGTACTTCGCGCCGCTGGCGCCCGCAGAGCCGGTGGTGATGATCTCCATCGACCCCGTCGACGGCTCCCGCCGCTGGGCGATCCCTGCAACGACTGGGGCGGTTCCCGGCTTTCACACTCCGGTGGTGTTGAAGGACCCGACCGACTCGCGCGCAGAGGCGGTGTTCTTGATGCTCTCGGATCGTGCGATCGCCGTGCGGCCGGACGGCAGCACGATTTGGGATGTCGAGGTTCCGTTTCCAACGAACGCGCCGATCATCGGAATTCAGTATCACGCCCCGACCGATTCCTTGATCGGAGTCAGCACCGACGGCTACCTGCTTGGGATTGCGCGTACGTCCGGCGCACTGACGCTCGCGCCGGTGGAGCTGCCCGGCGAGGCGACCCCGTTGCCCGCCCCGACCTTACCGCCTGCCGTGTTCGACTGCATTGCGCAGAAGATTGCTCCGCTCGCAGACTTGGCCAGCACCGGCCTGACGGTCGCCGGCTTCGTCAACCTGCTGCTGGGCAACGGCATCGAAGTCGCCAACTCGTTCTCCATCGACCCGAACTCCGGTCGTCTGTGGGTCGCCGCGACGGCGCCGGACGAGGTCGATTCAAACCCGGGGGACGGGGTGTCAGAGTTCGGTGCGCTCTACGCGTTCGACCTCGTGCCGAGCGGAAGCGGCTACTACGCGCACCAGGCGTGTCGAGCCGACTTCTCGGGAGGTACCGCCGCAACCCCCGCCATCAAGGCCGACGGAACACGGGTTTACACGGCGGACAACGAGACCTCGGTCCTTGCGTTCGATTCTCAGGACTGCAGCGAGGCCTGGAGGCTCGACGTCGGTGAGCAGGTGTTCGGCTCGATCGGCGTGTCGTCGGACAACGACGAGCTCTACGCGTCCTCGCGGGCGGCCGTGCGCCAACTGTTCGATCGGGGTGACCACGCGGAGCTCGGCTGGGAGTCTGCGCCCGAGGTCTTCGACATTCCGCCCGAGCTCGGTGCGTTGACGCACTTCAACCTTCTCCTCGCCGGCGTGAGCACCAACGGCATCACCGTGCAGGTCGGTGTGGGTATCAAGACGGCTGACCGCGACCTCCCGATTCAGCAAGCCATCGTGGTGTTGGATCGCGAGACGGGCGAACCCGTATGGGCCTCGGACGGCTTCGATGAGTCGGTTGCGGTCATGAGCATGGCGCCGAACGGCTCCTCGTACATCGGCAACTCGCCCGTTCGACGGATCATCGCCCTCTGCCTGCTCGAGCTGGCCGCGGCGCAGGTGATTCCGCCGGTGTTTCCGCTTCCGCCCGGAGTGCCGCCCAGCATCGTGACCCCGCAGCCGGTGGGCGGCATCACGAAGTACGGCGCGCAGCGTCGGGACCTGTTGATTCGAGACGCGGTGTGTGCAGCCGAAGACCGAGCCCGGAATGCCGCTCACAACCGACGTATGTGTAGCGATGCGGCCGCGGCGGACGTCAAGCAGATCCGTCAGTTGATTCGGCAGGCGCGCAGCGCCGCCCCCGCCGCCATTGAAGACGGCGACCTCACCGTGGCCGAGTGGCGCCGGATCAACCAGCAGCTCGTGAAGGCCAAGAGCAGGCTCAGCCCGCGCAAGCTCCAAGGCCTGGTTCCGGCAACCAAGGCCCTCGCTCGCGCGTGCAGCGCCGCCACCCACTAGCGCTCGCCACTCGTACCGAGCGCGAACGCGTGTCGGAGACTCAGCCGTGCGCGTGAAATGCCTTGCTGATGATGGTCCAGCGCCCGTCCACCTTCAGTAGATGAAAGAAGTCGGTGTAGCGGACGCCGGCGAGGTTGTCTGTGTCCACGCGTGCGCTCGCGATGGTGCCGACGATGTCGATCCTCACGACGACGCCGTTGGCGGCTGGAGACTCGGGAAAGTCGTCGTCCAGAGCGTCGAAGAGGGCGTCCTGCACCGAACCGCCGGCTAGCTTTCCATCCCCATCCACGTAGTAGACGGTGGCTTGGTCTGCGAACGAGGGCCGCATGTGCTCGGAGCTGGCCTGCGCGGCGCCTTCGCTGTACCGCCGAAGTACGGCGGCGATCGACTGGTACTCTTGAACAAAGGTCGGTTCTTTCATGGCGTCTCCCTCGAAGTGGCTCAGAACTGAAAGCTCTCGGCGTTGAGCGCCATCAGGCTCTCTGCGCCGGCGTCGATGACCCCAACGCATGCGCGCGTCCGGGGTAGAATGTGGTCGTAGTAGAACCGCGCCGTGGCGATCTTCGATTCGTAGAAGTCGGGCTCTTCGCCACTTTCGAATGTACGCTCGGCAGCGGTCGCGGCGACGGCGGCGGCCCGAGCCCAGTAGTACGCGAGACAGACGTAGCCCGCGTACATCAGGTAGCTGACTGAAGCGGCGCCGATCTCTTCCGGGTTTACGCTCGCTCTCTGGCCCACCCGCTCGGTCACGGCGCTCCATTCGCGCGTCAGCCCGGCGAGGCGTGAGACGAAGAGCGACATGAGGGACGAGTCGTGGTGGGCCTCGCAGAAGCGCTCGATCTCATCGATGAACTCGGCGAGGAGCGTTCCCTGGGTGCCGAGCACCTTCCGACCGAGCAGGTCGAGTGCCTGGACACCCGTGGTTCCCTCGTAGAGCGTGGCGACCCGGGCATCGCGCACGTTCTGTTCGACGCCCCATTCGCGGATGTACCCGTGCCCGCCAAAGCACTGGAGGGCGAGGTTTGCGGCTTCGAATCCTGTTTCCGTGGCGAACGCCTTGGCGATCGGCGTCATGAAGTCGAGCCGCTGCCTCGCACGACGTCGGTCGTCGGTGCGTGGGTCGTGGGCGGCTCGATCCAGCTGCATTGCAAGGTCGTAGGTCATCATCCGGTTGCCCTCGGCGAGTGCCTTTTGAGTCAGCAGCATCCGCCGGACGTTCGGGTGGACGATGATCGGGTCGGCAGCGTGATCCGGGCGCTCCGGGCCCGCTGCGGCGCGCATCTGGAGTCGCTCGCGCGCGTAGGCCAGCGACTTCTGGAAGCCAAACTCGGCGTGCGCGACCCCCTGCATGGCGGCGCTGATGCGGGACGCGTTGATGAAGGTGAACATCGCGTGGAGCCCCCGGTTGGGCTCGCCGAGCAGGTGACCCTTGGCTCCCTCGAAGTGCATCATGCAGGTCGAGCTGCCGTGGACACCCATCTTGTGTTCGATGGACCCACACGAGACGGCGTTCCGTTTCCCGGGGTTGCCGTCGGCGTCCACGTCGAACTTCGGTACGACGAAGAGAGAGATGCCGGCGGTGCCCGCTGGTGCGTTCTCGATCCGCGCCAGCACGAGGTGAACGATGTTCTCGTTGAAGTCGTGCTCACCTCCGGTGATGAAGACCTTGGTGCCGGAGATTCTGAACGCGCCGTCGGTGTCGGGCTCTGCCTTGGTGCGGAGTAGACCGAGGTCGGTCCCGCAGTGAGGCTCCGTCAGGCACATGGTGGCGTTCCACGTGCCGTCGACCAGCTTGGGTGCGTAGGTCTCGCGCTGGGCGGGGCTGCCGAACACCGAAAGGGTTTCGAGCGCGCCCGGCTGCGCGGACAGGTACAGCGAGAAGGCGACGTTCGACGCAGCCAAGATCTCCATCAGCAGCTTGTTGAGCGAAAGCGGGAGGCCCTGGCCACCGTGTTCACGCTCCCAGGGGAGGGAGGTCCAGCCCGCTTCGGCGTACTGCCGGTACGCTTCCTTGAACCCCTTCGGGGCGCGGACTTCGCCATCGCTGAAGGTGCAGCCCTCTTCGTCGCCCGACCGGTTCAGCGGAGCGACCACCTCTTCGCAGAACGCGGCGTACTCGTCGAGGATCGTGTGGATGAGATTCTCGTCGACCTCGGAGTAGGCGGGGAGCTTCCGGTAGTGCGTTTCGAAGTCGAACAGTTCGCGCACGACGAATCGGATATCGCGCTTGGGGGCTCGGTAGCGGGTCATGGGAGAAATATTTGTTTGACACGAACAAATATTTGAGTCAAGTAATTCCGATGGTTCAGCCCTCGGCAGCAGAGTCCCGGCCCGAGCGACGCACGCACCGGGAGCGGGTGGAGCTCTCCGACCGGCTCATGCTCGACGCCGCCGAGGCGCTCATCCTCGAAGCGGGAACCGGCAGCACGACGTTAAAGGAAGTGGGCGAGCGAGCCGGCTACAGTCGAGGCCTGGCCCACGCGCGCTTCGGCAGCAAGGAGAAGCTGTTTCTGCGGTTGGCGGATCGGTCGAGGCGAGCATGGGTCGCGGAGATGCTGCGCGCGCAGGGCGAGGCGAAGGGCTTGTCGGCGCTGAGCGCCCGCTTTGATGCCGTAGCGGCGTACGTGGATCGTCATCCGGCTGCGGCGCGCGTCATGTACATCCTGTGGTTCGAATCCGTGGGGTCCATGTCGGAGATGCGGAACGCGCTTCGACGCTTTCATGAGCAGGCACGAGCGGACATCCGATCGCTGATCGAGGAGGCCGCGCGCGAGGGTGAGATCCCGCGTGATGTGGACGCGGAGAGCTTTGCGCTGCAGTTCTGCGCCACCTTCTTCGGCCTCTGCTATCAGTGGCTCGTGAACCCCGACGCTGTGGCGGTACTGCCTCAGGTTGCGGCGTACAAGAGCCAGACGCTGAGGGCCCTGAACGCAACACCGCCGTTGGCATGAGGTCTTGCGGTCGACGCTCGAAACGCTGACGTCACCGTCGTCAGCTGCGGTCGCGCAGCATTCGCCGCAGGATCTTCCCTGAAGCCGACTTCGGAATCTCGTTCACGAACTCGACGAGGCGGAGCTGCTTGTAGTGGGCGACGTTGTCGGCGACGTAGGCTTTGATGTCGTCCTCGGAGAGGGTGGCGTTGGGCTGGAGTGCGACGAAGGCCTTGGGGAGCTCGCCGGCCTCGTCGTCTGGGATTCCGATGACGGCGGCGTCGGCGATGTCGTGATGGCCGACTAACAGGGCCTCGAGCTCTGCCGGCGGAACCTGGAAGCCCTTGTACTTGATGAGCTCTTTGAGCCGGTCGACGATGGTGAAGAAGCCCTCGTCGTCCACCTCGCCGATGTCGCCGGTGTGGAGCCAGCCCTCGTCGTCGACGGTGGCTCTCGTCGCCTCTTCGTTGTTGAGGTAGCCCTTCATCACCTGCGGGCCGCGGATCCAGAGCTCGCCCGGTTCGCCGACGCCGAGCCGCTCGCCGCTCTCGGGGTCGACGATGACGCATTCGGTGGACGGCGTGAGCGTGCCGATCGTGCCGACCTTGGAGTCCCCGTCGGCGACGGCGTGGGTCACGGGTGAGAGCTCGGTCATCCCGTAGCCCTGACCCACCTGGCACTGAAGTCGCGCCTCGGCTTCTTCGGAGAGCTCTGGGCCGAGCGGCGCGGCACCGGAGAACACCTGCGTGACCGTGGACAGGTCAAACCTGTCGACCAGCGGGTGCTTGGCGAGCGCGAGCACGACGGGCGGCACCACGAAGACGCGTCGAACCGCGTGCTTCTGGCAGAGCGTCAGGAACTGCTCGAGGTCGAAGCGCGGCATGGTCACCACCTTGCCGCCGGCCGCGAGGGCACGGTTCATCAACACCTGCATGCCGTAGATGTGGAAGAAGGGCAGGAACGAGAGCACGGCCTCGCCGCGCGCGATCGGCAAGAGGGCGTCGGTTTGTAAGAGGTTGGCGACCAGGTTGCGATGGGTGAGCATCACGCCCTTGCTGAGGCCGGTGGTTCCGGAGGAGTAGGGCAGGCACACCACGTCGTCCGGCGAGACGTCCGCGTGCTGCGCCAAGGGCTCACCGAGCAGTTCTCTGAAGTTGCTGAGGGGGCTCTCGTCGAGCGTGAAGATCTCTTCGACGCCGGTGCCTTCGGCTGCCTCTTTGGCGACATCGGCAAACATCGAAACCGTCACCAAGAGCGAAGCGCCCGCGTCCTTCAGCTGGTGCTTCACCTCGCCGGCCGTGTAGGTCGGGTTGATGGTGGTGATCACGCCGCCCGCGTAGGCCGTGCCGTGAAAGACAATCGCGTACTCGGGCAGGTTGGGTGCCATGATTGCGAGGACTTTGCCCTTGCCGAAGCCGCGGGCAGTGAGGCCGCCTGCGAGTGCTTTGATTGCAGTAGACAGTTCGGCGTACGTCAGCGTTCGCCCACTGGCGCCTTCGACGAGTGCCGGTTCGGACGCCAGCTCTTCCGTGTGGCGCAAGACATACTCGGTGATGGGGACACTTGGAACGTCGACGTCTGCGTGGCGGCTGGTGTGAATCATGCGTACTGCCTGGTGCGAGATGGATGAAGCTTCGAGAGACTGAGCTTGACAGCTCCCTCGACGGGACACCATCCTCCACCATGCCTCGCGCGCGCGTCTCCGCGGTTCAGATAGACGGTCGACTTGCCGACGTTTCTTACAACGTTGGGCAGTGTGGAGACCTGGTGGAGGGAGCGCTCAAGGCGGGTGCGGAGTACGTCGCGCTTCCCGAGTTCTTCACGACGCCCATCGTGTTGGATGAGCGTCTGTTTGGTTGTTCGCTCGCGCCAGAGAACCCGGCCGTGGACATGCTCCGAAGCCTGAGCGTCGGCTACGAGGCTTACGTGGGAGGGTCGTTCCTCGAAAAGGATGGCGAGGACGTGTACAACACGTACGTGCTGGCCACGCCCGACGGCGCCACGCATCGCCACAGAAAAGACATCCCTACGATGATCGAGAACGCCTACTACGTCGGTGGTGACGACGACGGTATTGCGTCGGCGGATGGGCACGACATCGGGATGGCCGTTTGTTGGGAGACGATTCGGAAGCAGACCGTGGAGCGCCTTCGCGAGCGGGTCGACGTGCTCATGACGGGAAGCCACTGGTGGTCTGTTCCGCAGGGATGGTTGCCCAAGCGGTTTTGGGATCGGCAGGTGCGCCTCAACGCGGACCACATGCGACGCGCTCCGGGGCGTTTGGCGAGGCTCGTGGGGGCGCCCTCGCTGCATGCGGCGCACTGCGGGATCCTCGAAGGGGAGTTCGCGCCGGTGCGGGATGTTCGGCGTCCGCTTCGCACCCATCTCTGCGGCGAAACCCAGGTGTGCGACGCGACCGGTGCAGTCCTGGCACGGCGAGCTCATGAGGAGGGCCCCGGGGTCGTCTCTGCGACGATCGCGATCGGCCGCGTGGCGCCAACAGAACGACCGCGTCGCGGCTACTGGCTGGAGAACTTGCCGGGGACCGTCCGTTTCTTCTGGCGACACCAGAACGCGGTGGGGCGTCAGATCTATGAGAAGGCAAAAAGCGAGAACAAGCTGCGGTGTCTGTCCAACGAAGAAGCGCGGCCTTCGGTGCGCGGGGGCGGCTGGCGAGGGGCCGATGGAGCACACGACGGCCTTCAGTCGGCCGACGATGGCGCATCGATGCTCGGCGAGTAGTGCCCGAGTAGTGCCCACGACAGACGAATCGGCGTCCCCAGCAACGAGTCGGAGGTCGCGTGTTTCACGGCCCGCGTTGGCGACTATCCTATGCGGAATGGACAGCACTGGACCGAACGGCCTCGTTGGCGCTCGCTTCGAGTCGCGAGCGCGCTTCTTCTTGCCGCTGGTTGCCGCACTGGCTTTCGGGTGTGACAAGCACGGCGCCGTAGCCGCGGTTGAACGAGCCCCGGCGGCAAGCTCTGCAGGCGCCGGGCTGGTGTTGCTTGCCCCTGAAAAAGGCGCGTCGGATCTATCCGTGTTCGCGTATCCGGACGGCGAACCGCTCTATCGCGTTGGGGTTGACGAGGGGCCGCACGAGGTTGCGAGCGCCCCGGACTATCGCCGCGCCGTCGTCTCCAACTACGGCCGTACCCAACCGGGGAACTCGATCAGCGTGATCGACGTGCCGGCGCGTCGCGTGGTGAAGACGATCTCTACCGAAGGCTACCGGCGGCCGCACGACGTCGTGTTCCTGCCCGGCGCGCGTCAGGTGGCGGTCACCTCCGAAGACCCTGGGGCGCTCCTGGTGATCGACCTCGACACCGGCGCGATCGAGAAAGCCATCCGAACGCAGCAGGAGAAATCCCACATGGTGGCCTTGAGCCCAGACGCGACGCGGGCGTTCGTGGCCAACGTCGACTCGGGCTCCGTTTCCGTGATTGACCTGGTCGACGACAAACTCGTTGCCATCGTCCCAACCGGGGCAGGAGCCGAGGGCATCACCTACGTCCCGTCCACCGACGAAGTCTGGGTCACGAACCGCGAGGCCGACACGGTGAGCATCGTCGACGCAGAGTCGCTGGCCGTCGTGGCGACGCTGTCCGCGCCGGCGTTTCCCATCCGCGCGAGGTACGTGCAGAGCCAGAACCTCGTCCTGGTCGCCGCCGCCAAGAGCGACCTGCTCTACGTCTTCGACGCGGCGCAGCGAACGCGGGTGCATGCCCTCTCCATGCCGGGCCTTGCCGCCGAAGATGTCGAAACCTCCGGCAGACTCTTCGGGGGGCAGTTTTCGGAGGGTGCCGTTCCGATCGGTATCCTGATCACGCCGGATGAAACCCATGCGCTCGTCGCCAACAGCTACGCTGACGTGATCTCCGTTCTCAGCCTCGCCACGTGGAAGGTCGAGCGCCTGATCCCCACGAACGCCGAGCCCGACGGACTCGCGTGGGGTCGTCGCTAGCGCACACGGAGCCGGGGCGCGCGGGCAAGGGTGATCCTCGCTGGCCCCGCTACTCTTCGAATAGCGCGACAAAACTGCTGTCGCGATCGTACTCGAGCAACGACCAGGTGGAGGTTCCGGAGTACTCGACGGCGTTTTCGAGGGTGTAGTCGAAGCTGATCGGCACGGAGACGTACCAGCAATCGTGGAGCTGGTAGACACGGAGCGCGCTGCCTTCTCCAAGGCGCACGGGATTATTGGTTTGTTCGAGGCGACGCACCGCATCGGGGACCACCACCGTCGAATCGAGAGGTACGAGGGACTCCTCTAGGGTGCAGCCCGACGAAAAAGGAAATGAGCCCGTGGTTAACGTCACCTCGTTGGCGGTGACCGTGACGCCCTGCCAGGCGTCCGGATCCTGGTTGCTCGGTCGGCGGTAGCCGAAGCTCCACGACTCCGCGAGGCCATCTGGCCCAACGGGCCGGTCGGTGTCCGAGCCGATTGACATCAACACGGCCTCGTCGCCCACTTCTGCGCGCGCCATGGCTTCGGCGCTTTGGAGGTCGATCCGCCCGGATTCGCTTTCGCAGGAGGTGCCCGTGTCGTCGTACGGCTCACCGCAAAGACTCTGGTCCGATGAGCCGCAGGCGAGCGCTGCGAGACTAAGGAGGGCAACCCAATCGATCGTACGGCGCGTCATGACGGTTTGGACCGAACTCCGTGAGGATGTGCTGCGGTCGTCCTGGGCGTCAAGCACCTATGCCGGGATCAGAACTCTACGGCGAGCACTTCGGGCGAATCGAGTAGTATCGCTCGATGGCCGACGCTGAAACGCACTTTGGAACCTGCCCGCTTTGTGAAGCCATGTGTGGGCTTGCGCTTACTGTGGATGGGGGGCGGGTCACGAAGATCCGGGCGAACGAAGAGGATGTGTGGAGTCGCGGGTTCATCTGCCCGAAGGGGACGGCCATTCATCACCTCCACGATGACCCGGACCGGCTGCGCACGCCGAGGATTCGGAACGAGGACGGGACCTTTCGAGAGGCTTCGTGGGAGGAGGCGTTCGATGAGATCGAGCGTCGGCTGATTCCGATTGCCGAGGAAGACCTTCCGTCGGTGGCGGTGTACTTCGGGAACCCGCTCGCGCACAACTTCTCGCTTTCGCGCTACGTCGGAGCGCTCATCAACTTTAGCGGGCTCACGAGCATCTATTCGGCGGGGACGGTCGACCAGTGGCCCAAGAACCTGAGCTCGGCGCTGATGTATGGCTCGAGCTGGACGGTTCCCATTCCGGACGTGGACCGCACCGACTTTCTGATGGTGCTCGGCGCCAACCCGTTTGATTCGCAGGGGAGTCTTCTCGCGGCGCCCGGGGTGATGAAGCGGCTTCGTGGGATCCAAGAGCGCGGGGGCCGATTCGTGGTGGTCGACCCGCGGCGCACGGGGACGGCGGAGCGGGCGGACGAGTGGGTGCCGATCCGGCCGGGGACGGACGCGGCGCTGCTCCTCGGGATGCTGCACGTGATCTTCGACGAAGGGCTGGTGAACCTCGGGGCAGCGGAGGGGAAGGTGAACGGGCTTGCCGAGCTCGAGTCGCTCTGCGAAGGGTTCAGCCCCGCCGCGGTGTCCGAGACTTGCCGAGTGCCCGCCGAGCAGATCGCGTCGCTGGCGCGGGAGCTTGCTGCGACGGAGCGGGCGAGCGTCTACGGGCGCCTTGGTACGTGCACGCAGGAGTTCGGAACGCTGGCGTCGTGGCTGGTGGACGTGCTGAACATCGTGACGGGCAACTTCGACCGGCTCGGCGGCGCGATGTTCTCGAAGCCGATTGCGTGGTCGATGCTGAGCCTGCGGCCGCCCGAGTTCGAAGACGGGTTCGAGCTCAACCGGTTTCAGAGCCGCGTGCGCGGTGCCCCGGAGGTGCTTGGGCAGTTTCCTGCGTCGTGCCTGGCCGAGGAGATTGCGACGCCGGGCGAAGGTCGCGTGCGGGCGCTCATCACGGTGGCCGGAAACCCCGTGTTGAGCACGCCCGACGCAGGGAAGCTCGACGCGGCGCTTCCCGAGCTCGAGTTCATGGTGAGCGTGGACAACTGGCTGAACGAAACCACGCGGCACGCGCACGTGGTCCTGCCAGGGCAGTCGCCGCTCGAGCAGCCGCACTACGATGAGATGCTGTGGTCGTGGGCGGTTCGGAGCGCGGGCAAGTACGCGCCGGCACTGTTCGAGCCCCAAGGCGGAACCGTGCCCGAGTGGCAGATCATGCTTCGGTTCTCGGCGATGCTGCAGGGGCAGCCGTGGCGCGACATCGATACCGACGAGATCGATATGTTTTACTTCGTGGGACTGGTCGGGATGATTGCCGAGCGGGAGGGGTCGCCGATTTACGGCCGCGACCCCGATGAGATCCTCGCCGAGCATCCGGAGCCCGGGCCCGAGCGGCTGCTCGACTTCGCAATTCGAACCGGGCCTTGGGGGGATGCGTACGGAGCCAGTCCGGGCGGGCTCACCCTCGACGACTTCAAGGCCAGCCCCCACGGCATCGACAAGGGGCCCATGGTGCCGCGCCTCGACGAGATCATCCAAACCGAGTCGGGGAAGGTCGAGCTTGCGCCGGCGTACATCGTCGCCGACCTCGACCGACTGCGCGCACGCCTCGGCCGCCGCGAAGACGACTCCCTGGTGCTGGTGAGCCGACGTCAGCTTCGTTCCAACAACTCGTGGATGCACAACGTGGCCCCGCTCATGACCGGCAAGCCGCGATGCACTCTGTTGATGCACCCGGACGACGCGCGCGCGGCCGGCGTGGATGACGGGGCGCTCGCGTCGGTGACGTCGGATGCGGGCTCGGTGGATGTTCCCGTGGAGGTCTCCGACGAGATGAGCGTCGGCGTGGTGTGCCTGCCGCACGGATGGGGACACGACCGTCCAGGGGCGCAGCTATCCGTGGCGAGCCAGCAGCCCGGGGTGTGCAACAACCTGCTGGCGCCTGGGGAGCTCGTGGATGTTCCGTCGGGGAACGCGGTGGTGAACGGGATTCCGGTGCGCGTGGCGCCGGCGGGCTAGGGCGCTGCCGGAACGAAGTACTGGAGCAGGGCAGACTCGAAGACGGGGTACGGGCCTTCGAGGCTCCAGCCGGAGGTGCCCCCGCCCATGCATTCGAGCGCGGCGTTGATTCCGCTCACCTCCGTTCGGAAGCCGACGGGACCCGTGGGCTCGGAGAACGTGGCCGTGGGTAGAACCAGCGTACCGTCGGGGTTCGAGCCTCGGTCGCTCGTTTCGTACCAGGTAAACGTGATGTTCTGGTTGGACCCCGTGGGAGTGACTTCAACTTGTTGCTCTTCGAGGGGAAGCCGAAGCACGTCCGAGATACAGAAGCCGTTTCTCGCGCACTGCTCCGTCGCGCCCTGGATCTCGCAGAGGCCGCCGGGTGCGCAGTCGGTGCTGACAGGAAGCTGCACGAACCGTGCGCAGCGGTTGTCCGGGGCGATAGGCAGGCATCCAGAGTTGCCAGATGCGTCGGGGAGATCGTTTTCGGGATCGCAAAGCACGTTTCGATCGAACTCGCAGGAGTGAGGTATTGGAGCTGGCCGCAACACGACGTCTTGCATCGTCGCTCCGGAGCGGACCTGCACCGTCCACCGCAAGTCGTGCAGGATGGACACGGTGGTGCCGCCCGGGATTACAGCCTGCGCCGAGTCGAGGAACTGTTTGTCGAAGCGGGCTTCTCCCCCAATCCCCCAGATGTCGGTTTCGGTCGGGTCGGCTTTCCACGTGGTTGGTGGCCGTACCGTCAGAAGCGACGGGAGGAATGACGGATCGACAGCGACGCTGTTCTTGCACGCGACCCACACCACTTGGCTCTTCACGGGGTTTCCACTTCCGATGCACTCCCCAAATCCGTTGCACTCTCCGTTGCTACATGGTGTTCCTTCAGGAAGCGGACGTCCCGCCCTGCACAGCGAACTGCTGATGGTGAGCGGATCCACCTCGCAGGTGCGACCCTCGACGCACTCTTGCGGTGTAGCGTTGATGCGACAGTCCGAATCGGACTGACAAGTCATCCCCAGACAGCGCCCACGCCCGTCGCAAGAACCTCCGCGGAGGCAACTCGTGCCACTAAGGAGTGGTTCCCCCCGGACGCAGTGACCAACCTCGCACTGCGTCGGGCGACGGCAGTTCGGCACCGGGAACACCCCGATGCAGTCGTCGTCGTTGGTGCATTCGTCGCCTGGCGTGATCACGCACGTCACCGTGATCTCCCATGAGTCGAAGCACTGAGGGTCGTCGGTGACGGTGGCTGCCGCGAGGAACGAGCCCGGCTCCGTGCACCTAAACACCGTGCTGGGCGCGTTTCGGTTGGCAATGGACCCGCCGATGGCACTCCACCTGAACTCGACCGGATCACCCTCGACATCGCGCGCCGTGGCCGAGAGTACGATCTCGTCGCCGACTTCTGCCGTGGAGGGCGATACGACGACTTGCTCGACCTGCGCGCAGAAGTTGAGTTCGCCGTTCGGCCGTAGACCTCCGGTTGACGGAGGGCGAGTGCACCGGAGGTAGACGTACAGGTCGGTGACGGACTCCGACTGGACCTCGAAGTCGGTGGAGCCGTTGCAGGAAACGCTTCCGTCTTCCGAGGTTGCTGCGAATGTCAGGGTATACCCTGTTCCGACGTCGAGGCCGGTCACCTGGATCGGAGTGCTAGGACGTTGCGCCTCGATGGCGATGACGCCGCTATCGACGACCTCACCACCTCGGCTGACTTCGTAGGAGACTTCATCGATGGCGGACGCATCTTGGACCTCAAGCGACAGCCCCAAAGTTCCAACCTCGCGTTCTGCAGGGTTCATGGGGGGTTGGGGGTCGATCGGGTCGACCGAACGGGGCGTGTCCCCACAGCCCGGGGCCATGAGTGCGACTACGCTCGCGACAAACACGTAGGTACGCACGGACCACACGCTATCATCGTTGCCCTGCCGGCGATAGACGCTCGCCGCAGGTGCCTCGTTGCAGCGTTGAGTGTGGTTCACGCGCATGTTCTTCGTCAGTTGGTGGAGAAACGTTGGAAGAAGAGGAAGTCGACCACGTCTGTCCCTTGCATCGTGATTGCGGGGGGCGTGGAGAAGTCGATCTCGACGTTGGTTAGAGGACTGCCGACGAGTCCGCCCACGTCACCCACGACCAGGCCACAGGAATCCCGGAGGTAGAACTCGAGGTTCAAGTTGAAGATCTGGGTGGATGCATTGGTTCTCAAGACTCCAGAGACGAATGGTTCCTGGTCTTCGGAGAATTCGATTTCCGAAGAAACGAGCGTGGGCGCAGCGCTGTGAGGCATCTCATCCCCGAAAGTCTGCGCATCGACCTCGTAGTCGACCGTACGCAAGTTCTCGAGCAGGTCTAGGGGTACGCCGTTTTCGATTGCTTGAAAGGCACCCACTTCTCCCGGGGAAAGGCACCAATTCGAGGATCCAGGAAACGGGTTCTCGTATGCAGGGGCAGTGACGAGAGAGCTAGGGGTGAGAGTTCCGTCGAGCGTGAGATCCAAGAACAGTGAGCACTCGAGTGAGCTCCCTTGGTTTTGTACCTCGCCGTACACGAACAAGGTCGTTCCGGAATCCCGCTCGAGGATGAAGAAGTTTGCGGTGGTGATCTCCACCGAACTCCCCGCGTTGCCGAAGAACTCGACTGAATCGAGATTCGTGAGCACTCCGTCGCTCATCGTGACGTCGCAGTCGTCGGGCGACCCGCCCATGCCACCAGAGCCCGCGGCGCCGCTACCGCCGTCGCCACCGCCGCCAGAGCCCGCGGCGGCGCCACCGCGTCCTCCGTCCCCGCCGGTGCCAGACCCACCCGCACTATCATCGCCGCAGCCGACAACTGTGACCCCGACCGCAATCGAGAGCACCAAACCAAGCAGATCCTCAGGCCTCAAACTACACATCGCCTTTCCTTCCCGTGCGCACGCAGCGCTCCAACCTCCATACGATGGGTACCCGTGGTTTGGCCGCTCTCGATTGGAAGAATCATGGATATCCGTCGAAGAGCTCCACGCGGAGGGGCGGCAGCAGGTCGGCGTTGGTCACGGCGGCTGCATGCCGAAACGCTACCTCGAGGGTGAAGAACACCCCGAAATCGCCCTTATGGAGTTCCAAGTCCGAGTCGCATATCAGGTCGGAGAGGAACTCGGCGCCACCGAGCGCTTCGCTCGCGTAGGCCGGGATACCGGTCGATCGGAGGACGTCGAGCGACATGAAGCCTCGAATCGTGGCGAACAGCTCATCGGTCCATCCGACGTCCAACGACCCTACGATCTCGACATCGACGAGACGAAGATCGATACCGATGTCGATTCTGCCGGACGCCACTTCTCCTTCGATGCAGCCGAAGACACCCGACGGAGCCGTGAGGCCGCCGTCGCCGCTCGAGCATTCGCCTTCCGAGCGAAGGTGGAGGTTTTCGAAGACTACGTTCGTTTGGCTGCCGAGCGCAAAGTCGGTGTTGCAGTTGACGAGCGGCGTGGTGCAGGCGCGGGTCCGAAGATCGGCAAGTAGCGACCCCTCCGTGGACGAGCCCTGTATGCGCAGCACGACCGGGTGATCGATGAAGCCATCCCGGAACGACGTCGGGGGGCGCTCGTTGTCCCCGAGGATTTGTCCGCGCACGAAGGAAAGGGCCTCGAAGGTGTCAGGACCCGAGCACTCCTCTTCGTCGGGGAAGTACAAGTCGGGTTTCATCGTCGTCACCACCTGAAGAAGCATGATTTGGGGCTCTTCAAGGAGGTCTTGCGACGGAGAAACCGAAAATGCACCGATGTCACAGGGCCCTTCGCGCGTCATCCCGAGGTTGTCGACCGCGTTGATTTCACCCGCCTCGTCGAGACACCCGGAAGCGCGGCCCCCATTGACGAGCGGGCTGCCCTCCAATGGAAACCCGGGCCGAGGTGACGCGCTGAATATCTTTTCGTGCCGAGGTTCCAGCCAAACCAAGTCGTCCGGATGCGGTGCTAGTAGCGGCGGCGGAAGCGTCGAGAGTACGTTGTAGCCCTCGGACCGGATGCTGCCCGCGTTGCCGCAGACGATGGCGGAGTCCGTCGAGGCGTTGTGGCTGATTCTGACTAGCCCCCGATCGGCATGGACGCCGCATCCGGGGTAGTTGTCGACGAAGTTCGAGTTGACGACCCATACGTCGCCGTCAGATGCGGTGACCTTGACGGCAGCGGCGGGTGAGCCCGTGTTGTTCCAGAACACGGAGTTGATGATGGTCGTGCGCCCGAGGACCCTCACTCCACCCGCATCGCCTGTGTTGCCCGCTGCAACGTTGCGCCAGAAGTTACTCGCCTCGATGCGGCCGAGGGTCATTCTCAATGCGCCCGCCAGACCTCCCGACCCGCCACTTCCTTTGGCGAGAGCAAGATTGTCTTGGAACGTAACCCCGTCGAGGTCGATGGCGTTTGCGAAAACGGCGCCGGCCTCCGCGGAGGCAGCGCCCTCCGCGAGGCCCTGCGTGGCGTCGGCGAGGGCGACGTTGTCGACGAAGCTGGAACGGGTGATTCGAACACGTTCGAGGGGGCTCTCGGACGGGGCATAGATTGCGCCACCGTTCGCCGACTCCATCTGGCCCGTCTCCCGGTCGAGATCGACTTGAACACGCGACGCGTTGCCGCTGAAAGTGGAGTCGTCGACGATGAGTGTTCCGGGCTCACGATAGATCGCGCCACCGCGCGCCTGGCCCCCGCCTGCTTGGACCAACGCACTTCCCGGAACGTCGGTGAGCGACACAGCCTGGTTTTCGACGAACTCGGACCGCTCGACGACGATTTGGCCGCTGCCGCTGGCGCAAACTGCGCCTCCCGCCGCTTCCGCGCTCGGCGCGGGACCCGGTACTGTTCGGACGTCGGACGCGGTGTTTCGAAGGAAGACCGAGTCTCGAACGACGAGCTCGGCGTCGATCACTTCGACGGCGCCACCGCAAGCGTGTGGCTGATTGGAACCTTCAACCGCGGTGGTTTCGGCCCGGTTGTCGATGAACGCGCAGCGCTCGATCACGAGGTCGCGTTCCGAGCGAACGGCGCCGCCCGTCGAGGCTTCCCCGTCACGGAACACGAGGTCGCGAAGGACGACGGGACCGTCTCCCGGCAGAGCCGTCAACAGCGAGGAACGGACGGACCCTATGAGGACGGTCTCGCCGTCTGCAGGGCTCGACCCCGGTTCGGGGGTTCCTTCTCCCAGTAGGGTTACCGCTCGATCGACGACCAGTTGCTCGGCGAAGAGGCCGGAGGGCAGGCGAACCGTGGAGCAGCGCGGGTCATCGAGGGCTGCCTGGGCCGTGGGATATGCGGCGCTCCGGACGATACAGGAGCCGATCGCCAGGCAGGACCGCTCGAAGCAAGCAAGGCTCCCGCAGTCTGTAGAGGCGGTGCACGCAAGGCCCTCGGCGCACGGTGCGCACGATCCCCCGCAGTCGACGTCGGTTTCGTCGCCATCGCGTATGGCGTTGTTACAAGTGAGCGCAACGCAGATCGCGTCTTCCGAGCAGCGGAGCCCAGGACCACACGTATCGGATACGCAAGCGCAGCCGACGAAGGTGTTGTTGCACGCGACACAGGAACCTTGATCGCAAGCGAGCCCGGGCGGGCACGCGTCGGTTTCGGAACAGGACACGCATACGTCTTCGCCTCCGCATACGAGCCCCCCGAAGCAAGACCCTTCGAGACAACCACAGCCCTCGCGGTCGGCAGCGCAGTCGAAGCACGTGCCGTCCACACAACTAAGCCCTCCGATGCAGTCGTCATCGACCAAACAACCCGACTTGCTGCCGAGCTCGCAGCCCGACCACAGGACGAACGAGACGAGCAACGCGAGACCACGACTGACTGCCCAAACGAGCCTACGGTGCGAACGCCTTGTCTTCCTCACTGCCATGGTGCTGCACGCCTTAGAACGCGAACTCCGCCTGCAGCGCGTAGTTCCGGCGTTTGGGGTTGAGGGTTACGCCGAATCGCGCCTTTCGTTTCTTGGGCCACGTGACCGCCCCTGCGATCGCCGAGACGACGGATACGCTTGCAGACACGATGGTTGCGGTTCTCGCGTTTTCGAAGGTTTCGTTGGCGTCTGCGGCATCGGCTTGAAGCTCGGTCGAGTCGAAGTCGCGCTTGGCTTTGATCATGATGCCGCCCGAGACGAGCGCCGCCGCCGCGGACGCCCCCGCGGCGGAGAACAAACCAATCGCGATTCTCTTGCGGTTCGGGGGCGCGGGGACGTCGTACAGCAAGGCTTGCTGGTCGAAACGGACCGATACCCCGTTGCCGCGGTCGACGAAGCCTTGGTAGTAAACCGCATTGAAAGGTGTTGCGAAGAGGCGCGCGTGGAACTCCGCCTCGACGACTCCGCGCGGAACGGATTCGGGTTGCTCGAAGTCGAGGTCTTCGATGCGGACGATCTGTCCCGTGCCCACTTGCACCCGCGCTTCTTCGGTGGCCGACCGGACGTACAGCGTCTCGCCGGATGGAATCGCTAAGCGTACCGGCACTGCGGAAGCGATGTGGGCATCCAGATAACGTTGGCCCGACTCGCGCTCGATGTGAAAGTGCCCGAGCGGTGTGGCATTCCCCTGAAGCCAGGCGACGTCTCTTTGGTCGGGAAGGCGGACGAGTGGCAGATGGTGATCCCTGTCGGGAGGGCGTGCGATCACTTGGGGTGCCGTGCGGCGATCGCGCAGGTCGCGATTCGCCGCGGCGACGAAGGCGTGGATCTCGGAATACTCGATTCGACCGTCGCGGTTGACGTCCGCGGGGCCGCTCAGCCCCGACAGAATCTCATGGGAGAACACGCCCGACTGGATGCGCGACCATTCGTGCGACTCTTCGCCAAGCGTTGCAGCAAGCAAGACGCCGACGTTCGGGTACTGGCTGAGCTTGGTGAGCCCTGCCACCTCCGTGCTTGGTACGTCGACCGTCGTCCCCGTGACCTCGCGTTCGAACATGCCTCGTGACCCGACGACGCCGCTCGCATGACACGCGTCGATGATGAGGTGGATGGTCTCTGCATCGATGCGTTCGATGATCTCTTCGTAGAGGACGCGTTGGGTGATTCGATCGTCGCTGAGCGCGAAGTAGGGCGAACCCTCCAGAACCGCACCGTGTCCTGCGAAGATGAAGTAGAACACCGGCACGTCGCCGCGCTCGATGTCTCTGGCCACGTTGATCGCAACGGCGTTGACTGCGTGATCGAGATTCTCGCGCGTGGGTGGGCGTGCGACGATGGGGAGCGCGGGGTACCGACGTTGCGTGTCTTGGTCGAGCACGGTGAGGAGTGTGCTCTCCGCACCGAGACGCTCTGCGAACTGGTGGAACCGAACGGCGTCGTCGTCGGCGTACCGGAGTGGGCTGAGAGCGGGCTGGTCGTCCGGGGCGCGGTTGTTGCCGACCACGATCGCGTAGCGCGTCACATCGGCACCCGCTTCGGTGGCAGGACCGGCGATGAGGCAGAGGCAAAAGACCGAAATGACTACAGACTTCACGGATGCAACGTCACTTGTGTTCGAAGAAGCTCGTGCGACTCGTCGCCCCCGCGCTCGACCAGCGCTCTCGCGGATGCCCGAGTGACGGGTTCACGGCTGACGAGCGCGTGGATCACGTACAGCCCCGGCGCGTGTGCACCGACGAGCGCGACGCCCTCGTCCATCCACTCCGAATCTCTGAACGTGGCGCTCATTTCGCGTTCGTCGGTGGGAAAGTACCAGATCACGAGGCCGTCCTCGCGTTGGGCGAAAATGGCCACGTGTTCGAAGCCTTGCGGCGCGTTCGACACACGAAACACCAGCTGACCGCCAACCGCACAATCCGGCCCGGGCCGACAGATGGTCTCGAAGGTCGTCCCCGCACTACCGCTTCTCGGTGCGAGATCCCGCGGGAGGGGGGTGACGAGGAGAGTCACGACGGCGGCGCCAACCGCACCGGCCGCAGCCAATCGGATCCAAAGATGATGCCGGCGCTTGTCCGGCTGGCCGACCGCGTCGTCGATGACGCTCCTTGCGAGCGACTCGCGCTCGAGGACCGATGGCTCGTTCCTCCCACTCAGTAGTCTTGCTGCGCGTTCCTTCATCGCTCGACGCCGTTGGAACCAACTACGCACGGACCGTGGCTTGGGTCGCTTCATAGCAATTTTTCCCGTTTCAGGAGTTGGAGTAGACCCCGGAGCGCCCGCTTCTCGAGCGTTCGGACGCGTCTGCGCGTGATTCCGAGTGCTTCCGCCACTTTGGTTTGAGGGAGGGCCTCCACGAACCGAAGCCTCACAAACTCGCGTTCTGTTTCCGGGAGCGCGTCCATGTAGCGAGCCGCGGCCTCGCGCTGCCGACTCCAATCCAAGTCCTCCTCGACCGCTGGCGTCGGGGCGCGACCACTCACCAGGTCCTCGAACGCGGGGGGCTGCATGCCCGAGCCCACGTTTGCCGGGCGCCTCTGCACGCGACGCGCGCGATCGATCATGAGGTTCTGGGCGATTCGAAGCAGATACGGACGGTACGGTCGAAGCCCGTCGTAGCGGAGGCGAGCTTTTTCGTCGAAGGCACGGACGAAGACGTCGTGGATGATCTCTCGTTGCTCATCGGGATCGGGGATGCCATAGATATGAGCCCGGCCGTCGATCGAGAAGCCGAGTCGGACGAGGCGCGCAACGTCCTTGACGTACGCCTCGAACACGGTCTCGAGGGCGTCACGTCGTCCGGCGCGAAAGGCCTCGAGAAGGTGGCGATCCTTCTCGAACAGAGTCACGCGACGGGAGTCTAGCCGAGCTGGCCGCCGGACGTGCAACGAATCGTACCCTTCGGGGAAGGTGGACGTATTTGTCTCACCATTTCTACGCAGGGAAACGGCGGCAAGACGACCCGTCCAACACGCAGGTCCAGTCGCTGCCCGGGCCGACGGGTTTGCAGCTGTCGAACGTATGAGAGTTGCCGTCGTCGCAGAGCTCGCTGCCGCGGTAGTCTTCGCGCATACCGTTCACGCACATTCCTGGTCTGCCGATCTTGGATGTGGGAATACGCGTCGCGGACCGGTGTTCCACCGGCATGCGGTCAGGTTCTGAGTTGGCGAGGCTCAATCTGCGTCGGCGTGTCGGTCGGCCTGACGATGCGGCTGTGGGCTACGCGGTGCAGGATTTCGAGCTCAACGGGGGTGCCACGCGACTGCTACGGATCGGGCTCAACGAGGTGTATGCGTCACGCACGCTCCAGGGGCGGGCAGTGGTCCTTCGCGTCACCGAGGGCTCGCGGCGGACACGGGACGCGATCGAGGCGGAGCTTCTCTGGATGGAGCACCTTGCGCGGAATGAGTGCCGGGTGGCCGCGCCCGTTCGTGCGCGAAACGGATCGCTGGTTCGAAGCTACGGATCGGGTCCACCTCGCCATGTGGTGGTGTTCGAATGGGTTCATGGGCGCGACCTCTGGTGCCGCGGACGGTACTTTCGAGATCCGGAGTTCCAGCGGAAGCTCGGACGGGTGCTCGGTCGACTGCACGGCGTCTCCGATTCGCTGGAGCTTCCGTCGCATCTTGGGTGGCGCCCGTGGCACGACGTCGCGATGCTCCCGGAAGAGCCGCCGAGCGGATTTGACGAGGCGACAGCGCGCGCGATGCGGGCGCATGAGCAGCGGATGCAGGTGCAGTCGGCGTATGCCGATCCCGCGCACTTCGGGCTCTGCCACGGCGACGTTTACGGTCAAAACATGCTCTACGATTCGGGTCGCATTTCGCTGCTCGACTTCGAGCTCGGCGCGCTTCACTGGCGCGCGTCCGACTTCACCGACCTATTGCTCTGCGACTTCTTCACGCCGATTTGGAAGATGGAGGGCGCGGAGCCCCGAGATGCCCGCACCTTCATGGAGAACCTCGCGGCGGGCTATCGCGAAGAACACACGCTCGACACCCGGCAGCTCGAGCTCCTGCCGGACCTCCTCGGACTTCGCGAGGTGCATCTCTACCGCATCACCAGGAACGACCCGGCGAAGTGGGACGAGGCGGTTTCGACCCGTCGCGGGACGCACGCCGACCTGATGACGTGGATGGAAACCCGGTGGCGCGATGGGCGGCCGGACTACGGCGTGGACTTTTCTGGGATCTAGGCGCGCGCAACCTGCACCAGGTACCTCGGATCCGCGACGCGCAGCGTGGTGCTGGGATACTCCGGCTCTGTTCAGAAAAAGCGGCCAGCACGTGTGTGTGTGTCGTAGGGGGATCCTGAAGGATGCTCGAGAGGCAAGTCGCTTCGAGCCGGGAGGTGGTTGTATGGTTTCGCGGATGGGTTCAAAGGGTTTGTGCCTTCTTTTGCTGACCCTCGCTCTGATCGTTGGTTGCGGCGATGGTGACAGTGACGCCGAGAGATGCGGAAGCGACGCAGAGGGTGAAGAGCTCGAAGAGAATGACTGCATCGGATCGAGCATCACAGGGTCAGTGGCGGAGGGCGTCGACGACAGCGACGTGTTCGTTTTTACCGTGCCGAGGAGCGGGAGATGGTCGTTCGAGCTTTCTTGGATGGGAGACGGCGATCTCGATTTCTACGTGGATCTTAGGGACGGCACACCAGGTCAGTTCGAAGAGGTCGCCGCTGGAGCGTCAGAGTTCGACAATCCTGAGCGGGACACTGCACTACTCATGGAGGGTGAGGAAGTCACCATCGCCATCAACGCGTTCGATACGAATTTTGAGGAACGCGAGTACGTGTTCACCTTCTCCGACTAGTTCGCGCGTACGGCTACGGGGCCCGAGGACAAAGCAGCCGAGGGTGAGCACGGTGTCGCGAATCTCGATGCGGCCGACGTTCATCACCCAGAAGCCGCCCTCGGGCTCTTCGACCGGGGCGAGGCCGGGGCTTCTACGCACGGTCGGCGGCGGCGTCCGAAGGGCACCCGCAAGGGAGGCGGCGCCCTCTTCGCCAAACGAGCTATCGAAGATTGACGTCGAGATCAATACCGGTTGCTATGGCGTGAACATGGCCGACCCCGAAAGACGGAAACAGCTGGTGCGGAAGCTCTTGAAGGGCATCGAGACGGGCGATCCCGACGCGGCCGCCGTGGTGAACGAAGCGAAGTACGTTCAGCACAACCCGCAGACGCAGGAGGGGAGCGAGGGGCTGGCGGCGCTGTTTGCGCGGCTTGCGAAGACCAACCCGCGCGTGAACGTCGTGCGAGCCTTTGCCGATGGAGACTTCGTGTTCGCCCACACCGAGTACGACTTTGCGACGCGGCGCATCGGGTTCGAGGTGTTTCGCTTCGAGGGGGACCAGGCGGTGGAGCACTGGGACAACATCCAGGCGCGGCGCGGACGCAACCCCTCGGGAAGGAGCATGGTGGACGGGCCCGCCGAGCCGACCGACCACGCGCACACCGAGGCGAACCGCGGCGTGGTGCGGAGTTTTGCGGAGGAGGTGCTGATCGGCGGTCAGCGGAAGACGATGTCGCGCTACTTCGACGGCGATGCGCTCGTGCAGCACAGCCCCGAGATCGAAGACGGCGTTGCCGCGCTGCGTGAGGCGCTCGGGGCAGAGGCGAACGGCGAACCCCACGGCGAACCCCACGGCCAACCCCACGGCCAGCCCGTGCTTGCCTACCAGCGCCTGCATCGCGTGTTGGCCGAAGGCTCGTTCGTGCTGACGGTGTGTGAAGGGACGCGCGGCGGCGTGCATTCGGCGTTCTACGACCTCTACCGGTTGTCGGGCGGCGCGATCGCAGAGCACTGGGACACCGTCGAGGCCGTGGCGCCGCGATCCGAGTGGAAGAACGAGAATGGGAAGTTCTGACCGCGCGGTCCAGCTCGCGCCGGTCGTTTGCAGCGCGCGACGACTGCCCGACTACGCCGCGATCATGGTGTCTTCGAACGCGGCGAGGCCCGCCTTGGCGCCCTCGCCGATGGCGACCACGATTTGCTTGTAGGGCACGTTGGTGACGTCGCCTGCGGCGTAGATTCCCGCGGCGCTCGTTCGACACTTGTCGTCGACCAAGATTTCGCCGTAGCGGTTCATGTCGACCACGCCCTTCAGGAACTCGCTGTTCGGCACGAGGCCGATTTGCACGAAAACGCCTGCCAGGGGGATCTCGCTCAGGCCGCCTGAACCTCGGTCTTCGTACTCGAGCGCGGTGACTTTGTCCCCGTCGCCGAGGATGCGCGACGTGCGTGCGTTCTTGACGATGGTGGTGTTGTCGAGCGACTCGAGCTTGTCGACTAGCACGGCGTCGGCTTTGAGCTCGGGCATGAACTCGACGAGGGTGACCGACTTGACGATCCCCGCCAGATCGATGGCGGCCTCGACGCCCGAGTTGCCGCCGCCGACGACGGCGATGTCTTTACCTTTGTAGTACGGCCCGTCGCAGTGGGGGCAGAAGGCCACGCCGCGGCCGAGGTAGTCTTTTTCACCCTCGACGTTGAGCTCACGCCAGTTGGCGCCGGTCGCAACGATGAGCGACTTCGTGCGGAGGGTCTCGCCGCTCTCGAGCTCGAGCGCCACCGGGGAACCGGGTTCGACGCGACTCACACGACGATGTTCAAGCACCTGGATGTCGTATTGGCCGAGGTGTTCGTTGAGCTCCGACGTGAGTTTCGGGCCCTCGGTGTAGGTCACCGAGATCAGGTTCTCGATGCCTTTCGTGTCTTGGAGCTGACCGCCCATGCGGTCGCTGATCAGCACCGTTTTGAGGCCCTTCCGCGCCGTGTAGATGGCGGACGACGCCCCTGCCGGACCGCCGCCGACGACCGCGACGTCGTAGTCGCCGAGGTCGATGGGTTCGCTCGACGCTTCGCCCGTTCCGAACTCGTCTTCGAGCCGGGAGATGAGATCGGCGAAACTGGCTTTGCCCGAGCTCACCATCGTCTCGCCGTGAAACACGCTCGGGACGCCCTGGATCTTCAGCGACTCCACCTCGTCTTGGGCGTACTCGCCGTCGATCATCTCGTGCTCGAAGTCGCCGTGCACCGTCGCCATGAGGTTGAGCGCCTGGACGACGTCCGGGCAGTTCTCGCACGAGAGCGAGATGAACGTCCGGAGGCGCACCGGGCCTTTCAGCCGCTGGATGCGGGCGATGAGCGCGTCGTCGGGGAGCTTGCCTTTGCCGTCGGTGTTGAGGATGGCGATCACGAGCGAGCTGAACTCGTGCCCTCCCGGGATGCCCGTGAACCGAATGCCCACCTTCTTGCCCGCGTGCTCGATGTGAAACCGAGGTACATCGGACGCGTCGCCCGACTCGCGCGCGACGACGTTCGGGCTCGTCTCGGCCACCGAGCTGAGCATGCTGACGAGCTCCTCCTGCTTGGCGTGCGTGGACGGGCGGTACACGAGCTCCACCGTCGACTCGAGGCGCTGGAACACTTCCTTGAGCTGCGTTGCAATGGCGGTGTCGATCATGGCGAACTCCTCGCGGGGGTTGGAAGTAAGGGGGGAGACGCGGCGGGCAGCGCTGCGACTGCCCGCCGGGTGCATGGGCTTAGATCTTGCCGACGAGATCGAGACCGGGCTTCAACGTCTCGGCGCCGGGCTGCCACTTGGCGGGGCAGACTTCGTCCGGGTGCGCGGCGATGAACTGCGCGGCCTGCACTTTGCGGAGAAGCTCGTCGGCGTTTCGGCCGATGCCGTTGTCGTGAATCTCGGCGAGCTTGATCTGCCCTTCGGGGTTGATGAGGAAGGTGCCGCGGTAGGCGAGGCCCTCCTCTTCGATGTAGACGCCGAAGGACCGGGCGAGGTGGCCCGTCGGGTCGGCGAGCATCGGGTACTCAATCTTCTTGATCGTGTCGGAGGCGTCGTGCCACGCCTTGTGCGTGAAGTGCGTGTCCGTGCTGACGGAGTACACCTCGACGCCCATCTCTTTGAGCTGCGGGTACTTGTCGGCCATGTCTCCGAGCTCGGTCGGACACACGAACGTAAAGTCCGCCGGGTAGAAAAACAGAATCGCCCACTTGCCCGCCAAGGTCTCGTTGGTGACCTCGGTGAAGTTGTCGTTGTGGTAGGCCTGCGCCTTGAACTCGGGAAGGGTCGTGTTGATCAGCGTCTCCATGGTTCCTCCAGGGTGCGCGCCCGGCATGGACGCGATGATGTCTTTCCAACCACTATGGGTCGCACCGCGGCATTAGAAAAATAGATTGCTGCAAATTAGTGATAGTTTTTAACTATCGTTTGCCGCGCTTCGCGGGGACCCGAATTGGCAGGATTTCGCCCTCGGACGGCTCGGTTTGGAATGCGCGCGGCATGTTGCGCTGCACGGCTTCGCGAAGCGCATCGAGCACTCCGACTTTCCAGTTCTTCCGATGATGCACCAGGCTCACCTCGCGGGTCGGCACGCGCTCGTCGAAGGGGCGAATGAGGTGCTGCCGTGCGGCGCGGCCGAGCGTGCGTGCGTACGTTTCGGGAATCAGGGTGTAGCCTGCGGACGCGTCGATGAGGTGGCGAAGCGTCTCGAAGCTGCCGCCGGCAAAGCGCACCGAGTCGAGGAGCGAGCGCTCGTCGAGACCGCAAAGGTTGATGACCTGCGCGCGAAAGCAGTGGCCGTCTTCGAGCAGCCAGAGTTTGGCGGAGTCGATGTTGGCGACCTCCACGGCGTCTTCGCCGAGGATCGGGTCGTCTTTGTGCGCGTAGAGGTAGAACGGGTCGTAGAACAGGACGCGCTCTTCGAGCGAGGGCTCCCCGAGCGGCGTCGCGAGGATCCCCGCGTCCATGCGGCCGCCCGCGAGCTCTTCGAGAATGCTGTCGGTGGGGCGTTCGAGAATCGAGAGCTCGACCTCGGGATACCGCGTGGCGAAGTCTTGCAGGAACCAGGGCAGCACGTACGGCGCGAGGGTCGGAATGATGCCGAGCGTGAACGGGCCTGACGGCTCGGAGAGCGTGCCCCCGGCTGCGGCCATGAGCTTTTCGTGGGCAGAGACCACGTCGCGCGCCAGCTCGATCAGCGACCTCCCGGGCTCGGTGAGCACGATGGGCTTCGACTGGCGATCGAACAGCGACACGCCGAGCTCGCTTTCCACCTTTTGGATTTGGCTGCTGAGGGTGGGCTGCGACACGCCGAGCGCCTCGGCCGCGCGCCCGAAGTGGCCGTGCTCATGAACGGCGAGCACGTATTCGAGCTGTTGAACGGTGGGCATGCGGGACTGCGAGGGGGTTTGGCGCGACGACGCTGGGTTCTATCATGGTTCTGCATGTTCACCACGGCCTGCCCGACACCCTGGCGGTGGCCCAGTGCTGGACGCGCGCAGCAGGTATTCGACGCCATCCGCGACGAGTTTCTGAACGGTGTTCTCTATGGACGCGCCGCCGTCGCCGGATGGTAGGGTCCTCGCAATGACGACGGGAAGGTCTGAACGATGAAGTACCTCTCGCCTCTCGTGCCGTTCGTCGCGGGCTGGGGGCTCCTGCTGCTCACGAACACTCTGTGGTTCGTGGCGCTCGTCAATGGGCTTGCGCAGATCCTGCTGTTTGCGCTGGTCGTCAACCTGCCGACCTGGCGGACCGGGCGCATGTCGTACGTGGACATCGGGTGGCCGCTCGGTGTGGCGACGATCGGCGTGGTGACCTCGTTGCTGTCGGAGGGCAACGGAGTGCGGGTCGCGGTGGTGTCGGGGGCGTACCTGTTCGTCGGGCTTCGCATGGGGCTTGGGGCGCTGACCCTGTGGCGGCGCGGACATCTGAAAACCGAGTTTCCGCGCTACGAGTACCAGAAGCTTCGGTGGCGCCGGGCCGGGAAAACCAACGTGCCTTTGGCGATGCAGGCCGAGGTCACGGTGCAGGGGTTAGCCAACGCGTCGTATCTCGCGTTCCCCGCGTTCATCATCGGGTCGAACCCAGACCCCGCGATTTCCGTGTTCGAGATCCTCGGCATCGTGCTGTGGGCGTCTGCCTTCGTCATGGAGTCGGTGGCGGACGCGCAGAAGATCCGGTTCCTTCGCGACATGCGAAGGGCCGGGAAGGCGAACCAGGTGTGCAACGTGGGGCTCTGGCGCTACAGCCGTCACCCGAACTACTTTGCCGAGTGGATGGTGTGGAACGGGTTCGTCCTCGCCTCGGTGCCCTCGTGGTGGGCACTTCGGGAGGGCGAGCCGCTCGTCGTGTGGGTGCTGCTGGGCCTGGGGCTGCTGTTTGTGTCGCGCGCGATGTACGCGACGCTCGTGGTCTACACGGGGGCGGTTCCGTCGGAGCATTTTTCGGCGCAGAAGCGGCCGGGCTACGCGCAGTACCAGCGCGAGACCAACATGTTTTTCCCCGGGCCGGTGAAGCGGTAGCGCCGACCGCGAACGCCCAGTGTGTATACTGGGCCGTCATGGAGCCTCATGCGATGGAGATCCGCGTCGTCGCCTCCGATCGGCTCGACGATCGCGATCGGGAGGGAATCCATGCGCTCTTTGGGGAGAACTACCGAGACGCGAACCACGCGTACCTCGACAAGTCGTTTGCGGGTTTGAGGCACACCGCCCTGGCCGAAGTCGATGGCGCCTTGGTGGGGTTTGCCATTGGCGATGCCGTGCGGGCGAACATGCCCCGCTTCGACGACCCGCAGGCCGTGGCGCTTGCGGGGCTGAGCTGCATCGACCCTGCGACCCGTCGACGGGGCCTCTTCACCCGACTGTCGCTCGCCGCCATGTCGGCTAACGGGGTCATCGCTGCGGCGCCGCGGTTCTTGTTCACGGGACGAATGGCGCACGTGCTCACCTACCGTCACATGGCGAACAACGCGACCAACGCCGTTCCGGATGCCGCCGCGCCGCTCACGGACTGGCACCGCGAGGTGGCGGTGCGCATTGCCGAGCTCTTTCAGTGTGAGGTGGACCCCGAGAACTTCGTGGTGCGGGGCCCGGGCGCTCCGATTGGCTATCCGCGTGTGGACTTCGACGCGCCGAAAGAGCTCGAGGCGCTCTTTGCGCCGGTGGACCGGAGCCGTGGCGACGCGCTGCTCGCGATGGCCTGGATGCCCGACGCGCCTGCCGGGTGGTAGACGCGCGGGACTCGCGGCTTCGGGGCGATGGGAACGGGCTCCGCTAGAGAGGCGGCTCTTGCGGAGGCTGACATCCGAGCACGATGAGGACGCTCGACGGGGTGCCTGGCGTTGGGATGAAGCCCGCGGTGGCTACGCAGAGCGGGTCGAGGTTTTCGTCGCGCACGGTGAACTCGGCTTCGCATTCCGTGGGGGGCAGCAGGATCGGCTGGAGGATCCAGACTCCGTCGACGAGTTCGAGGTCTCCGGCGACGCTGCCCGACTCATCGCACGTGATGAAGTAGGTGACGCGCGGCGGCTCGAACGGGCCAACCGTGATTTCGAAGTCGACGTCGCCCGCGGCGCATTCTCCCTCGAGACAGGAGCCAAAGCCGCGTCCTTGTGAACAGGAGGTTTCGTCGAGCGCGTTCTCGAAGATGCACTCCGTGCCGGTTGGGTCGCAGCTTCCGACTGTGCATGGGTTTCGGTCGATGCAGTCGGCCTCGTTGCAGGTGGGGAGAACGCAGACGCCGTCGGCGCAGGCGCCCGTGTTGCCGTCGACCTCGCAGGGAATGCCGGCGAGGGCTGGGTCGTGCACACACACCGCGGCTTCGGCGTCGCAGGCGTTGGTGGTGCACGGATTGCCGTCGTCGCAGGCGAGCTCTTCGCAGATGGACTCGGGGCTCGGGTCTGGGTCGGGTTCCGGATCGGGGGTCGCGTTGGTGTCTCCGCACGCGGTGGCAGCGAGGGCCAGTACGGCGGCCAAGGGTAAGTAAAGCTTCATAATGCGAAGACGGTATCAGAGGCTTTGGGCTGCTGTCATGGGGTGACGCGTGGGGCGGGGTTTTGTGTTGTTTTCGGGGGGGTGAGTGCGGCTCTGGGCAGGCGGTTTGGGCGCGGGCCGTGGTGAGCGGGTTTGGGCGATCCGGACCTGGAGCTGAAGCGCGGGGTGGCGCTACCTGCGCCAGTCGGCGGGTTCCATCCGTCGGCCGCAGAGCTCCAGCCGACGCTCCCTGTTCCTTCGCAGCTTGACCATCGAGAAGGCGAGGGTTCCGAGGCCGACGGTCAGCATGGCGGCGCCTATTCCGATGACCTTGGGTTCGGTGGAGCCGAACGTGCCCACGCCGATGGCGGTGAAGATGGCCCCTCCAATGAGTGAGCCAGCGCCGAGCGGGATGCCCAACCCGGGGCCCACCATGTACCGGGGCTTGCACTCACGCGGCTCCGGTGGGTCCGGGTCGGTTTCGGCGGCGTCGGCGGGGGCAGCGGCGTCGGCAGCGTCGGCGGGGGCAGCGGCGTCGGCAGCATCGGCCTCGGGGGTTTGGTTGTCGGCACTCGAGGGCAGGGCCTCGTCGTATGTGTAGACCGCCCAGCTCAGCGCCGTGAACGACCTCGAGTTCCACTTGGAGGGGGCGGTTGTGTTCTGCGCTGCGGCAGGCGAGGGAAGCACCGTTGCGGCGAGCAGTGCGCAGGTCACGATCGAAAGAAAGGAAGGCATGCTGTTCTCCTCCGCCGGGATCACGCGCGCAGGCGACGCCGGCTTTCAAGAATCAAAGACCGACGACGCGCGATAAGACGAGCGGCGCCCGCGTAGTGAGGGTACCACGGCGTGGGGGGTTTTGGGCCTTGCTGACCGTCTACGGGTGGGGCGGCTGCGGGGGTCGCCAGGCGTCGCGTCTGTGCGGTGCCTAGAAGGTGCCTGAGAGAGCCAGTCCTGCGCCTCCCTCGGCGACTATGGGCGAGAGGCTGGTCTGTACGCGCGGTTCGCGGGATGTGATTCCGAGCTCGTACTCCTCCCAGGCTTTTTCAGGACCGCTCTTCCGGAACGACAGGCCGAAGTTCAGGAAGCCGACGCCGACGAAGATGCTGCCGACGATGAACACGTTGCGGCGGCTGGCGTTCGTGAGGTTGTCCATCGCGGGGATGAGGGAGAGGGCGAGTGTGCCTGCGCCGGCGCCGGCCAGTGCCGTCCAACGGACGAGCCTCCGTTCGCGTGCGCGGAATGCGGCGGCGGCGCGAAGCTCGCCGGCAAACGATCCGAGCTCGTATTGCGAAAGGGGTTCGCCGGACGCTCGGCGCTCGTTCCAGCGCCGAAGCGTTTGCTCCTCGGGGGACTTTCGAAGCAGGAGGAGGAGGCCCGTGGTGATCCCCGCGGCGCCGACACCGAGCCACATCAGCCCGACGCCACGCTCGATCTGGTTGTTGGCCGGGTCTTGGATGAGGCGCACGGTGCCGAGCGACAGTAGTGCGGTCCCGGTGGCGAGGCTGATGCCGGCGGTTGTGAAGCGGAAGCCTTTGGTGTCGGCGGCGGCTGTTTGGAGGGCTTCGGCGAGGGCGGCTTCTTGGGCGGAGGGTGGAGGAGGATCCGTATTGGAGGCGTCGGTGACGTCGGCGCGTGCGCGCTGGGTGAAGAGGAAGAGCGTTGCGAGGGCGGCGAGGCAGCAGACGACGGGCGGCCTGGTCAGTCGCGTTTGCACGAAGGAGGAGTCGAGCATGGGCCGAGTGCCACGCGACAGGGGCAAGGATTGCATGCTGCTGTGATGTGGCCGAAAGCAGCGAGGTCAATCGCGGAGGTGCGCTGCGAGATGCTCAAGACCGGAACGGGACAAGCCAGATCGTCAGCGCACCCTCGACCACGGGACACCAGGTTTGCTTGGGGGTCGGGGGTTTGGGTTTTTCGGGAGGACCTTTCACCACGACCGTGTCGCCTTCGCAATGGAAGGCGTAGTCGTCCTGCCAGGAGCCCGGTTGGATGTAGCGCTGATCCACCAGTTTGTCGGCGGTTGGGCAAGCTCCCGCGTTGTCGGCGCGGTACACCATGCCGACTGATCGCAGCGCCGCGACGGTGAACTGCGTGGAGTCGCGGCAGCAGTCTGCCATGCAGCAGCCGAGATCGTCGCCCGCGTGGAAGATGCCCAAGAGACCCACCACGTACGCGATGGCAACTCCTAGAGACACGATGACGACTCGGCGGATCGCTTTGCCGAAGGGATGCACCTCAGGGGTAACGCGTTTCAGGCGCTTGAACTTCCCGTGCGTGCCGGTCGGCGCGACTTGGCCGGTGTGGCCTGTTTTCTGCGATGGAGGCTTCGCGTCTTCGGATGTGCCGGAGGCGCCACACTTGCGTGCGCTCCGTGCCACGGATGCTGCCGGGTCCGATCCGCGGGGCGCTCAGAAACCAGCAATCCTCGAAAGAAGACCGCTGGCACGTGTGTTGCTACCCATTCGGTGCTGGGAGGTTTGCCATGCAGTTTGCCACACCGACTTTGCCGATCCTTCGGGTTGCCGCTGCGCTTCGCCACGTGCTCGTCGTCGCGGCCACGGCTTTTGTGATGCTTGGATGCGATGTTGAGAGCGAAGGGCAGGAGAGGCTCCGTTTGGCGTGCGAGCAGCACGAGGAGGACGGTTGCGGGATTGCTGCGAGCAGCTGCTACGACCGCGTTGGGCTCGTCGCAGGCTGCGAGAACTGCCAAGAGGAACTCTACGCGACCATCGAATGCCAAGCGGAGTTTGGATGTGATGATCCGGCCTGTGGTGGGTCGGACCCATGGCCGACATGGTTCGCGTGCAGCTGCGAATGACGGCGCGTAGGGGTGGGGGGCCCGGCCGACCTTTTTTTGCGTCCATTCGTTGGGTGCCGCGTCCGCGATTTCCCTCTGGTGGCTGACGACCTGCTTGACCGTTGTGTCAGTGCTTGCGCTGTGCGCGGACCAGAATCGCCGTTTCGACCTTTCCGAACCGGAAGGGCATCACGACATCGACTTCGTTGCGGTTGCCGCCAGGCTGTACGCTGCAAACTGACCTAGGCGCGTTTACGATCGGGTCGGGTGCGTCGTTGATCTCACTCAGAGTGTCCTCTCCCCAGGGTCGAAGGAGCCACCATCTGCCGCCGCGGCCGAAGTATGCGGTGCCGCTTAGTCGCCAACTCGGGTGGCGGTAGGACCCTAGGATACCGCGAAGAGGTTCCACGGAGACCGAGGGAGTCGAGCTTGGCCCGTCTTCCGGGAAGTACCCCGAGGCGACCCGCTCAAGGGACTCCGAGGTCTGTTGGGTATTGAGAGAAGCGCAGACGTGCTCTTCGAGTTCGATAGTCTGCTCGTTGAGGCGCCTCGTGTCGTACCAATGAAGCAGGGCAACGAGCCCGGCTAGGGCGAGCCCGACAATGACGAGGACCTTGCGCGGACTGTCGGCGGTTGACTTCACGAGTCGCGATCCAGTTTCTCCGCGATCTTCGCCATGGATTCCGCCATGAGGCTGACGTTCAGCATGGCGCTCACCACCGCGCAACACACGATCGTGACTGCGGTCGCACCGATGACGAACCAGGCGACGCTCTCCCAGTTCTCGTCGAGCAGGTCCCAACCAAACGCTCCGTCCGCTACCGCGAGCACACTGAGCGGGCCAAGAATCGAGAGAAGCACCACCGCCGCATAGGTGGTGGTCGATTCGACGCGTTTTCTATCCATCGGCTGGGTACCCCTTCCTCTGCGACTGTCCCCTCGACAGTGTAGCGGCCCGCCGGGGCGTTGAGGAACCGGTCCGGCGAAGGTGTGGGATGCGAGCCGACTAGGGGAACGCTAGCGACATGGTAGTGTTGACTGGTGACTCGCGCTTGGCTTTGGTGTTGTGGTTTGTTGCTCGTGGTGGGGGGCTGTGCGGATGATGATCCGAGCGCTGTGTGCGAGGAGGCGGCGCAGATCGTTACGGACTGCATTCTGAGTGTTGCGGTTCCGGGCAGGGTGCCCCCCGAGCAGTTTCCCGACGGATGCAGCGGTTCGCTGACCGTGTGCGATGCGCGGTGCTACGTAAGTGATCCCGAAGGTGCGTGCGACTACATTCTCAGGCCCGACCTGCCGGGGGATCGAGGCGAGGTCGTTGCCGAGTGCGTGGCCCTTTGCCCGTGAGGGGATCGAGGCGAGGTCGTTGCCGAGTCCGTGGCCTTGTGCCCGTGAGACGAGGTTAGCTGAGCAGGGTTCGTTCGCGGGCTTGGACTCGGATGATGGGGGTGCGGCCTAGGAGCCAGGTTGGGTTGTTGCCGGGGGGGAGGATTTTGAGGCGGCCGCCGTGTTCGCCCTCGAGGTGGCAGAAGGCGCAGGGGGAGGTGAGGTTGCTTGGGTCGTCGGTGCCGCCGTGGGCTTGGTACTTTACGTGGTGGAGGGTGACGTTGCGCTGGTGGCAGACGGGGCTGGTGCAGCGGTAGCGGTCGCGGCGGTAGATGTGTTCCCACTTGTCGGAAGTGCCAAGGGTGGGGGCCCAGGTTTGCCAGAACTCCGTGCATAAGTACTTAATGAAGCTCTCGCCGGGGCGTTTCTGTTGATGGAGGCGTTCGAGCTGGCGATAGAGGAGTAGAACGTCGCCGGGGACGCGGAACCGCAGCGTGACTTTGGCGGCGGAACCCGCGCGCGCGGGGACGACGGGGGGTGCGCTGCACGGGGATCCGGAAGCGTCCGCGGCTGTGGGCTCGTGGCTGGCGGGTTTCGGCTCGACTTCGCAGGCGGTGAGGGGAGGCGCCCATGATCCTTGCTGCACTTCGGGATCGGAGCCTCCGGATATCTGGACTGCCTCCCGGTTGTCATTTGGGGCTCCGGATAACTGGACACGGCTGCGTTGAAGGCCCAGGCCGCCTGCCCGTTGAGAGTGCGGTTCGTCGTTCTCCGCGTGCTCCTTCCGTTCGTCGCTCGCTTGACTTCCGGATATCTGGACTGGGGGTTGTTGGGTGCTCGGTGGCGTTTGGGATTGGGTGAGTTTGCGGAAGAACTCGCCGCTTAGGATGGCGCGCTCTACTGCTTGGGTTTGTTTGATTTGATCGGGGGTTGGGGGGGAGCCGTTGGTTGGGGCTAGGTAGCGGGTGATGGCCTCTACCGTTTGGACTTCTTCTCTGAGGTGTTTGAAGGTGCGGCGGGTGGCTCGGATGAGCCAGGCGCGTTCGGTGGTGGGGGTGGCGATGCGGGAGATGAGGTGGGCGGCTTCGAAGCCGATGCGGCCTTGTTGGAGGGCGTCGACGGTTTGGGGGAGTGCGTGCGTGCGGCGGGCGAGGGCGACTTTGCTGCGGAGAGATGCGCGCGACATGCCGAGGCGTTCGCGGGCGTAGTGGGCTTCGGTGGTGAAGCCGAGGGTTTTCCAACCGCGGACGGACAAGAAGCGTTGGGCGAGGCGACCGAAGAAGAGATCGCGGCTGGCGAGCTCGGCGCTGTATTGGCGGAGGCGTGCGTCGAGCGCGTGGAGATCCGCGGGGAGATCACCCGGACCGGGGGCGGTGCCGGCGGTTGGGGTGGAGGCGAAGTTGGTGGGGACCTGCGGACGGCTTTGCTGTTCGGCGGTGGCTTGTTGCAACTGCTGCTGACGGATGCGTGTTTGCCAGGCTGCGGCCTCGGCGCGCATTTGGTCTGCGACGTGCGGGTCGGAAGGGTGGACCGGTCGCTGAGGTGGGTGGTGTTGTTCTCGACCCGGCTGTGCCTGTTGTTGCGTTGCGGGGAGTGGGAGATCGAAGAGGGGGACGGTGGCTTCGGCGAGGAGGGATTCGAGGAAGTGAGCGTTGGTGGGGTTGCCGTCCATGTGTTGGACCATGGTGCGGGTGGCTTCGAGGGCCCACGCCTCTTCGATGGGGAGGGTGAGGGAGAGGGTGCGGGCGAGGTCTTCGTTGATGTGTTCTTCGATGTGGTTGAGGTTTTGGACGTGGGTGTTGGTGTTGGTGTTGGCGCCGGCGTTCGTGTCGGTGTTGGCTTGCTGTGATGTTTGGTGCGAGCTGGGTGATGACTGTGCGGACGGCGATGACTGTGCGGCTAAGGCGATGCGCATGGAGTGGACGGTTTGGCTGCGCGCGACTTGGAGGAGGGCGGCTTCGGTTTGGGGGGTGGCGTGGCGCGCGAGGAGATCGGCCATGGACCAGCCGATGGCGCCGGACTCGAGTGCGTGGGTGAGGTGCGGGAGTGATTCGAGGTGGCGTGCGAGCGTACGGGATTCGGCAGACCAGCGACCGCCGCGGTTGCAGCGCTCGAGCGAGTAGTCGCCGAGGGTGGAGAAGCCTAGTTCGTGGATGCCGCTGCCGAGGCGGTGGAAAGCTTGGCCGATGCGGAGACGGAGGCGGCCGGCGCCGCGTGCGAGGCGGTGGAGCTCGGTGTCGAGCTGGGTGGTGGGCTCGGTTGCGACGGGTGCGAGCGAGCTCGGTGGGCGCGCGCGATTGGGTGGGCCGCGTGTTGCCGGGGCGCGTGTTTTTGGCAGGGGCGCTGGACGTGGGCTGGGCCCTGTGGGGCTGGCGCGCTCGGGGTGGCTGCCAGGTGGGCTGCGCCGGGTGAGGCCGCGGTGTGTGGGAGGTGGGATTTGCGGGGTGGATTGCCGCATGATTCCTGAGTGTTATCGTCCCATACACTGAACAGTTGTCAAGTTATTTTGGTTTTCTGAAATCGGCGCGTGTTCGGTGCTGGCGCGGCCCGGACCGCCTTCTTTCCGCTCCGCGACCGGAGCGCTCGTAGCGCCGTCGCAGCCCGGACCGCCTTGTTTGCCCCGGCGGTCAGGGTGCGCGTCGGCGCAGATGCCAAAGACGCCCTTCTTTCGCCCTGCGATCAGGGTGCGTGTGGCGCTGGTGAACCCAGACGGCCTTTTTAGGAACTGCGAGCCGAGTGCGCTTGGCGACGGTTCAGTGCGGCCGGCCTTCTTTTGCCGCGCGGTGAGAATGCGCGCTGCGTTGGTGCCGTGCGGACGGTCTTCCTTTTGCCCCGCGATTCGAGTTCGCGTTGTGCGGTTGCCGCGCGGGCCCTTTTGTCTGGAACTGCGATCATGGGTGCTCGTGGCGGTGCCGCGCGGGCCAACTTGCTTGGAACTGCGATCAGGGTGCGCTTGGCGATGGTGCAGCGCAGCCGGCACTCCTTTGCCGCGCGGTCAGAGTGCGCGTTGTGCTGGTGCCGCGCGGACGGTCTTCCTTCTACACCGCGATTCGAGTGTGCGGGTGGGGGCTATTCGAAGCGGTCGGCCCAGAGGCTTCGGTTGGTTCCCCAGACGGCGATTGCGCGGCCTGCGGGGTCGAAGGCGATTTGGCTTCGGGCGACGTCGGGGTCGTTGGTTTCGAAGCGGCGTTCGCTTCCCCATGCGCCGTTGGCGAAGCGCCTCGCGCGAAGGACGCTGGTTCGCGGACCCTCGGGCTGGCGCCAGACGACGACGCCGTTGCCGGACGCGTCGACGGCGACTTCGTGAAAGAGCCCGGCGGAGGCGCCCGAGACGTCGACTTCTGCGATGCGCTCGGCGGCGCCCCACTGGCCGTCGACCAAGGGCTTGGCAAAGAGTGAGTCGATCGGGTGGGTGCCGAGGGTTTCCCACACGACGAGGCCGTTGCCGTTCGGGCCGAGCGCCAGCTGGGGCAGGCCGTCGATCGGGTCTTCGCCTTCGATGATCTCTGCGTCGCCCCAGGAGCCTTCGGCGAAAGGCCGGGCCCAGAGCGCTCCGCCTTCCATCCAGACTGCCATCCCGTTCCCCGACGGATCGAGGGCTACTTGAACCTGCGCCAGTGTGATCGGAGTTGGGGCTGGGGCGTCGATGCGCTCGGTGGGTGCGAACTCGCCGTCGGCGTAGCGCGCCGCGTGGAGGTAGAAGCTCGAGGTATCGGCGCCGTTCCACACGACGAGGCCGTTGCCGGCCGCGTCGAGCACGACTTCGGTTGCGAACGGCGCTAAGAGTGGGTCCTGCTCGAGCGCCTCGGGGGTGCCCCAAGCGCCGTCGACCAGGCGTGTCGCCCAGACGCTGGCCTCGGCCGGCCACGACTCGGGCGGTACTTCGGGCACCTCGATCTCTTCCAACCGGGTCCACGAGACCAGGCCGTTGCCCGCGGCGTCGAGGGCCACTCGAGGTGCGAGCGCCTGCGCGGTGTCGTCGTTTTCGAGGAGCTCGGCCGTGCCCCAAGCGCCGTCGACGAAGCGGTTGGCCCAGACGCTGAACTCGTTTCCGTCCGACTGGTGCCACACCGCGACGGCATTGCCCGATGCGTCGATCGCGACGTGGGCGCCGCCCGCATCATGGACGTCGTCGTTTTCGAGGAGCTCGGCAGCGGTCCACGTGCCGTCGACGAAGCGGCTCGACCAGATGCTGTCGAGACCGGCTTCGTTTTCCTGAGACCAGACGACGAGCGCGCCGCCGGTTGGGTCGAACACGACGGACGGCGGTACGCCCTGCGCTACGGAACCCGGGTCGTTGATCTGGATTCGCTCTGCAATACCCCAGGCGCCCTCGCGCACGGTGAAGCTCGACGAGGCTGCGCGTTCGAGGCGGCCGCCGGCTTCGCTCGTTACCGCGGGGCTGACGGTGGCCTCGTAGGTGGACATCAATGCGAACGGAAGGTCGGGTGTGAACGTTGCCGTGCTCCCTTCGACGCGCCACGAGCCGCCCATCGTGGTTCCGCCTTCATGTCGAACCTCGACGGTGTCGGTCGTGACGGTGCTCGCATCGAGCGGCTCACTGAATGTGAGCGTTACCTCCGCGTCGGGGGAGACTTCGACTGCGAGGTCGAGCGGCTCTGTGGTTTCGACCTGTAGCGGCGCGGCGCCATCGTCTGCGCACGCTGCGATCGCGAGGGCCATCGCGACCCACCAAGGAACTCGACGAGACTGACTAAGCATCGCTCACTCTCCTTTGAACCGAGGCCGCGACAACCGGGATTGCGCCCGGCACGAGACGCTCGATCCCTTGGAGCTGCGCCGCTCGACGAACGACGGACGGCACTGCCCGTGGGTTGATGAACGTAGCGAAGAGTCCGGTTATTGCAAATGAAATTCAATTGGGATGGGCCGGTGCGGGGATTCGAGCGATGTGTCTTATTGACTTTGATAATCATTTGCAATAATTCCTGCGGGGCTAGTGAGGACCACTCAAACCCGGGAGTTCGGCATGAATCTATCTGAGCGAAAAATCTTCGTCGCGGCCCTTCCATTTCTGTTGTTGATGGGGAGCAGCGTTCCGACCGCACAGGCGTACGGTCGCTCGTGTTCGGTTGCGGCGTACGACTTCTCTTGGCGCGGCCAGTTTGCCGGTTTCATCGTCAAGGGGCGGTTCAGCTTTGACGAGAGCGCGACGCCTGCCAACGGGATCGTTCGGGAGGGAGACCTGCTGGCGCTCGACGTGTCGTTCTACGACCCGCAGGGCAACCGGCTCCGCACCTATAAGGACAACCACGAGTACCCCGTGGACGACGACGGCGTCCCCTACGCGAACTTCGCGTTCGACGCGCTGACCGAGCAGCTGTTGCAGGACGGCACGTGGAAGGTCGACGACGATGAGAGCCGTTTTCGAAACGGCTTCATCATGGGGGAAGGGAACCCGGACAAGCGCGGCGAGCCTGGCTTTCAATCGGGGTTGGCGTTTTGGTCACGCCCCGGCGACGACAAGGTGCCGCACCTTCACGTGGACGACTGGGACGACGTGAACGGGGACGGTGAGTTCGGTTTCCCGATTGGGTTCAGCAGTCACGAGGACGCCGGGTTTTTGACGAAGACGACGCAAGACCGGATCGACACCGGCAAGGTTGGCGAGGCGTACTACCAAGAAGACGGCGATGGAAACGTCGTGCTCAACAAACTGGAGTCGGATGTGGGCGCGCTCGGCGAACGGGTGCGTGTGGTGCGGGCCAAGCCGGACCGCCTTTTGTGGCGAGACTATCGCCGGTGCAGGTACGCGCGGTAGGCACCAAGGGCGGTCACGCGGATTGGGAAAGGATGCGGGGATGAAGATCCACGAATGGAAGGAAGCGATGCGTACGACTTACGGACCGGTTGGGCTTTGGTCGTGGCGGCAGGGGGCGCACCAGGCGCGTGCGTTTCCGAGTTTGGAGGCCTTCCTTCGGGATGCGACGCGGCGCGCGGAGCGTACGGACGGGGTGACCGTGACGTACCGGCGCGCGCGTCGCGAGCCGCAGGAGGGGGTGGTCTATCGGTTCGACGGGTGCGGGTCACTGGTGCCTGACCTGCCGGAGGGGCGTGCGATGCAGCGGGCGTTTTTGCCGGCGGCGCAGCGGAGGTAGCGGCTCCCATTCAACGAAGGGCTTTTCAAGCAAGCCGCGGATCGGCTTGCCGAGGGGACCCGTTTGGTGAGCGCTAGCGGCAGGCGCCGTCGAGGCAGCCGTTTTCGCAGAAGGTATAGGAGGTGCCGCAGAACATTCCGAACACTGGGATGTCTTCGAGGAGGACCTCAGGGGTTTCGCAGAGGGCACGGGGTCCGAAGAAGTCGCAGTGGGCGCCGACTAAAGGCCTGCGATCGCAGATTGCGGGTGACGTTTCGGAGACGCAGATGCCACGCGGGCCGGCTTCGCTGCCTGCGCCCAGTTGGCCCCCGAAGCAGCGCTCGCCCTCTTCGCAGGTTCGATCGTCTTGGCAGAGTGCGACGCACGTTGGGAGGACGCGCCCGAACGTCGCCTGGGTGACGCAGATTTCTCCTTCGTTGCAGCCGCCGCAATCGTCGACGCACTGCGGGGGTGCGTCCGCGAACTCGCACTCCAAGATGAACTCTAGGTCGGCTGAGCCGGGGGCCTCGAGGTCGAAGCGTTCGCTCCGGCCGCAAAACGACTCCCCCTGTTCACCGCGCGGTGCGAATCGTGCCCAACATGAGCCCGCGGGCAACGCCAGATCGAGCGAGCAGCGATCGGCGTCGAAGGGGCATTGGCCTTCTGCTTCGAAGTCGCAGGGGCCGATTTCGGGTCGGTCGCAGTCGGGGTCGATTCCGCAGACGACTCTGTAGTTGAGGGTGGATGCCTCCGGGAGGTTGCCGACGGTGAGGCGGGTGAGCGCGTCGTCGGTGGTGGCGTCTCCGCATCCGATGGCGAGCGCCAGTAGTGCCGAGAACATCGCTGTCCTACGCATGAGTCGACTCCTAAGCTACGCCCGGGCGAAATCAGTGTAGCACGGGGGCCTGGTCCTCCGGGAGCGGATGCAGTGCTTTGCAGGAACCTCGCTGCGCCGGTGGCGGCGCTAGTTGGTCGCCTTTGCTTCGTGTTCTTGGAGGGTCGTCAAGAGTTGGGTGCGAGCGGTGGTGACTTGCTTGGTGGCGTTCGTGGCGGCTTCGAAGGCGTGGCAGTAGGAGTTGGCCGCGATTCTCGCGAAGAGGGTTCCCCCGTGGTTGTAGCGGTACAGCGTTTTCCACAGGTCGAAGGGCGGGAGGTTGTTACACCTGGTGTTTTGCGTGGTGTGGTCGACCAGCTCGTTGAAGGTTGCGATGGTGCGCTGTTTGTCGACGAACAGGTGCAGTTCGGAGATTGCTTGCGCGAGGAATTCGTAGGATTCGAGGTAGCTCGCGCGCAGGACGTTCTCCGGGGAAAGGGTTGCGCTCTCTTCTGCGGCGGCTTCGATCGCTGCGCGACGTTCCGGGTTGTTGCCCAGGTAGTCGAGGGACTGCTCGAGTAGGATTAGGTCACGTTCGGCTCGGGTTGCGCAGGCGAAGTAGAGGACGGTGTCTGTGGCTCGATTGGCGCATTCGACCCACATCGTTATCGTTTGTGAGAGGACGTCGGCGGGGAGCTCGGGCTCCTCGGCCATCCTTTGGCTAACGGAGAGCGCCAGCCAATACCGCCAGTCGACGAGCTCCAGAACACGGCGAGAAGGATCGTCCCGAGGCGCCGCGAACGACCGGCGGCGCAGGACATCCGGGACGCTGGCAAGGAGCGCGACGACGTCTGGGCGCGCCAGCTCGCGCTTGGCGGTTTGTGTTTGGTCGGCCGGGATTCGCTGAGATGCATCGAGCAGGGGGCGGTCGCCTGCGTCGGGTATCGCCACGCCGTTCAGCAATGGGACCCACGCGTTTTCGTGTTCGGGCGGCATCGGTGCGAGGTCGGCCTCGGCCCATCTTGGATTGGGCACGTTCCATCCGCCGAGGATCCAGGGTGCGATGGCGAGCGCCACTAGTCCGAGGTAAATCGAGGCGAGTGTTGCGACGGCGATGCGTTGCGGTGTGGACAGCCGCGGCACCGAAACCGGTTCGACCGCGCGCCCTTCCACCTCGAGTGCTAGCCGACGCTTGCGACTCAATCGCACCCGAACGATCAGGATGGCGTCCGTGGTGCCTCGGAGTACTAGCGGGATTTTCGTGGTGAACGTCCAACGGCGCTTTTTCGTCAGAGGCTCGCCGTCGACCGCGACTGTCGTCATGCCTGTCCAACGGTTGTACTTCGCAGTGACCACCTGGCCCGCGACTTGCCACGTCCATTGTTTGATTGCCTTCGCCATTGGGGTGTTGGGTGGAGGCTACCATCGTCGGGTGGGTGTTGTTTTGACGTGGGGACGAGGGAAGCCGTGGGGCGTGGCGCACGTTCGAGAGAGGAGATGCTGCCGTGACCCACGCGCCACTAGCGTGAGGAAGACGAGACCTGTCGTCGCGGGAACAGGAGGCCCTCGACCGAGAGGTCTTCGTCGAGCTGCGGCCAGTGGATGCCGATGCCACCGCCAATTAGGCGTAGGTCGCTGCGCTCGGCGGCAGTGGCATTACGCAAGCGGGGGAACCACGCGAGCGGCACCTCGAGCGTGCGCCCGTCGATGAGCGCGACTCGCATGACGCCCGGAGCGAACTCGACGGACACGGCCAGTGCTTGTTCAGTACCCAAAGTAGTCATCCCAGCGTTCCAACAAGACGTCGACATGCTGTTCGACGAGCTGACGAGCGCCTCGGAGCTCGGCGAACGTCATACCTTTGCAGTCTGCCATTGATACCGGCGTCAACCAGTACTTTGCCACGCCTCCTCCGTGCTCGACATGCACGTGCGGTGGTTCCCAGCCTTCGTCGCTGAAGAAGAACACCCGGTATCTTCCCTGCTCCGCAGCACGGTGGGCACGAGTGCACTTTGGTCAACGGTGTTGCTCGTTGCGGGGCGTTGGGGTTGAAGCGAGCTGGGCTTGGGCTTGGGCTGGGGTTTGGTGCGTTGGTGGGCTGGGGTTGTCGGGGGTTCGGTCTGGGAGTTAGGCGGTTGGCGTGGGGCTTGGCTATGTTGATGGAGTGAAGTGGGCTTGGATGGCGTCTGCCGCGGTGGTGGTGACGGCGGTTGGCTGTGGGGATGCGGGGCCCGTCGACAGCTGTGGTGCGAGTGCGGGGTTGACGGAGAAGTGTCGGTTCGGCCTAGGTTCGGGCGGCAGTGGCGGCGGCGACGGTGGGAACGGTGGTGATGGCGCCGGCGGCGTTGGAGGGGTTGCGGGCGGTGCTGGAGGCGACACCACAGAGGAGCGGGTGACGGAGTACTTCTTGGCGGACCGCTACAACTGCCACTTCTTCGACCCTGCGTGCGACCCCTCGGTTTATCCTCGGTTTGTGATGGCGCCGGGTGGGCTGTTGCTTTTCCGTGCCCCGCTTGCGCAGCTCCTCATCGAGGCGCCGCCGCATCGAGTCGAGCTATGGGGCAAGCAGGAGCTCGTTCGCGATGGCTACGGTGCCGAGGTTGTCGGGTTCGTCAACGAGACCGTTTCGGTGGAGTTCACACTCGAGGAACGTGATGGCGCGACGTTCATCGAGTTTCCGTTCGGGTCTTGGGGGTGGATCGCGGGGGATCCGGAGCCGGGGTATTGGTATACGGTGGTGCGGGTTTATTGGTAGGCGGTGGGTGGAGTAAGAGGCCGAATCGGCCTTGCGCCCTACCGAGATAGACCCGGGTTGGCTCACTTCTTTGTGCGAGCTCGATGGTGCGCGCATGCGGTTGGTCATGGTGGAGGTTGTAGGCGGACGGCGGCCCAGTAGAGCTGTTTTACGACTTCGGCCATTCGGTTGTAGTCGAGGGTTTCGGGGGTGTCGGTGGGGTGGTGGTAGTTTGGGTTTCGGAGGAAGGCCGTGTCGGTGATCATGGCGGCGGGGTAGGCTTGGGCCCAGTAGTTTCGGTGGTCGGAGAAACCGATGGCTGGGAATGCGGGTGGGGCGTTTAGCGACCAGACGGGGACGGTGCCGGCTCCGGTCATGCCTCGCTTGATGGTGCGGACCCATGCGCGGTCTTCGAGGCCGCCGACGATGGCGATGAAGTTGCCGCAGGAGGGTGAGGAGTGGGGAGGGGTAGTGTTGGGAGTCGGGTGCGTCGGAGAAGTAGCCGAGCATTTCGAGGGAGAGCATGCCGATGACGTGGGTGCCGCGTTCGGCGAGTGCGCGCGCGTGGACCGCGCTTCCCATTCGGTCGGACGCGAAGTGAGGGGGCTCTTCCAAGGAGAAGGCGACGAGCTCGATTGCGTAGGGCAGCGCTGGGGCGTGTTCCTGTAAGAGGTGTGCGAGCTCGAGCAGCGCTGCGACGCCGCTGGCGTTGTCGTCGGCGCCTGGGGTGTCGGCGTAGGTGTCGTAGTGGGCGCCTATGATTAGGCGTGGGGCGGATTGAGGGCCGGCGTCACGAGTCAGAGCATTGCAAAGGGCAGAGCCGCAAACCAGGGAGTCACTCTCGACCTCTCGCCGCACTGCACTGGACGTCGGGGCGACAATCTGAGCTCGCTGGCGGTGCTCAGACGCACAGGTGGTAGTCGCCAACACACCTCGATGGCCCGGCCTGCTCCCGTTAGGGTGAGGAGTAGGGGATGGTTCGGCTTTCGAAATCTAAGGTCATGGCCGCACTTCAGTGTGTGAGGCGACTGCATCTCGAGGTGCATCGGCCGAAGGAGCCTGCGAAGTTCATCGACGTGTTGCGGGCAGCGGCGGCATGTTGCGTGGGGCGCGTGTTTGTTGCGTTGATTCCGCATCCCAGAGAATGGGACGGCGACACCACGGAAGTGTCTTGTGAGGAGTTGGCGAGATGACCCGCATGCTCCCAACCACCATTCACTCGTCGGTCACAAGCCGCGCGGAACACCACTTGTACGAAACGATCCGCGACGCTCCTGGCTCCGAACACTGGGTCTGCCTCCACTCGTTGGGGCTCGCGCGCCACGAAACCAAGCGCCGCGGCGAAATCGACTTTGTTCTGCTCACTAATCATGGCGTCTTTGTCCTCGAGGCCAAGAGCGGCAACGTCAGTCGCAAGAATGGTGTCTGGTACTCGAACCACCACGAGCTTCACGAGAGCCCTTTCGACCAGGCGTCGAGCGGGATGTTCGAGTTGGCTCGTTCGGTCCGCGAACGGTTCCACGGGAAGCCCCTCGCCAAGACCCTCTTTGGCTACGGCGTCGTCATGCCCGACGTTACCTACGACATCGGAGGACCCGAGTCCGACCCTCGCTCCGTTTACGACCGTCGCGATATCCACAAACCGTTCGCGGCCTACGTCGACCGCCTCGCCCAGTTTGCGCGCGAGTCCGACCCGCGCCCGCGGAACGCGCTCAACAAGGCCCGCATCGACGAGCTCGCCGACTTTCTCCGCGGCGACTTCGACCTCGTCCCCACTATGGACGCCATTATCACCGACACCCGCGCCGAGCTTGCTGAGCTCACCAAGGAGCAACGCGGTGTGCTCGACGCCCTTCATCACTCACCGCGCCTCATCGTCGATGGTGGCGCCGGAAGCGGGAAGACCTTGCTTGCCATCGAAGCCGCCCGACGGATGGCTAGGGAAGGAAAGCGAGTCCTCTTCCTCACCTTCAACAAGCTCCTGGCAGCTCGTATCGGCAGCGGCGCCGCCACCGAAGACTACGCCGGGGAGCTCCTCGTCCGAAACGCACACCGCCACTTCCACGAAGTCATCAAGGCCTCTCCACTGGCCGACGAGTTCGCCGCCAAGTTCGACCCTTCGAACAACGCCACCTTCGACGAGCTCCTTCCCGAGTATGCCGAGGTCGCTGCATCCGATTCCGACGAATGGCTTTTCGACGCCATCGTCATGGACGAGGCCCAAGACTTGCTTACGACGCGCAACCTCAACGCCTTGAGCGAAATGCTCGACGGCGGCCTCGACCAAGGCTGCTGGTTCGCTTTCCTTGATTCGCAGGACCAAGCGGTCGTCTACGGCAAAGGCGAGGAAGCCGCGCTCAGCCGCCTCCGCCAACACAGCATTACTCAAACCCTCACCACCAACTGCCGAAACACTCAACCGATCGCTCGCGCCACCGCGCTCCTCTCGGGCTCCAAGCGCAGAAGCAAGGCACGTGTGAGTGGGCCTCCGGTCGAATTCATCCCTTACAGAGAGCAAAACGGATGGGCAGGCAACCTCGAACGCGTGGTCAATGAGATTCGGCGTGAAGGCATCAACCCTGGCCAGGTGTCGGTGCTGCTCGCCCGGAAGCCGGATGAGAAGGAGGCCAAGGTCCTCGATCGACTCTCCATTCACGCGCTTTCTGAGGACACCGTCCCCGCCCTCGGCACCTCGGTCCTCGACCACATCACCTGGTCCACTGCCTCGGGCTTCAAAGGCCTCGAGAACGACGCTGTCATCGTTGTTGGCGTCAGGGGCGTTGAGAAGGCGTGGTCCCGGGGCGTTGTGTATGTCGGGATGTCGCGGGCCCGGACTCGGCTCTACGTCATCCTCAGCGAGGCCTGTGAGCAAGAGCGCCAGCAGCGACTAGAGGCCCAGCGCGACAAGCGTCCGAGCGACGTCGAGATGCTCCTTTAGAAATGGGACCAGGCCCGACCCTTTGCAATGAGGCGGAAGAGACCAATGGACGAGAGCGACGAGATCGTGGACTGGGGAGTCGACGCGATTGGAACCTCCCGCACCTGGCTAGAAGGCCGCCTTCGCGATGAGGGAGTCGCCGTTCACCCCGAATCTGCGATGGCCAGGGGGCTTAGCGCCGTCAACGAACTCCGAGAATCGTTAGGGCGAGGGGCCAGACTGAAACGCTCCCCTCAAGCTATCTACGACCTGTGGTCGCCTGGGGTCGGGATCGACTTCCTAAGTAAGGCCATCCATCGCGCCTTCCTCGGGGGGCTTCGGCCCCCACGACGACTTTGGAAGGCGCTCGCGGCGGGCGAGCCCAACGTTTTTCGCGCCGCGCCGTCGTCGACCGACCGGAACCTCGTTTGGGAGCTACTGCTAGGGTCCCTTTGCACGGAATTCTGCGAGACCGTGGAGTTCGGGGAACCCGACGTGACCTGCGGTTTCGGCGGCGGGCGAGCCAACGTGGCGGCGAAGGTTGCGTACTCCCCTAAGAAACTCTGGCCCAACGCGCTCAAGGGGTTCGGGCGGTCGCGGCCGAGCTCGACGTCGTGGTGGTGAACGTTGTGGGATTGATGCCGATAGCCGATTTGCTTACAGAGTCGATCAACCGTCAGTTCGCGAACGGCTTGCAGGTTGAGGCCTGGGCCAAAGACTGGGCATCTCGTTGGTGCGAAGGCCAAGGTCTCGCGGCAACGGTCCGAAAGATCGAGGCCCGAGCCGAGCGTCCTATAACGGTCGCGTTCTTCATGCCAATGCTCGTTTCCATTCAGTTGTGCCCCGTGGGTTTCTTCTACATTCATGCACCACTCACCACCGATGGGTTGGATTTCGAGTTCGTCAGCCGGTTGCTTCAAACGTGCAACGGTATGCTCGCGCCTACCTGAGCGTCTAACGACCAGCTTCGACAGGTCCCCGCTATTGACATCCGCCGAAGCGCAGCGCACAAATCGCCGAGAGTGTCCGGGGGCAGCACACGAAAATCGCCGGCGAGTCGAGCGAAAGCGCTGAAGAAGAGGCGAAACTGTCCAGGTGCGGCGTCGAGCACTGCCCAGGATCTCAAATCCACGCTCTGGGACGCTGCAAACACACTCCGCGGCTCCGCAGTCGATCGCACCGACTGGAAGGGCTACATCCTGCCGCTGCTGTTCTTCAAGCGCATCAGCGACGTCTGGGAGGAGGAGACCGCTGAGGCCACGGACACCTACGGCGATGCCGACCCGTCGCTCTTCCCCGAAGTGCACCGCTTCCAAGTCCCCGAGGGCTGCCACTGGCGCGACATCCGCGAGACTCCGGCCAACGTCGGCACCGCGCTCGCGCACGCAATGCAAGAGATCGAGCGCGCCAACCCCGACACGCTCTACCGGGTCTTCGGGACTGCCGATTGGGGTAACCGCGAGAAGTTCACCGACGAGCTCCTGAAAGACCTGATCGAGGGGTTCTCCTCAATCTCGCTCGGCAACAACGCCGTGAGCACCGACATCCTGGGCGACGCCTACGAATACCTCGTAGGCAAGTTCGCCGACGTCACCCGTCGCAACAAGGCTGGCGAGTTCTACACCCCGCGTAGCGTCGTACGAATGATGGTCGAGATCCTCGATCCTCAGGAAGGCGAGTCGATCTACGACCCCGCCTGTGGCACAGGCGGCATGCTGCTCGCCGCCATCGACCATGTGAAGCGAAACGGCGGCGACCCGCGCACCTTCTTCGGCAAGATCTACGGCCAGGAGAAGAACCTCACGACCTCCTCGGTCGCCCGGATGAACCTCGTCCTCCACGGAATCGAGGACTTCCAGATCGCCCGCGAAGACACCCTCCGCGATCCCGCCTTCACGGACGGTGCCGGCGGCCTCGCCACCTTCGACTGCGTGATCGCCAATCCACCTTTCTCACTGAAGGAATGGGGCCGCGAGATTTGGGAGAACGATCCCTGGGGGCGAGCAGAGTACGGCCTGCCCCCCCCGAGCTACGGAGACTACGCCTTTGTCCAGCATATGATCGCATCGATGGCAGAGGGTGGGAGCAGACGTATGGCCGTCGTGCTCCCGCAAGGAGCGCTCTTTCGCAAGAGCGCCGAAGGCAAGATCCGCGAAGCTCTGCTCAAGGAGGACTTCATCGAAGCGGTCATCGGCCTCGCGCCGAACCTCTTCTACGGCACCGGCCTTGCCGGCTGCGTGGTTGTCCTCCGGCGCAAGAAGTCGGCCGATCGAAAGAACAAGGTACTCATCATCGACGCTTCGACCCTATTCCGGAAGGGTCGGGCCCAGAACTTCCTAGACCCCGAACACGGTGAGCAGATCGTGAATTGGTTCCAGTCCTTCGAGGACGTCGAAGACCACGCCAAAGTCGTCACGCTCGATCAGATCAAAGAGGAAGGCTGGACGCTCAACACTTCTCGCTATGTCCTGCCGCCAATCGGCGAGGACATTCCTCCCTTGCCAGAGGCCGTTGCCGCATTCAAACAGGCACTCGCCGAAGTTCGCGCCGCCGAAGATCAGCTCCGCACCGTACTTGCCGAGGGAGGATGGCTCGAATGAGCGATCGCCTCTCACAGAAGGAGCTCGAGTCCTACCTCTGGGGCGCTGCCGCGCTCCTTCGCGGGCTCGTCGATGCCAGCGACTACAAGCAGTACATCTTCCCGCTGCTCTTCTTCAAGCGGCTCTCGGACGTCTGGAACGAGGATTACCGCGAGGCTTTAGAGGAGACCCGAGATATCGGCTACGCGCGGGCAACGGCGAATGACCGCTTCACCATTCCTGAGGGCGCACACTGGAAGGACGTTCGCGACGCCTCTCGCAATGTTGGGCGGGCACTGCTGAACGCCTACCAGGCCATCGAAGCCGCCAACCCGCAGCGACTTAAGGGTGTTTTCGGGAAAGCCGCCTGGACTGACAAGGCCCAGATGCCCGACGAGACGCTCAAGAACCTTATCGAGCACTTCTCGAAGCACACCTTGAGCCTCGCCAACGTGCCCGAGGACGAACTTGGAAACGGCTACGAGTACCTCATCAAGCAGTTCGCCGATGACAGCGGTCACACTGCGCAGGAGTTTTATACCAATCGCACGCTTGTGCATCTGATGGCGCAGATGCTCCAACCCAAGGCGGGTGAGACCGTCTATGACCCGACCTGCGGCACCGGCGGCATGCTAATCTCGTGCCTGGCCGAGGTGAAACGCAACGGTGGCGACACGCGCACTATCGGCCTCTACGGGCAAGAGCTGATCAACATCACTGCAGCCATCGCCCGCATGAACCTCGTGCTGCACGGCGTGTCGGATTTCGACATCCGCAGCGGCAACACCCTGCACGAACCGGCGCTGATCGAGAGCGATCGACTCACGACATTCGACGTAGTCCTCGCAAATCCACCGTACTCCATCAAAAAGTGGAACCGCGATGCGTGGCAGAGCGATTCGTGGGGTCGCAACTTCCTAGGCACCCCACTCCAGGGCCGGGCTGACTACGCCTTCTTCCAGCACATCCTGAAGAGCATGGATCCGAATACGGGACGCTGCGCGATCCTATTCCCACAGGGCGTTCTTGGCCGGAGTGAAGAAGGCGAGATGCGTCGCAAACTGATCGAAATGGATCTGCTCGAGTGCGTACTCGGCCTGGGTCCGAACCTGTTCTATAACTCGCCGATGGAAGCGTTTGTCCTGGTTTGTCGTTCAGTAAAGCCTGCTGATCGCCAGGGGAAGATTCTCTTTATCGATGCGGTCAAGGAAGTCGCCAGAGTGCGCGGACAGAGTTTCCTGAGACCGGAGCACCAAGCCAAGATCCTCGACGCATACCGAAACTTCGTCGATCAACCAGGATTCGCTGCGGTCGTCACGATTAGAGAAACGCTTGCGCAAGGCGGCAATCTCTCGATTCCGCGATACGTCAAGAAGGCGCCCAACTCTGACTCCACGGGCGCAATCCAAAGCCTTTCCGCTGCGTGGATTTCTTTTGAAGACGAAGGGGGCGAATTCTGGGGGGAGATGGACTCGCTTGTAGAGCTGCTCGACTGCGCCATAGGCGAGGAGGCTGCGGATGCCTGAGGCCCTCAAGACCACCACTGGAACCATGGTCGAGTTCGGGGATGTAGTGCACCTGTCGAAAGAGCGGTCACAAGCCCCTGAGGCTGACGGCTTCGAGCGATACATCGGTCTTGAGCACTTGGAACCAAGCGACCTGAAGGTCAGGAGCTGGGGCCACATCTCTGACGGCGTGACATTCACGAGCGTGTTCCGCCCCGGACAAGTCCTCTTCGGCAAGAGACGTGCGTACCAGCGGAAGGTCGCCGTCGCTAACTTCAGCGGCGTCTGTTCTGGGGACATCTACGTCCTTGAGCCGAAAGGAGATCAGCTGCTGCCTGAGTTGCTGGCATTCGTCTGCCAGAGTGAGCCCTTCTACGACTACGTGATCAGTATGTCTCAAGGCGGGCTCTCGCCCCGCGTGAATTGGAAGGCACTTGCCAAGTACGAGTTCGCCCTGCCGCCGCTCGAGGAGCAACATCGGATTGCGAGGGTGCTTCAGGCGGCAACGAAATGCCAAGATCACCTGCATGAACTAGCTAAGTGCGCTCTACAAGCCTCTGATTCACTCATTGACCAACGTATGCGAGGCTTGTCACTTGGCGGTCAAGCCTACCACCAACGGGTTGGGCGGTACTGCGGGGACTGGAATCTTGTGCCGCTTGGTGAACTGATTACAGCGGCACAGTACGGCCTATCAGAGAGCCTTGGCAGTGCTGGCCGCTACCCCGTGCTACGCATGATGAATCTCGAAGACGGAAAGGCCGTTGCAACTGATCTCAAATATCTCGACCTTTCCGATTCGGAGTTCGAAACCTACAAACTCGTGTCCGGGGACGTGCTGTTCAATCGCACCAATAGCTACGAACTCGTTGGTCGCACCGGCGTCTATGATTTGGAGGGCGACCATGTTTTTGCGTCGTATCTGATCCGACTGAAGACAAAGTCGGATCTGCTTTTGCCTGAGTATCTGTGTGCATTTCTGAGGGCGCCGATCGGTCGACGCCAGATAATGTCCTTTGCGACCCGGGGCGTCAGCCAAACAAACGTCAACGCCTCCAATCTCAAGCGGATCCTCATCCCCGTGCCTCCTGTTGGGTATCAACGAGATGTTGTTTCAGTTCTCCGAGCGCTTGATGGAGCGCGGTCTCAGTCAAAGACACGACTCCAAGAAGCAAGAGGTGTTGCTTCGATAATCATCGACGCAGGTTTTCGGGCATGACCTTCAACGAAGCCAACACCGTCGAAGCCTTCGTCCGCGACCTGCTCTGCGGCGGCGTCACTCATCACACCGCGTTCGGCCCCGGCCTCGCTCGCCGCTCCGGCCAGATCTCCGGCCTCGGCTGGCACTACCTCTCCCACGAGAACCTCCCCCGCCAGCCCCAAGAAGCGCTCGTCGAGGATCATCTCAGCGAGGCCCTGATCCGCCTGAACCCCAGCATCGCCGCCCAGCCTGACCGCGTCGACGACGTACTCTATCGCCTCCGCGCGATCATCATGGGCGTCCGAAGCGACGGCCCGGTGAAGGCAAACGAAGAATTCGCGGCCTGGCTCACCGGCGAGAAGTCGATGCCCTTTGGTGAGAGCGGCGAGCACGTTACCATCAAGCTCATCGACTTCGACGACCTCGAGCAGAACCAGTACGTTGTCACCCAGCAGTACACCTTCCGCGCTGGCAAGACCGAGAAGCGCGCCGACCTCGTGTTGCTCATCAACGGCATGCCGCTGGTGCTTATCGAGGCGAAAACACCGGTACGCTCGAGCCAAAGCTGGCTCGATGGCGCGCTGCAAGTACACGACGACTACGAGCAAAACGTGCCGGAGCTCTTCGTGCCGAACGTTTTCTCCGTTGCTACCGAAGGCAAAGAGTACCGCTACGGTGCGGTCCGCATGCCTGTCGAGTTCTGGGGCCCGTGGCGGCTTGAAGGGGACGACTCGCTACCCTCGATGAAGCAAGTCGAGAGAGCGGTGACGGCGATGCTGCGCCCGCAGGTCATCCTAGACTTGCTTGCCAACTTCACCTCGTACGCGACGCACAAGGGAAAGCAACGCATCAAGATCATCGCCCGGTACCAACAGGTGGATGGCGCGAACAAATTGGTCGAACGTGTTGTGGCTGGCCATCCGAAGAAGGGCCTGCTCTGGCATTTCCAGGGCTCGGGCAAGTCGCTTCTCATGCTGTTCGCCGCCCGCAAGCTACGACTGCACGCGGCGCTCAAGAACCCGACCGTGATCATCGTGGTCGACCGCATCGACCTCGATAGCCAGATATCGAGCACGTTCTACGCCGCCGATACACCGAACCTCGTGAAGGCCGAAACCCGCAAGGACTTGCACGACCTGCTTGAGAAAGACGTTCGAAAGATCATCATCACGACGATCTTCAAGTTTGGCGAGGCCGACGGCGTCCTGAACGAACGCGGTAACATCATCGCTCTCGTGGATGAAGCTCATCGCACCCAGGAAGGCGCCCTCGGCCGCAAGATGCGCGAGGCCCTTCCGAACGCGTTCCTCTTCGGGCTAACCGGCACGCCCATTAACCGTGCCGACAAGAACACCTTCTACGCGTTCGGCGCCGACGAGGACCCGAATGGCTACATGAGCCGATATGGTTTCGAGGATGCCATCCGTGACGGGGCAACCAAAGAGCTTCACTTCGAGCCACGGCTCGTTGACCTCCACATCGACAAAGGCGCTATCGATGAAGCCTTCAAGGAGCTGACCGGAGGCTTGAGCGACCTCGACAGAGACCAACTCGCCAAGACCGCCGCGAAGATGGCCGTGCTCGTCAAAGCCCCGGCGCGGGTTCAGAGCGTCTGCGCGGATATCGCGGAGCACTTCCAAGAGAAGGTCGAGCCAAACGGTTTTGGAGCTCAGGTCGTCACGTTCGACCGCGAGAGTTGCCTACTCTACAAGCAAGCTCTCGATCAGCATCTACCGCCTGAGACCTCCGACATTGTCATGTCGGTGAACCCGGGTGAAGACGAGTACGCACCGTTTCGACGCGATCGCGATGCCGAAGAGAAGCTGCTCGACCGGTTCCGCGATCCGGGCGACCCGCTCAAAATCATCATCGTGACGTCAAAGCTGCTCACCGGTTTCGACGCGCCGATTCTCCAAACCATGTATCTCGACAAGCCGTTGCGCGATCACACCCTCTTGCAGGCCATCTGCCGCACCAACCGCCCCTACGGCCAGCAGAAGACCCACGGACTCATCGTCGACTACCTCGGCGTGTTCGACGACGTCGCCCAAGCGATCCAGTTCGACGAAGAGGGAATCACCAAAGTTGTATCCAACATCAACGAGCTCATCGCGAAATGGCCCGCGGCCATCCAGAAGTGCCTAGGCTACTTCGCGGGTGTCGATCGCTCCGTTGAGGGCTACGAAGGCCTTATCGCCGCGCAAGCCTGCTTGCCAAACAACGACACTCGCGATCGCTTTGCGGGAGACTTCAGTTACCTGAGCCGCCTGTGGGAGGCGATCTCACCCGACCCCGCACTCAGCAAGCACGAGACGGACTACCGTTGGCTGACACAAGTCTACGAGTCGGTGAAGCCGTCCACCGCTACGGGAAGGCTCCTCTGGCACGTACTCGGCCCCAAGACCATCGACCTGATCCACGAGCACGTTCACGTCGACGCGATCCGAGACGACCTTGAAACACTTGTCCTCGATGCGGACCTATTGGAAGCCGTGCTGGGCACGCCAGACCCGGAGAAGAAGGCCAAAGAGGTCGCGATCAAAGTCACCCGACGCCTCCGGAAGCACCGCCTGGACCCTCAGTTCAAAGCCCTTGGCGAGCGATTGGAGAGCCTAAAGGAGCGTCACGAAAAGGGGTTGCTCACCAGCGTCGAATTTCTCAAAGAGCTCCTGAACCTCGCCCACGATGTAGTCGCCACCGAACGAGCCTCGATCCCCGTCCCCGGTGCCGACCTAGGCAAGGCCGCTCTCACCGAGCTCTTCGAAGAAGTGCGCAACGGGGAAACTCCGATCATCGTTGAGCGAGTGGTCAACGACATCGACGAGATCGTCCGCCTCGTGCGTTTCGACGGGTGGCAGAATACTCACGCCGGGGAGCGTGAGGTGAAGAAGGCCCTCCGAAAGACACTATTCAAGTACAAGCTGCATCAAGATCAGGACCTGTTCGACAAGGCCTACGGGTACATCAGGCAGTACTACTGATGGCGAGATCTCGATGGGATTGAGCTAGGAGTGCGACGTGGCCGAGAAGCCGACATTGCTGAAAAAAGGTACGCGGATCGGGCCGTGGAGCCTTATTAAGTCGATCGGAAGTGGCGGGCAGGGGGAAGTTTGGCAGGTTCGATATGCCGAGGAGCGCCACGCTCCCCCGCGCGCGATGAAGCTCTGCCTCGCGAACGAAAGAAAGGAGCGGTGCCGCTTCGAACAAGAAGTCGGCTTGCTACAGCGGCTTACTCACTCGAACGTGGTCGAGGTTCTCGATGCGTCGCTCGAGTGGGCTTCATTCGCAGGCGGTCCCGCAGTCTCATACTTTGTGATGCCGCTGGCGAGGGGGTCCATCGACGATGCTCGATGGGCCGATGACACTATCTCGCTTCTGTCACTCTTCAGGGACGCATGCGCGGGGGTGCAATACATTCACGATCAAGGGGTTCTACATCGAGATCTCAAGCCGGAGAACATACTCGTCGTTGAGGAACCGTCGAGAGCCGCAGTCTCCGATCTTGGCATTGCCTCAGAAGAAGGACAGCAGGGTTCACTCACGGTTGCTCACGAGGTTCTGGGCACCCCGCACTACCGTGCACCCGAGCTTGCGAGCGGAAAAAAGGCTACGGTTCGGAGTGACATCTACGGGTTGGGGAGGGTGCTCGAGCGTGTCCTGACTGGACTGGTACCAGACGCCCTGACGCCGCGAGAGATTCGTCCGGGCACTCGAAGACTGTCGGTGGAGCTCGCAGACCAGATCAATGCTGTGATCCGCAAGTCCGTCGCGTACGATCCAGCCGACAGGTTCTCGAACGTGGAGGAGCTCCTCGCGTCGTTGCCCGAGGTCGAGATCGCGCTCGCTGCTTCAGTAGTCGAAGAGGATGCTGTTTCGGCAGGTCGCCTTCGCTCCGGCCCCACGGTCGACATTACCGGACTCAACCTCCCGACTCCCGGCGAGTTCCTCGGCCGACTGGACTCCTTACCCTATCAGGGCGATCCGGAGGTTCGCTGGGTGCCCCAGGACAATGTCCCTTTTGCGTTTCTGCGGGTTGCATCGTGCACCCCCGGACCGGCCCTGACGCCAAACGAGACGCGCAAGCTCATTGACGGTGCAGCTCTGTGGTACTTCAGCACTAGCGGCACGAGCGCTTCTCATGCTTGGGGCCCTCGAGGGGCGGTTGTCGTCGAGCCGCCCACAGAATCCGGTCTCGAGGCCTATGAGACCGGTTGTGCAACGATCGTCTCCCGAGAAGCAGAGATCCTAGGTCTGAACGGTTACGTTGCTGGGATCGATGACAAAGGAGTGAGGTTGGTCTCGCCCACAGGGATCGAACGCACCTTCGGCGAGACTCTCCGTCGCTACCTTGATTTCTGGGCGGCGCGCGTCAGGCGCGATCCGCCTTTGGAAGTTACGGCTGGCCTTGTGGGTACCGCCGACTCATCGCTCCAACTGCCGCAGAGCTTCTTCGAGAAACGTAGCCCGCGTGTGTACGCCGACTACATCGCCTTCACCGTGGTCGTCGAAGATCCGGGAGTAGGGGTCGTCGACTGCCTCAGCCCCTTCTATGACTATTTGTGGGAGTCCTATGGAGTGTCTCGCCCCGTTGCTTAGCTACTCGCGAGCTTTTGGCACCTAGGGCCATTCACTACATGTACGGATGATCCATACGGAGGGAGAGTCAGCCGGTTCCACCCGCCTGCGTGCCACCTGCCCGTTCGCTACACTGAGGCGGGGGTCCGGGGATGAGAAAAGTAGACACCAATGTCAACGACCTGGTTGGCATGATCGAACGAGGGGAGTTGAGACTCCCAGAGATGCAACGAAGGTATGTGTGGCGCGCTCCGCGTGTTCGTGATCTCTTGGACTCACTCTACCGAGGGTATCCGTCTGGGTCTGTGCTCGTATGGGAAACAGACCAGGAACAACCCACTCGAGACCTCGCAGTTGAGCAGAAGACGAGTCCGTTCGGCGGGCACAAGCTGTTGCTCGATGGGCAGCAAAGGCTCACGTCGCTGTCGGCGGTGCTTCGAGGCGAGCCTATTCAAGTTCGCGGGCGAAAACGTCCTATCGACATCCTCTTCAATTTGGATCACCCCGATCGCTTTGGGGAGTTCTCGGAGGTTGTGTCCGATGAGGAACCGTTGCTTGCGGACGACATTGATGATCCCGACAGCGAGAACGAAGACGACGAGCGCGAGGTTGGCATTCAGGAGCGGCTCAAGCGGCTGACGTTCGTCGTGTCGAGCAGGGCGATTGCCAGCCTTCCGAACTGGGTCTCGGTGACCGAGGTTTTCAGTGCGACGGACGATCGTGAGATCCTTCGGAAGGCGGGGGTCACTGGGATCGACGACCCCAAGTTCGACCTCTACTCGAAGCGGCTTGGCCGCCTGCGCAAGATCCGCGAGTACCCTTACGTGATGCAGGTCCTCGACCGCAACCTGGACTACGAAGAGGTGGCCGAGATCTTCGTTCGTGTGAACTCCCTTGGGGCGAAGCTCCGCGGGTCGGACCTCGCACTTGCGCAGATTACGGCTCGCTGGAGAGACTCGTTGAAGCTCTTGGAGGAGTTCCAAGAGGAGTGCGAAGAGCATTGGTTCAGCCTCGACCTTGGTTTGCTCGTCAGGGCGATGGTGGTGTTCGCCAGCAATCAGTCGCGGTTCAAAACCGTGTCCAGCATTCCCGTGGAGAGACTTCAGGAAGGCTGGGAGAAGGCGAAGCGTGGGTTACGGTTCGCGATCAACTTCCTGAGGACCAACGCCGATATCGAGGACGAGTCGCTCTTGTCGTCGCCGTTGTTCTTCATCACCATTGCGTTCCTCAGCCAGCTGCGTGGTGAGCAACTTACGGAGCAGGAAGAGCGGCAGCTTCGGTATTGGCTGTACGTCGCCAACGCTCGGGGGCGCTACTCGCGGGGTTCGAGCGAGTCGCTGCTGGACGCGGACTTGGCCCTACTGGCTCGAGGTGGGACGATTCCCGATCTGATTGAGACAGTGCGCCAACAGTTTGGACGCCTGGACTTCGAGCCCAGCGATCTCGAGGGCAAGAGCGCGCGGAGCCCCGCGTTCTCTCTTGTGTTCCTGGCCTTGAAAGCTGCCGGGGCGAAGGACTGGTTCAGCGGATTGGGGATCTCTCTGACCCACCAAGGGCGCCTTCACTACATCCAGTATCATCACGTCTTCCCCAAGTCGCTCCTCAAGAAGACCTACGAAAGGAAGGAGATCAACGAGATTGCCAACATGGCGTTCATCTCGGGTGGAGCGAACCGGCGCATCAGCAACAAGCAGCCGGCCGACTACCTTCCGAACGTCGTTGGGAAACGAGGTGAGGATGCGCTGCGTAGTCAGTGCCTTCCTCTGGGTCCTGAGCTTCACAAGTTGGAGAACTACCGCGACTTCCTGACGGAAAGGCGGCGCATGCTCGCCGAAGCTGTGAACGATTTCCTAGGTGCGGCGCGGGCGGACGCGTACGACATCGCATCTTGAAGGAAGGGGTTTAGGCGGATGACAAGGTATTCCGAGGAACCGTACATCTCTCGAGGTGGCAAAGAGATTGCCGCAGACGCCGTCAACCTACTTGTTCGAGAGTGGCCAGGCGCGCTGGGTAATCTCCTGCTGATGTCGCGTCGACATCCCCGCCTACTCGGCGAGCTTCCGGAGGGGGAGCTCTCGATCCTCGATGGGTGGGAGAAAGATCCGATCGATACGATCTACGAGTTCCTCTTTGCGGCTTTCCGCATGGAATGGGATATCGCGGGTCCGCTGGCTACTGAAGTCGACTATGAGAGGGCCCTCTACATCCTGACCTACCTCTCCCGTTCCCATGAGGCGGCGCGAGAGATCGTCCGTGTCTTCGTTCCCGTTCTTCGACCCGGCCTTTGGGAGCGGGAGTTCCGACTCAGGCTGATCTCGGCGTTCTTCGACATCGCACAGGGTCTGGTGTGGGAGGCCGACGAGGTCGCGCCTCCCGAACCCGGAGCAGACTACGATTGGCCAGGGAATCTCAATTCGATGAACTCTGCCGCCCGGGAAGAGCTGCTGTCTTACGCCGGCGTATCGCGACTCGATGACCCGATGCGACCGTCGATTCGGCCCTGGAATGAAGGGTGGATGAGCTTCCACTGGCTCTGGCGGGAAGCGGCCGCCCGGGCGAAGTAGCGAGTACTCCGCGAACCCGGTTCTTGGGACCGCGTAAAGGTCTCTCGGCGTCCTTCGCGCGTTCGAGGTTGAGCCGTGGAATCCTCGAGTATCGGATGCACTACTTGAGGAGACAGGTGCTGAAGAGCTGAGCCACGAATCGCGTCCGAAGGACTCTCCACATACTACGGCTAATTGCGATACGCTGATTCGTGCCATGGAATGTGCCCCGCCTGACCCCACCGACCTCATCGACGCCTACAACGCCTGGAACCGAAACGACATCGATGTGACGCCTGCTGCCGTGGCTGCGTGCGACGCCAAGGCGCTGCCGGACAACGTGCCCGAGCTGCTGGCGATTCTGCCTGAGCCGCATCGTGGGTTCTTTGCTGACGCGATCGGGTCTTCCTATGACCGCGTTCGGTTGAGTGCGGTGAAAGAGAGCGCGGAGTTTGATCCAAGCGCGGACTTCATTGCGGAGCTGCGTGAGAGTGAGGCGGGGCAGCGGGTTGCGGCGGAAGCGCGTGGCTACTTTGGGGATCGCTCGATTGCGTACGTCTTTGTCGACGGGACCGACAAGCGCTGGGATCTCGCGATTACGCTGCAGGTAGCGCTCGACGCTGAGGCGGGGCGGCTGTTTTCGTTTGTTCAGCAGCTATCGGACTGATCAGCTCTGGACGTTGTCCCTGAGGAGCCTGAGTCCTGCCCGGTTCGGCTCTGCGGAGCCTAGTCCGACCGGGTACGCAACCCGCGCCCGACGAGGCCGATAACCGTATGGTGCACCCTCGGTCGTGGGCAGTGCCATCGCACTTAGTGATGGAAAAGTGTTACACTATGCAGATGCCTACTCAGAAGAAACGAATCAACATCACGATTGACGATGCGACGTATGCGGCGATTGAGCGCTTGGCTGATGAGCGGGAAGAGTCAATTTCGAGGACGAGTTTGCGGCTCATTCAAGAGGCGCTCGAGTATCAAGAGGACCGATACTTCTCGAAGGTGGCCGACGCACGCCTGCGGAAGAAGCAGAGGCGGGCGTCTCACGACGAGGCGTGGGATTGACGTACCGTGTCGAGTACCTGCGAGCAGTCGTCGATGAGGACATCCCCGTTTTACCGAAGTCGGCCAAGCGTCGAATCCGACGCGCCATCGAACGAAAGCTCACGACGCATCCGTTCGAACTCGGCAAACCGCTGCGTTACAGCCTTCGCGGTGCCCGTCGACTGCGTGTCGGCGACTACCGCGTCATCTATCGGATCGAACCTCCCGACAGGGTGTTGGTGGTGAAGATCGGACACCGGCGCGAGGTGTACGAGGAGTAGGGCGAGCGACCGTCGTCTCCGAACTCCGTGGGGGGACTCGCCGTGACGGGACAGGGCTTGCCTGGTTCCTACTTGCTTCGAAGGGGGCCGGCATGGGGGGTGCGTGTCAACCGGGTGGTGCGTGCGGAGGCGTGAGGGGGATGACAGAGATGGCGGTTCTTGGGGTTCGGGACGTCTCGTTTGTCATTACGGGGGCTTAGAGCCGCCTGTTTTGGCATGCCGGATCGGTTGAAACGCGGCTGGCGGCGAACGGGTGATAATCTCGGCCCCTGGGGCCGAGATACCATGACCACAACCTCCCTGCTCACCAAGACTCAGTACGCGCGCCTGCTTGCCGACCTTCGTCGCATCATTGTCGAGGGGAAGGCGGAGGCGGAGCGGGCTGCGGCTCAGGTGTTGGTGGAGAGCTATTGGGGGATTGGGAAGCGGATTGCCAAGGAGAAGCTCACGACGCGGGCTGGGTATCACAATGCGATTCTTGCGGACCTTTCGGCGGACCTCGAGGTGGACCTGCGCACGCTGCAGCGGACCGTCGTGTTCTACCGGACGTATCGGCGGGCTCCGCGGGTGGAGGGGCTCAACTGGGCGCACTACCGGGTGCTGATGCAGCTTCAGGATCGGGACGAGCGTGGGTTCTATGAAGAGCTCGCGTCGAGCGATGGGCTGTCGGTGCGGCGGCTTCAGGCTGCTATCCAGGGGCAGCGCTATGAGGCGGAGCGCGATACGCCGCGCGGGGAAGGGGTGACGCTTCGGCGGCCGACGGACCCGAGCTACCTCTACAAAGCGGAGGTGCGGGATGTGGTGGATGCCGACACGCTAATGCTCGACATCGACCTTGGGTTCGAGGTGATTCGGCGGCAGCCGATTCGGTTGGCGCTCATTGATGCGCCGCCTCGGGATACGTCGGTGGGGAAAGCGGGACGTCGGTTTGTGCGGGAGCAGTTGGCGGTGGCGCGGACGGTGGTGGTGAACACGCGGAAGTACGACGTGCACCGGCGGTATGTGGCGCACGTGTTTTATGCGTTCAACAACCAGGGGATTGATAAGACGTTTTTCAAGGGGCGGTATTTGAATCAGGAGTTGGTGGATAAGGGGTTTGCGGAGGGGGTTTAGGGGAGACTCGCCGGACACGCGTAGACGTAGTCATGACGACGGGGTAGTTTCGGCGCGAGTGAATCGCGTTGACCAAACTGCGTTTCGGAGGGCGCGGACGAACCGTTGGTGGGTTGGAAGCGCTGCGGTTCTGTTGTTGAGCGGCGCTTGTGGGGGACTCTCAGATTGCCGGCCCAAGCGCCAGAGCCTCCACTCTGTCGAGCCCGCCACGAACCAAGACCCCGTTCCCGGAGTGCGTCGTGGTGAGGACGGGTTCCTGTATGCGCAGGTGACCACGCGTCCCGGGGAGGTGCCGAGCCGTTTCTCCGGGCGGCTTCCCGAGTCGGTAGCGGAGTTCGACGGAGACTGGGCGGCGTTTCCGCCCCGGGGCCAGGTGGCGGGGGCCCTTTGTGCCGGGGACCCGGAGATGACGAGACGATGGGTGTCTGCGGTGGAGAGTGCGGCAGAGCGCGGGCCAATCGAACGCGAGCTGGAGGCGCGCTTCGTTCGACTGGCCGTGTACTGTGACGGCCCGCGGTACTGCGACCTGGCGCTGCAGGAGGCGGAGCGGGCGTCGGAACCCGTCGCCAAGGTTCTGTTGAGGAGCCTCATTCACTGCCGGTCTCCGAAGGCGGTTGCCGCCATCGAGTCCGGGTCCTCGGACGAGGCCGTTGTGGACCTCTACTTCCAGCGTTTTGACGAGCGCCTCCCTCGGCTCACGGACAGGTTCAAGAGTGCTGCCCGCGGTACGGTTCAGGCGCGGACGGGCCGCGACCTTCGCAAGCTTGGGGTTACGCTAGGGCGGTTCGATGACCCTGCGGTCGTCGAGTTCGTGGGTAGCCTTGGGACGGGGCTCGATGCCGAGTCTCGGGCCTGGCTCGGCATTGGAATGCGAGGGTCGGCGCTTCCGGGCGCGGCGGAGGTTCATGAGAGGGCGTGTCGTCATCCGGTGGTTGGGAAAGACCCCATGTGTGATTCCGAGGTTACTGACCTGCGAAGCCTTTTCCCTGCCGCCTCACCGCAAGGCCTTGATGGCGCAGTTCGGGACTACGAGTTTGACCCCCACCGATGGCTCGCGGCGCACTCGGGCAGGCGCGCGGAACTCGTCGCAGCGCTGCAACGTTGCATCGTCGCTCAGGACGAGCGCGAGTGGCAGCGGGTGGATTGCGCCAAGAGCCTTGCGTCAATCGACCGCGCCAGAGCGGCGTCGGTTCTTGCTCAAGCGCAGAACGGCTCGAGCTTGACGCCGCAGTTGCGTGCGCTCCAGGCGACGCTCGCTCAGTTTTCAACGAACGCTGCAGTCGATGCTGCGGCGCTCGAGTGGGGGCTTGTGGAGGAGGCGCTATCGGAACAGCCGGAGCCTGACGGCGGCCCTGGTTCAGTGCTGCTCGTCGACCGACTTCTCGACGCAGGACGCCTTCATGTACTTGACGTGGAGACCGGTATGTTTCCCAACGAGCACGACGCGCTCATGGTCGAGCTCGCGGGGTATGCCGGTGAAGACTTGGCGGGCGTGGTGTTCGAGGAAGTGCCTCCCAAAATCAGGCAGACAGACCAGGCCTGGGAGACCGTTGGGCCGTACCTTCTTCGGGCCTACGCGGATGGACAAATCCTAGAGACGAAGGCTGCAGACTACGGCGATTGGTATGACCTCGACGCGGTGCTCGGCCTGCTCAACGCGACGCTTCGCGAGCTCGAGAGTGACGTTCGGTACGTTGTGGTTGATACCGACGGCCAGATCGCGAGCGTGCTTGGTGCACCCAAGTCAGGAATCGCGCGCGCTCGCGAGCGCGGGCTGATGGTGTTTGTGAACGCCGACGAAGCGATGCGACTCGGGAAAGAGTTCGAGCAGAAGTACATCGAGAGGCTCGAGGCAGGCGATACCCCCTGATCCTGCGGTTGAAGCCGCGGAGCCGTAGTGCGTCGGCCTTGGGTCCGGCGAGTTGGCAAGTGCCCGCGCCGACGGAGTGCGCCTTCGGGCTCTGCCACGCAGCGTTGTGCTGTGTGCTGCGGGTGTGAGAGAGTGGAGTTGGTGGCAGCAGGCGTCTTGATGGTGTGATGAACTGGATGAAAACTGCCGTTTTGGCGCTGGGGATTGCCGCATGCGGGGGTGACGGCAGTGGCGAGGCGCCCTTCGTTTGTGAAGAGCCGCTCGGTGCTGCGCTTCCGATGGTGCCGGCGATGCCGATTGCGGGCTACAGCCCCGATGCTTGCTTGCCTGGGTTCTCGGCGCTTCTCGTCAACGAGAGCGATGAAGCCGTTCGGGTGGAGCGTTTTCAGTCGGGAGGCTTCGGCGCCGACCCCGACTCGGGAGGAGAGGCTGGAAGATTGATAGCGACCGCTGAGCTTCCTCGAGAGCTCGGTCCGTTGGACGGCCTGTCGGTGGAGCTTCAGTTCTTTACTGCTGCGTCGGAGGTTTCGGGTCGCACCACGCTCGAGGTGCTCACGTCGGAGGGGTGCCAGCGTTTCAGTGTCATCAGTGTCCGCGACGGAGAAACGGGCAACAGCCATCCGCTGGCCGTCGACCTCGGAGTAGTCGGGCCGGGGGAGCGTAGTGAGCTCGTCGATGTGGTGTTCACGAGTTTCGGGACGCCCGAGACGACCCTTACGTTGAGTGCAGGTCTGTACTCCGAGGTGTTCGAAGTGGTGGATCCCATTCCTCCGACGATGCTTCGTTCGTGCGAACCGCTGCGTGCTTCGGTGCGCTTCAACGCGCCGCTCGAAGCTGGGCTGTACGAAGGGTCGTTACTCTACGAGGTGGAGACGGAAACCGAGGGTGGCACGCTCAGTGGGATTGGTGTCATCGAGGCGCGAGCTCGGGTGGAGTAGCCGAGGGCGCAGGTGGGGACGTTTGGTAGGCCGCTGGGATGTTGTGGGAGTGCTTGGTGGACGGAACCTAACCAGGTGCGTCGAGATGCTAGGCGGCGCGGGGGTCGTCTTCTGGGGAGTCGATGCTCAGGCGGAGGCCGAGGGCTTCGATGATGAGGCCGAGGCTCGAGAGGCGTGGGTTTCCGGCTTCGGAGAGCGTGCGGTAGAGGGTTTCGCGATTGAGGCCGGTGGCTTTGGCGAGGTGGGCCATGCCGCCCTGGGCGTCGACGACGTCGCGGAGGCCTAGGAGGAAGACCTCGTCGCCTTCTTCGAGGCAGGCGGTGAGGTAGCCGGCAGCGAAGGTGGGATCGGCGAGACGCTCTAGGAGACGGTCACGGTAGGGGACGGTTGGCATTTCTGTGTTCCCTCCACAAGCGCTCGGCGCGCGCGATGTCGCGTTGTTGAGTGGCCTTGGTGTAGCCTAAAAGCTACATCGCAGTTTTGGGTGGGTCAAGCGTTTGCAGTCGGACTGGGAGTGGTATCGGATCCGGTTGGCTGCAGTTGCTCTATTTCTGCGCGGGGGGTTGCGAATCTGCGCAACTTCTCTCGGTGGTGACCGAGATTGGATGGAGAGGTTGTTGCGCGGGCTTGGGACGAGTATATGGCAGATATGGCAAGCCGGACGACGGTGGTGTTGAGTGAAGAGGATGAGTTGGCGTTGCGGGAGGCGAGTCGTCGGGAGGGCATGTCGCAGTCGGAGCTGATTCGGCGGGGGGTGCGGATGGTGACGGCGGCCTATCGGCGGCGCGGGGGGCCGTCCGTGGGGTGGCTGAAGTTGAGCCGGGCGGAGCGGAAGGCGCTCGAGGCGGATGTGTTTGGGGACTTCGATGGGTGAGTCCAGATATCCGTAGGTTGGCGGGCGTGGGTCGGAGATGCGGGAGTCCAGATGCCTGTCGGTCCAGATATCCGTGAGTCCAGATATCCGTGAGTTCGGTTGAGGTTGGCGTGGAGGTTTGACGTGACGGGGAAGCCGCTGATCTTGGATACCGGGGGGTGGCTCTATGCGCTCGCGGGGGATGAGGCGTATGCGCGGGCTTTGCGGGAGGCGCGGCCAGCCATTGTGCCTTCGCCCGTGTTGGCGGAAGTGGACTGGCACTTGCGGAAGCGGCGGGAGGATATGGGGCGGTTGCTGAAAGAGGTGGCGGAGGGGGCCTATGTGTATGAGGCGATGACTTTGGAGGATGTTGCGCGGGCGGGGCAGGTGGAGCGGAAGTTTCGGGACCTTGGGCTTGGCGTGGTGGACGCGTCGATTGTGGCGTTGGCGGAGCGGCTCGACCTGCGGCGGATCCTGACCCTCGATGCGGGTTTTACGGCGGTGCGGATGGGGAGGCGGTGGCGGAAGGCGTTTGAGCTGGTGGTGCCGATTGGGTAGGGGGCGGTGTCGCGCTTGTGTTGTGTGCATGCATTGCCTATATTGAGTGCATGCAGTACACGATTCGCGGGCTTCCGGCTCGGCTCGACAAGTTGATTCGGAGGCGGGCGAAGGAGGAGGGGAAGAGCCTCAATACGGTGGCGGTGGAGGCGCTGATGGAGGCGTTTGGAATGCGGGGGAGTGAGCCGGCGCATCGGGACTTGGGGAGCTTGGCGGGGAGCTGGGTGGAGGACCCGGTGGTGGATGAGTCGTTTTCGGAGCAGCGCAGCATCGATGACGAGCTGTGGCGGTGAAGCTGGCGCTCGACACAAACCGGTACGTTGATTTGATGCGGGGGGACGCGGAGGTGCGTGCGCTGGTGGAGGGCGCGCGCACGGTGTTGGTTCCGTTCGTGGTGGTGGCGGAGCTTCGGGCTGGGTTTGCGGTGGGGACTCAGGGGCGTGCGAACGAGCGGTTCCTTCAGCGGTTCTTGGCGACGTCTGGGGTGGAGGTCGCGTATGCAACGGACGCAACGACACACCACTACGCGTCGTTGTTTCGGCAGCTTCGGCAGCAGGGGACGCCGGTGCCGACGAACGACCTATGGATCGCGGCGTTGGTGGTGGAGCATGGGGCGAGCTTGTGTACGCGGGACGCGCACTTCGGGAAGATGGCGCAGCTGGATGTGGTGTGAGGAACGCCGCAGGACCCACGATGTCGACTGCGTGGGCCGGCCTACTTGCACCTCTCTATCTTTTTGAGCGACGAGGCGATGCTCTTCAGGCTTTGGGCCTGCGACTCGAGCGCGCGGATGGTTCGCTGGTCTTGGTTGGTGACCTGCGAGCCTACGGGGCGAGAGTCGAGCCATAGGGCGCCTGCGACGAGGGCGAGGGCGAGGGCGAGTAGGATGGTGCGTCGGTTTGTCATGGGTCCTCCGTTGGGGGTAGGCCTTCGGAAGACGCTACCCGAGCGTGCCCGCCGTTGACAAAGGGTTTGCGCGTGGGGTTTGGCGGCCCGGCTAGCTCCGTGCCCAAACCTCGAAGGTGGCGTGGTGGGTCGAGCCCATGGCTTCGATGACGGCTTCGTTGTTGAAGCCGGGGAGTGCCTGGAGGCGTTCGAGGAGGAGGTCGGTTCCGTGGGCCTCGGAGGCGATGGTGTGTTCGGTGCCGTTTGCGGTGAGGCGCCAGAAGAGGTCGCAGGCGAATGGGCCTGCGTTGGTGGTGACGATTTGGACGCGGGTGAGGTCGGCCCACGGAATGGTGGCGGTGGTTCCGCTGGTGGTGGTGTGGACCAGCTCGTGGTCGTCGAACGTGACTTCGGCATGGGCCGGTGACGGCCAGGGGGTTCCGGTGAGTGCCTTTTTGATGAACGCGAACATGGGGCCTCCTTGGGTTCAGGACTGCAGTGCCGAGAGGGCACGGCTCAAGTTGGTGCGGGCCTGCGCTTCGAGGCGCGCGGCGAGAGTTGGGGTGCGGTAGATTTCGAGGCGGGAGAGGAAGTCGCGAAGCACGCGCGACCTTCCGGCCCGATAGGCGCGTTCTTCGACGGCGAGGTATTCGCGTCGGATGTCTCGTTCGTAGCGGGCGTAGCGGGCGGGGGGTGCGCCGAGGATTGCGAGGTCGATGCTGTTCAAGAGGGCGGCATCCGGCGACTCGGCGGCGTGGGATGCGGTGGACTGGATGAGCTCGGCCACGCGCGTTGCGGTTTCGGTCGGGATGGCGGCGGCTTCGGCGAAGGCTTGAAACCTTGCTGCGCTTTCGGCCTCGTTGTTGGGGGACAGGGGGTTGTAGATGGCGTCGTGGAAGAAGAGGGCGACCTCCAGCTCGGCGGGGCGTTGTGCCTGTGCCTTCAACTGGTCGAGCCAGGCGAGGCACTCAGAGATGTGCTCCGCGTTGTGGTAGGCGCGGTGTGGCTCGGCGTAACGGGCTACGAGCCACGCGGAGGCGTTGTCGTGGGTTGCGCCGAGTGCCTTCCAGGCTGTTTCGAAGCGCCGCCTATCGAGCTCCATGGTGTGTTTCGACCCCATGGAGTTAGCCTGCGGCTCGTAAATTGGTTAGACAACCAATCTATGGGAAGGCCGAGCAACCGGGATGCCCGACGGGCTGAGATCCTTGCGGCGTTTTCACGCGTGCTGGCGGACCACGGGTATGCCGGCGCGACGATTGCGGCGATTGCGCGGGAGGCCGACGTGGCTCCGGGGCTTATCCATCATCACTTCGACGACAAGGAAGACCTGCTGACGTCGCTGCTCGGCGAGCTCGTGCGGCGCTTTCGGGTTCGGGTGCGGGAGCGTGTTGACGGCGGGGACGCGCTCGCGGCTTATGTCGACGGTGCGCTGAAGCTCGACGAGCGGGCAGACGTGACGGCGGCGCGATGCTGGGTTGGGCTCTTTTCGGAGGCGCTTCGGAACCCTGTGCTGTTCAAGCAGATGCGGAGCCTCATCGATACGGAGATTGCGGCGATTCAGACCCGGTCGGGGTCCGAGCTCGACTCGCGCGATGCTGGGGCGGTGCTGGCGTTCGTGGTTGGGGCGCTCGTGGTTGGGGCGTTTGCGCCGCGCAAGACGTCGGGGTTTGCGGCGCCAGCGCTGCATCGGTTTGTGGAGGGGCTGCGTGTTGGGGCTCGGGCGAGGGCCTTGGTAGAGTGAAGGCATGGGGGTGGGACGCGTACTGGCGTTGATGCTGTTGGTGGCGGCAGCCGGATGCGACGACGAATGCGTGCCGCGAATCAACTCCTGTGAGTGCGGGCTCTGCGTGGACGACTTCGGATGCAACAGCCCGGACGCAGACCCTTGCCGTTGTTTCGGCGAATGTGGAGGAAGTGGCGGTGAGGGCGCCCATGGTGGCGAGGGCGGCTCTGGCGGGCGGGGCGGTGTTGGCGGCCAGGGCATGCCGGCCGATCCCGAAACCACCAACGGTGTGATTCAGCTGCGCGAAGAACAGAAGCGCGCGCTGGCGACGGTGTACTGCAGTTGCCGGGCGTTCCTCGACGACCTCGAGGCTGCTTTCCAAGCGGCGGTCGACGAAGAGACTTGCGTGGCGGGGCTGACGACGCCCGATGCTGATTTCGAATGCCTGAGTCGCAACTTTGGTTCGGAGCCTCGGGACGCGGTGCCCGGGCTTGCCTGTGACCTCGACGCGAACGTGGAGGCGACGGCTTGCATCGAGGCGCTCGAGTGCGGTGCTGACGATGCGCCGCAGGCAACCGAGTGCTTCTTCGACCTCGACGACCGAATCGACGGGTGTGACTTCGGGAGCATCAGCTCTGAGGATCCGCCTGAGCTGCTCGAGTGCTTCTAGGGAAGCGTCTCGGGGTGAGCGCGAAAGCCCTGCGCGTCAATCCCTGAAGGGGCCGTTGGGTAGTGCGTTGCCCCGGTCACGCGCTGCCGTTGAACGAATCGCGGTTCCGTGGGCTCGCTAGTCGACCTGCGTGGTGCCATCGAGGGCGGGGGACTGGCCGGGATGCAGGTCGTCTGGGGGGGCGAGCATGCGCCACATGAGGTCGACGATGACCGGTGAGAGGCGATTGAAGCCGCCGCGCCCGCCGTGCTGGTCGACGAGGCCGAAGAGCCAGCCGTCGGTGACGGCTTGGGCGGCCTCGACGAGCTGGGCGCATTCGAGCGGGCTGAGGTCGGTTCGGATGCAGCCGAGTTTTTGCCCGAGTGCGGCGAGCTGCTGGCCGAGCTCGAGGTTCTTTTCGCGGAGTTTGCGCGCGGGCCCAGCGTCTCCGATGAGGCGCCAGCTTTCTTGGAAGCCGCGCCAGAGCTTGAGGCGGTCGGGGTTGGCGAGCATGTACTCGGCAGAGTGGCGCGCGGACATGGAGATGAGCTGCCAAAAGGAGTCGCGGTCGATGGCCTGCATGTCGACGTCACCGAAGCTCGCTTCTTCGACGTCGTCGAGCATCCGCTCGAGCACCGCGGTGTAGAGGTCTTCTTTGCTCGAGAAGTAGTGGTAGAAGCTGCCTTTGCTGGTGCCGGACGCTTCGACGATGGCGTGCGTGCTGGTGCCCTCGAAGCCGCGATCCGTGAACAACCGTTGCGCTGCTTCGAGGATTGCCTCTCGGGTGCCTTGCTCGTCGCCTTCCATGTTCGTCGACCGCGGAACGTCTCCGGCCGCCACCGGTTGGAATGAGGCCCCCGAGGCGACAACGGAACATACACGATTTTACCCGGCGGCCCTAGGCGGGAGCCTAGCGTAGACGTGCCTTCGACCGCACCTGGTGGGCCGACCGCGCTGACGGTGCGCCTCCGATGCTCGGCCGCGCGGTTCTCACGCAGCCGTGCGGGAAATGCGCCAAGCCATTGCCGACGCAAACAGGGAAGGGACGACGACGAACAGCAGACTCACGACGCCGAGGCCGCCGAAGTGTTCGGTGAGCTCGATGCTGAAGTGGGCTGCGTGAATGATGCTCAGCGTCCAGCCGAGCACGCTGACGGCTTTCCACGACCCTCGAGACTCGGCCAGAATCGACGAGAGGAGCGGCAAGGCGCAGATTGCCATGAAGAGCGCCATGATCCACTCGGTGCCTGGCGCGTTCATGAACTCGGCGAGCTGCTGCCACTCGTCGTCGGACATGCGCGCCTTGGTAAACGGCAGAAGCATGCTTTCGATGGCGAGGTGGCTGAGGAGCCCGAGGTACGAAACCAAGAACAGCCCTGCGACTTTGAAGCGCGTGTCCACGTTGCTGCACCTTCCAGCCCGGGGCTACCGGAGGTCCGAGATGCCTCCGAGGAGGCCCGGAAACGTAATGCTTCGCTCCGGCGTCGGCGACCGGTCCGTGCGGTACAGCGTGGTCTGACTGAAGTCGGCCGAGACGATGTTGTCGTAGTAGGCGGAGCCGACTCTTCCGGGCGACACGCCGCCCGTCGACCGGAGCGGCAGCTCGTCGATGCGCGTCGCCGTCGGGGCATCGCCCAGCGTCATGCGGTAGGTCCTCCACGCGGGGGTGCCTGCGATTTCGTTTTGTGTGGCTGCGGGCGGCGCGACGGATTCGTCGTAGGCCAGGAAGTATGCCTCGCCGTCCGGGCCGGGAATCAAAGACCCCGCTCCCTCGACGCCGACGAGCTCGCTGAAGAACACGCGAAAGTCTGGGTCGAAACGCGTTCCGTCGTCGATGAGCCGGAGGACGCACGATGGGGCGTTGGCTTCGGGGCGGGCGAGCACCGCGGCGCCGTGGAGGGCGTCTGATGCGGTGTAGATGTACCCGTCGGTGCCCTCGACGAGGCGCGTCGTGAGCGGGCAGCGGGTGTCGTCGATGACGGTGAACTCGTCCGTGGTCACGTTGATCCGCAGCACTCGTGCGAGGGGCGCACCCGTGCCGTCGTCGAGGTTTCGATACGCGGCGGTGAGGTACATGAACTCACCGCGGCGAAGCGGGTCGCCCGCGAAGTCGCCGACCGGGAACTCGGTGGACGGGGTCTCGAAGCCGTCGAGCGGAAACTCCCCGGTGATGGTTAGGGTGTTGGGGTCGAAGGTGAACCCGAGGAGCTGGTTGATGTCGAGGTAGTACGCTTTCGACTCCTCGACCGGCACAATCACGGGTGGGTTGCCGGTAATCGCGGAGCCGCGCCCAGCGAAGGAGACCGGACCGGCCTGTGTGATGGCGCCGGCCTCGTCGACGTCGAAGCGAAACACCTCGGGCGCCAAGCCGCTGTTGACCAGGAACGAACCCGGGCGCGTTCCCGCGACGACGCCGCTCAACCCGGGCAGCTCCACACTGTCGGCAATCTCGACGGTCCCATCTTCCTCGAGCGTCGAGGTGAAGCCGGCAAAGGAGGAGAAGCCCTCGGGCGAGATGATGATTTGGCCGATGACGAAGCTCCGGTCCGTCGGGACCGCCGGGTCAGTGTCGCTGTCGGAACACGCGACCAGCAGGGTGAGCAGGGCGAGAACACACGAAAAACACAGGGCGCGGGCCGGGACGTGAGCACGAATGGGACGCAACGCGAGCATGCAACCTCCTAATTAGACCGGCGGTCTATTCGATTAGACCGTCGGTCTACGTCGTGCTTCTGCCGGGGTCAATCTGAAAATGACATTCGTTATCAGGGTGCGGACCGCCTGGGGGGCGGTGTCGCGGTGTCTCGTCTCGAGCCGCGGAACTGTCATGCCCGCTCAAACCAACCGGAGGTTCCCGATGCGCGACTTCGTTGGCTTGGTGTTGATGGCGACGTTCGTCGCGGCTTGTGGGGATGCGAGCTCGGCCGATGCGCGGAGCGGTCTCGCGGTGCGCGCTGGGCGGAGTTCATCGGATCGTCTTCCACAGGATGCGTCCGGGATGAGTCGGTGGTGGCGGCTCGGGAGGGCTATGAGGATTGTGTGTTGGCCGTGGGTACAACGTGCAGCGAATGCGAGCCCGGTACGGTCATCGGAGAAGCGTGCCGGGAAAGTTGGCGCTCCGAGTGCGCCGATGCGCGCGATGGATGTCACGGGAGCGGCGGAGACTGCAACGCCGACTTCGTGCTGGAGGCGTGCACGGTGCGCGTAGATGCCCGCGTTCTCGAATGCACCATCGAAGAGTGCACCGAGGCGACGAGGGCGTACGTGCAAAAGAACGAGTTCTTTCTCGCCGACGTGCCGCCCTGCGTGGTCAAGCCTTAGCGGTTGCTGCTTCGCCTGCGGCCCCGGGTGGGACGAAGCGCGCGAACGACGCCGCCGTACTTGGGGTCACACAGGCTGCAGTCGGATCCAATTTTGTTGCCAACAACTCCTTGACTCGCGCGTTCAACTGCGTAGAGTGAGCGGCTAAGTTTGACGCCAACAAGTCGAGCGACACATGCGATTAGCAATTCAAAAACAAACGATTGACGCACGAAGGTTCTGGGGAACTTACCCAGCCGACCTTTGCCAACATGCGCCTTCCGCTTTGCTCGATATGAACTTCGGCGCTGAGGGAGGTGCCACTTAGGACGGTGTAGTTCGCATTGCGCGCGCTCACCGTCCCAGGAAACTGCGGGCGGTTTTTTTGTGCAATTTACACGAAATTTAGGCTTTTTTGTCGCCACCGTCCCGGCTTCGGACTCGTAGCTCAACCACGGAAGGGCACCCGGTTCGTACCCGGGTCAAGCGCTCCCGGCAGGTGCCACGCACCGGTTCGTGAGCGTGTGGGTCCACTGCACCTTCGTCCGCGAAGGTGAACGGAGACGTGCGCCCGAAGCACACGTTGCCGAACGTTCTTTCTCACATTCGGGAGTCGTCTAACGGAAGGGCCGCTGACTTTGAATCAGCTGAGCTGCGTAGCAGCAGCAGCGCTTCGCGCGGTTCGACTCCTTCGTCCCGATCCAGTCGGTGATCTTTGACAACTGAAGAGGTTCTTTGTGCGCGAGCGTTCGCTTGGCGAGCGAGCGTCGCGCACCGTTGCACGGTAGCTCAACGGCAGAGCGGCGGTTTGTTAAACCGACAGATGAAGGTTCGAGCCCTTCTCGTGCAGCCATGCAATGTGCGGAGGTCGGGCGCTGGGCGCACGCGGGTTTCCAAAACCTGCCGCAGAGGGTTCGATTCCTTCTCGGCCTGCCGCGCGATGCCGCGTTCGTTCAGAGGCAGGACGTCCCGTTGTCTGCGGGAAGACAGGAGTTCGATCCTCCTACGCGGCGCCACGCCACGATAGCTCAGCGGGTAGAGCACTCGGTTGAAGCCCGAGGGGCACTGGTTCGATGCCAGTTCGTGGCACCAAGCTTCAGGGTCATCGTCCAAGGTGGGCGCCCCGGTTCGGATCCGGGATGAGGCAGGTTCGATTCCTGCGGCCCTGACCACGTTGACCGATCCCGAAGTGGTCGAGGGGCCCGGCTGTGAACCGGGTGAAGGCGGTTCGAGTCCGCTCGGTCAAACCAGGGGCTGTAGCTCAACTGGAAGAGTACCCGGCTTGCAACCGGGCGATAGGAGTTCGAATCTCCTCAGCTCCACTGCTTTGGTTCTTTCACGCAAACCCCATCGAAAGGAAGGAAGGTCGCCATGAAGAAGAGAACTAACGAACCGTCGTTTCGAGGTCATGAGTAAGCGACGAAAAGGGTTCCTCTCCGAGACTCGCGTCAAGAGGGGCTATCGCGTGGTCGGTGACGGCAAAGTGCTCGTCGAGAAGCTCGGTCGCAACGACTTGTGCCCCTGCGGCTCGAACCGCCGCTTTCAAGAAATGCTGCCTTCGAAGCGGTAGGTACGACGGGTCGAATCGCGACGACTACTACCGATGAGTCGGCACGCCGGCTCCGACGCGTTCCCGCGTAGTTCAAAGGAAGAATGCCTGGTTACGAACCAGGGGATGGGGGTTCGACTCCCTCCGCGGGTGCCCATTTCACAACCAATCAACTAGAAAGGAGAGCGCCATGTCAGTTTCGATGCTGAAGGGCGGCGCGCTCCCCGCGGCGAAAGCCTTAACTTGCTCCCGTAGCTCAGAAGGCAGAGCTCCGGAAAAACGTTGGAACCGACCGGGCCTCGAAAGAGGCACATGAAGCCTGCTACCTCGAACGCGGACGCGAACCTCGACTGCTGCGCGCAGCGAGGTTTGGCGAAGGCCAATAGAGGGTGTGGGTAGACGACAAAGGTTGCAGAGGCACCGGACAGGGTCTGAGTAAGGTTCTGTAGGGAAGCGCGTTTCCTAAAGGTCGTTTCATTCATGTGGCGCGGGTTCGAGTCCCGCCGGGAGCTCCTTGTCCCTGTCGTCCAGTGGTCAGGATCGCTGGCTTTCAACCAGCAGAGGAGAGTTCGATTCTCTCCGGGGACGCCATGGAAACATCGATGCGGCGGTGCGTCGTGCGGGCCTGCGGGTTCTCGCGTAGACGTCCATGCGCCGGTTCGCCTTCGATGGAATGTGGACGGTGTGAAGCCGTGCGCGTTTGCTCTGTGATAGGCCGAGCAGGCCACGACGCTAGGTGTCGCGGGTTCGACTCCCGCCACGGACTCCGGTTCGTGTAGCTCAGTTGGTTAGAGCACTAGACTACGCATCTAGGATGGACCTGGCCGTCCCAAAAAGGCCGACCGGCCGCGAGAAGCCGGAGCCCTCTTTTGCCGTTCGTGCCTTGGCACGGCGGCAAGCCTCGTAGCGCCCGGACGGTTCGCGTCGGGTGTCACGCCATCGGCCGTCGTGCGGCGACCGCCGGTACCGCCTGACACCTCGCCCCGCAATCGTCCACGCGCTGCGTGGTCCGTGACGCTGTGAGCGTCGTGCGCAGCCTGCGGCTCCCCGTTTGGAGCGGCAGACGCGCACGGCCCTCCGCGCTGGGGCTCCGCTTCTCAACGCCCTCTACTTCTGCGGTGCTCGCTGATTGAGCATCGCCCGAACGCCGGCGGAACCGGCATCACAAGGGAGGTTTCCCATGGTTCTGTACAAGATGATTCGTGTGAAGTTGAACGAGCGGGTCGTTGTCTTTCGTAACGGCCTCCCGATCCGGGCTCTCGGCCCGGGCCGGCACTTCGTGTGGGGCATGCGCCTCACGGAACAGCGCTGGAAGACCGATGCGTTGGTTTTCGACGCGCAGCCCGAGGTACGCGCAGCGCTTCCAGCCGACTGGTACCGCGAGGTCACGCTCGGGGATCGTGAGCGCGGCGTGCTCTTTCGAGACGGTGCGCCCAAGGCGTTCCTCCGACCGGGTTCGCGTCGCTACTGGGCGATTGACCCGTCCGTCGCGCTTCGGGTGTACTCGGTGGACGAGCCGATGCCCGAGCTGACGGACGAGCTCTTTGCCACGATTCCCGGCAACGAGTTCGTGTACGTCGTGGTTCCCGAGTACGCGCGTGGCCTGCAGTTCGTGCAAGGCCGGCTGTCGCGTGTACTCGAGCCGGGCCGCTACGCGGTGTGGTCGTATCCGGGCGCCGAGGTCGAGGTCCAGGTCGTGGACATGCGCCGTCAGCAAGTGACCATCGCCGGTCAGGACCTGATGACGCGTGACAAGGTCACCCTGCGCTTGACGCTGTCGGTCGAGTACACGGTGGAAGATCCGGCCAAGGCTGCCCTAGTCGCCGCCGAGGTGCGCGACTCCGTGTATCTCATCGTGCAGCTGGCCGCGCGTGACTACGTGGCGAGCGTTCGTCTCGACGAGCTGCTCGAGGGCCGTGACGGGATGACTCGATTCCTCGAAGAGCAGGCGCTGCCCAAGGCACGCACGCTCGGCGTTCGTGTGGATCGCGTCGGCGTGAAGGACGTGGTTCTGCCGGGCGACATGAAGGTCCTGCTCAACCGCGTCATCGAGGCAGAGAAGGAAGCTGCCGCAAACGTCATCCTTCGTCGTGAGGACACGGCCGCAACGCGGTCGCTCGCCAACACGGCGCGGGTGATGGCGAACAATCCCGTCTTGCTCCGCCTGAAGGAGCTCGACGCCATGAAGGACATCGCCGAGCGCATCGCCGAGGTTCGCCTCGTCGTGGGTTCGGATGGCCTCGACAAGCTACTGCCGGCGCGGCTGCTCAGCGGCGCGAAGGATGAGTAGCGACGGAGCCCCCCTCCGACCGCCTGCCAGGTCGGCTACGAGCCGAAAGGCGCGCAGGTTGGAGGGGGTGCGCTCCGTTTTTGCGAGATGTTGGCGTAGTCGACGAAACTGTGGCCGGAGTCACATCGGGGGCGCAGCGGGCAGGCGGAAGACGTCTCCGTCATCATGGATCAACGCGCTCGGCGAGACGGCACCCGTGCAACGATAGCTCTCGCGCTTTCGCGGGAAGCAGGCTTTCCATTGTGGCTCGCTCCTGGCGAGGATTCGGGCTCGCGCCTCGGGGGTGGCGAGCGCCGGCGGTTTCCTCCGCGATTCCTTGTTTTTGAGGGTGGTGGCCCGCTCCTCAGCGTGCTGCCATAATAGATAAATGCAGTCTTACAGTATTTGGAGGAGGCTTCTCTTGGCCTCGTTGTTGGCGACGCTCGTCGCGTGCTCGGGCACCGAGGAGTCGACCGGTACGGGCGGCGGCCGAACGGGGGCCGGTGGCGAAGCGGGCGCTGGCGGTCACACCGGAACCGGCGGGGAAGTCGGCGGCGGCGGCGAAGGCGGCGAGGGCGGCGTCGGCGGAACCGAGCCCATCCCCGAAGACTGCGGTGACGGTGAGCGTCAGTCGACCGAAGCCTGCGACGATGGCAACCGGCTGAACGGCGACGGCTGCGCGCGCGACTGCAACATGATTGAGGAAGGCTTTCGGTGCCCGACGCCGGGTGCGCTCTGTGCGCCACTCGTGTGCGGCGATTCGCGTATCGACCCGCCCGAGCAGTGCGACGACAACAACGACGACGCGCTCGACGGGTGCAGTGACGAGTGCGAGGTCGAACCGGGCTGGGTGTGCCTGCAGCCCGGGGTGGCCTGCAGTGCCGCTGCGTGTGGCGACGGCCTCGTGGCGGGCTTCGAGCAGTGCGACGACGGCGACGTCGATGACGACGACGGGTGCTCCGCGACGTGTCAGCTCGAGGAAGGGTTCAAGTGCGACACGCCGGACGAACCCTGTGAGCCGACCACGTGCGGCGACGGGCAGGTCGAGGGGACCGAGCAGTGTGACGACGGCAACGTGACCCCGTTCGATGGCTGCGACCCGAACTGTATCAACGAGCCGAACTGTTCTGGCGGGGTGTGCCAGGCGGTGTGCGGCGATGGCGTGATTCTTCCCGGTACCAATGAGGCCTGCGACGACGGCAACACCGCGAGCGGCGACGGCTGCTCGGCGACGTGTGCGATTGAAGAAGGGTTCACGTGCACGACGGTGGCGTCAGTGCTTCCGGACGAGCTCAGCGTGCCCGTCATCTACCGTGACTTCAGGAGCCAACAGTCGGGCAACAACGTGGACCCGACGTTCCACCCAGACTTCAACCCGCCGCCGACCGGGACGCATCTCGGAATCACCACCGACTGGCTCGACGTCGACGGCAAGCCCGTGTGGAACGCAGCGGCGTCTGGCGTGGGCAACGGCGGCTTCCCCGACAGCGCCGAGTCGTTTTCGGCCTGGTACCGCACGAGCCCGACGCTCGTGGCGGACGGCAACATCCAAGTGGTGGAGTCGCTCACGCTGACCCGCCCGGACCCGACGAACACGCCCAACCGGTACGAGTTCGACAACAGCGCGTTCTTCCCGCTCGACGACATCGGGTGGGAGCTCGAGGCTCCGCCGCTTCAGGAGCTTCCGCTCAACAACGGTCACAACTTCGGCTTCACCACGGAGGTTCGCTACTTCTTCGTGTATCAGGGTGACGAGGTGCTTCGGTTCCGAGGCGACGATGACCTCTGGGTGTTCGTCGACGGGCGGCTCTGCATGGACATCGGGGGGATCCACGGCGCCATCTCCGGCGTCATGAGCTTCGACCCCGCCTTCACCGACGACAGCGACGAACGCCAAGACATCGTGGACGCCTGCATCGAGGACCTCGACCTCCAAGAGGGGCGGGTGTACGAGGTGGCCATCTTCCACGCTGAACGACACGTCAGTGAGTCGAACTTCCGGCTCACCCTCGACGGCTTCGTGACCGAGCGCTCCGAGTGCAGCGACTTCTGCGGCGACGGCATTCGCACGCGCTTCGAGTTCTGCGACGACGGAACCGCCCAGAACACCGGTGAGTACAACCGCTGCAACGCGGACTGCACCGCCCTCGGCCCCTTCTGCGGTGACGGCATCGTCCAGGAAGAGTTCGAGGAGTGCGACAACGGCGAGAACCTCGGCGGCAACAATGGATGCAACCCGGACTGCACCGAGGGCCCGTTCTGCGGCGACGAGATTCGTCAGCCGGAGATTGGGGAGACGTGTGATGCGGGCGCTCTCAACGGGACGCCCGGGTCGGGGTGCTCGGCGGAGTGCCAGGTAGTGGTGCAGTAGAGTCGGGCGGCAGGCGTCAGGCGTGGAGCGTCGGGCGTCGGGCGGCAGGCGTCAGGCGTGGAGCGTCGGGCGTCGGGCGTCAGACGATACGTGTAACGGTCACGTCACGCCGTCCAAGTCGCTCGTGCATGCCGTTGGTGCTAGGGGCCTCACTTCCCGCAAAGGAGTGACACCGATGAGCGATTTGATTGCAGTGGTTTTTGATTCGAGGGAACGCGCGTCCGAGGTGCGTCAGGAGTTCGTGCAGATGCAGCGAGAGCATCTGGTAGAGCTCGAGGATTGCGTGGTGGCCTACAAGGGGCCGAACGGGAAAATCAAACTCGACCAGACGGTCAACCTGACCGCGGGCGGCGCAGCCTCGGGCGGGTTTTGGGGTTTGCTGATCGGGCTCATCTTTTCGATTCCGTTTGGGGGTCCGCTCCTGCCGCTGTTTACCGCGGTGTTCGGGGCGAGCTTCGGCGCGCTGTCCGGTGCGCTTTCCGACTACGGCATCGAAGACGGGATGATGAAAGAGCTCACGGCCGACCTCGATGACGGGAAGGCCGCGCTCTTCGTGCTCGTGCGGAAGGCCACCATCGACAAGGTGCTCGAGCACCTGCATCGGTTCCAGGGCAAGGTGCTCAAGACGTCTCTCTCGAACGAGCTCGAGGGCAAGCTGCAGCAGGTGCTCGACAAGGCGGACGAAGACCCCGCTTAGCGGTCTAGAACGGGTGCCGCGTGAGGCTGCGGTGGCGTGTAAGGCTGCGGTGCGGCGTGAGGCTGCGGTGGCGTGCAGGACCGCGGTGGCGTGCAGCGCTGCCTAAGGTGGTTTGACCAAAGGCTGCGGCGAAGGAGCGTGGTGTGACGAGCCGCGGTGCGACGGCTGCGCGCTGGAGGGCTACAAAGCGTTCTGGTTGAAGCAGAGCCCGAACGCTTGGGCCTGGCCTCCGCATTCGGTTTCGACCTCGGGGCAGTCGTTCTCCTCGAGGCAGTTGACGAAGGCGGCGGTTTGGGCGTCGCAGCCGTCGAGGAGCCCGCTCGTTTCGCAGACGCCGATGCACTGGTTCACGTCGCCGTCCGCGATGGGGAGGAGGTTGGCGCACGGGCTGCTGCAGGCGACCGTGCACGCCTCGGCGTCGCCGGAGCCGCCGCTGCCGCCGGAGCCGGCGCTGCCGCCCGTTCCGCCGTCGCCGCTGGTGTCGTCACCGCAGCCGAAGGAGGCGACGGTAAGCGCCAAGACGAAGGGGAGCCAAATTGATTTCGTGGTCATCGTTGGGTTCCTCTCCATGGGTGAGGCGGCCGAGGCGTCTGTACCAGGGCGTGGGCCGGAGAGAAAGCGGGTGGCAACCGGGTGTGCGCTTGGGCGATGAGCGGCTTGGGCCAGAAGCGGTCGGGAAGCCGGCGTGCGACCGGCGCGTGAGCCGACGACAGGTAAGGGTGGGAGTGGTTGGCCACCGCGTACGCGATGGGCAACGGGCCGAGCGACTGGCCGATGAGTCGAGCATGGGTTCACCTCGGGGCGGCTTGGCGTTCGGGCGAGTGACGGTGGAAGGGAGGTGTGCGCGACTGGCGCGTGGGTTTGCGGAGAAACACGCAGAAACGAGGCAGAAAGCACATGCCGTGCGGCATCATCAGTGTTGATACGTAGAGGAGGTTCGGCTAGGCCCGTGCGGCGAGTGATTGGCCACGCCCCGAGTGGACGGCAGCGGTTGGGCAGGGCGCGGGGCCGTCCGGGTCGGGCGCGGGGCCCCGTCCGTGTCGAGCGCCAGGCCCGTCCGGGTCGGGCGCAGGGGTCGTCGAAGTAGGGCGCGGGGGTCGTCCAACTACGGCACGGGGCCCGTCCACGTCGTGCGCGACGGCCCTTCAAGTCGGGCGCAGGGCCTGTGCACGTCGGGAGTGGTGGTCGTTTGGGTTGGGCGCGGGGTCGTCCGAATAAGGCGCGGGACCCGTCGAAGTAGGGCGTAGGGGTCGTCCACGTCGGGCGTGGGGGTCCTTTGGGTTGGGGCGCGCTCCCCAATTGGGAGGTCGTGCACCATAAGAAGGGCATGACGACGCGAAGGCGGAGGGTGCTCGTTTCTGTCGGGGTGCTGCTGTTGGTGGCTTTCGCTGCGTATGCGCTATGGATTTCGCAGATGAGCTCTGAGATGCCCAAGTACGATGTGGTCGAGCGAATCGGAGACGTGGAGCTTCGCGCGTATGGCCCGAAGATGGTCGCGGAGACAGTCGTGGATGGGCCTGCGGAGGATGCGGGGAACCAAGGGTTTCGGATCCTGGCGAGCTACATCTTCGGGAAGAACCAGCCGTCTGCGAAGATTGCGATGACTTCGCCGGTCACTCAGGAACCGCAGCGCATCGCAATGACCTCTCCGGTGACGCTGACACCGAAGGGGAGCGCGCCGGAGGCACCGGCCGCGGGCGGGGAGGAGCGCATCGACATGACTTCGCCCGTCATGCAGGACGAGCGCGACGGCAAGTTCGTGATTCAGTTCATGATGCCCTCGAAGTACACGCGCGCGACTCTCCCGGAGCCTACGGACGAGCGCATCACAATCCGTGAGGTGCCGGGGCAGGAGCTCGCTGCGATTCGCTACAGCGGGTCGTGGTCCATCAAGCGGTACGAGGCGCATCTTCAGAAGCTCATCACTACGCTCGAACAGCACGGTTACCAACCTGTGGGCGAACCCGTGTGGGCCCGCTACGACCCGCCGTTCAAACCGTGGTTCATGCGGCGAAACGAAGTGCTGGTGGGGTACCAGCCGCGCTGACCGGGTGTGCTTGGAACGCGGGGTGGGTCGTCCACGTTGGACTCATCTTGCGCCACGAGAGAAGGCGGGCGGGTCGTGCACGTCGGACTCATCTTGCGGTACGAGAGACGCCGGCACTCCAAAGGGAGCTATCAATCGCGCGGCCCATCGGCCGGGCGTTTCCGCGCGCTCTGCTTGGTTGCTGACTATCATCTGCAGGGTGAGCTGCGTATGGCTTGCGCGCTGCGCGATCCGGCCGCTCTGGCTCTCGCGGATTGCGGCTCAATGCACCGCGCTGCGCGGGCCGAGCACCTTGGCCTTCAGGCCGTCGGGCTGGGTGAAGGGCCTCGCGACGGGGCGCACCGTTTTGCCTTCGGGGACGACGGCGAGGTCGAACTGGTTGACCCAGTGGGAGACGAGGTCGATGGCGACCATTTCTCCGATGAAGAAGCCGGTGCAGCGGTGGCTGCCGCTGCCGAAGGGGCGGACGTGCTGTTTGAGCTCAGTGGCGTTCGAGCCGAGGAACCGGGAGGGGTCGAAGTGGTTTGGGTTCGGGAAGATGGTGGGGTCGAGGTGGTCGCTGGCAATGACGACTAGGATTTCGTCGTCTTTGCGGATGGTGTAGCCGGCGAACTCGAAGTCGCGTTCGGCGATGCGGAGCACCGCGGTGCCCGGGGGGTTGAGGCGCACGGTTTCGAGGAAGGCGGCGCGGAGGTAGCGCTGGCTGAGGGGGTTCACGGGCTCGTCGGTGTCGCGGGAGAGCACGGCGAACTCTTTTCTGACTTCGGCGAGGACGTTGGGGTTGGTCAGCAAGCGGTAGAGAAGAAAGGAGCTCGCGGAGGCGACGGTGTCGAAGCCCGCGAGGTAGGCGCTGTACGGGACGGCGACGAGGTCGCGGTCTTCCCAGCCGGTTCGTCCGATGGGGGGCTCGAGGCCGAGGTAGCGGCCGACGAGCGTTTCGCGGGCACGCTCCGGGTTTTTGCGAAGGCGGCGCACGAGGTCGAGCAGGTGGGCGCGCATGCGCTTTTGCGCCGAGCGGTAGAAGGGGTTTTTGAGTACCAGCTTCGGTGCGTGGCCGAAGGTGGTCCAGATGAGCGTGTGAACGACGAGCGCCAAGTCTTTTTTGGCGAAGGGGAGGGGCTCGCCGTTGAGGAGGATCGACAGGACGTCGACGGTTTGCACCTGGGCTTCGTGAAGCACGTCGAGCTCGGTGCCGGGGAGCCACGCGTCGCTGTGCTTCTGGAGGCACGCGGCGATGTCGCTCCGACGGCGCGCCTCGAGCTTGGCGTTCATGAACTGGTGGTGGGCCTTCCGGAACATCTCGTGCTGCGGGCCGTCGAAGGTGCTCGGCAGGCAGCTTTGGAGCTCGGAGTCGAGCACGTGCATGGACTTGCTGGTGCGAAGCGCGGTGCCACGTTCCAACAGGGCGATGGCCTCGGCGCCCATGAGGCACGTCATTTCGACGTTGGCCATGCGAAGGCGAAACGCGTCGCCGTACGTGGCGCGCTGCTTGTTCACGAACGGGAGCACGTCGCCGAGGAACTGGGGGAGCGGCCCGATGAACGGCAGAGACTTCACCAACGGGGGTCGCTGACCGAGGGACGAGGTGGCGGTGCCTCCGTTTCGGTGGGAGGAGGGTTGGCGTTCGCGGCCGTTGCGGGAGGGGTTTTCGGCGGGGTTGGGGGGCATGGTGCGTTGGGCGGTTCCTAACGAGTGTTAGGTTGAAGCCTAACGTCTGTTACGGTACTGTGCAACTGAGTGATTTCGAAGGCTTCAGCGACCCGGAAGGCTCGGGGGAAGACGGCGACGGCCGAGAGTTCGGCCAGGGGCGGGACGGCCGAAGCTGGGACGGCGACGGCCAGCCGGGCCACGGCTGGGACGGCTAAAGCCAGGGTCGCGACGGCCAACAGCGCGGCCACGGGCGAGGGCTCGGCCACGGGTGGGGCGGCCAAAGCCGGGACGGCGAAAGCTGGGACGGTGAAAGCTGGGAAGGGCGCAGGGGGGACCGCGAAAGCTAGGTCCGCGACGGCCAACAGCCCGGCGACGGGTCGGTCGACTCCGGCACGGCCCGGGCCCACTAACGCAACGGGAGCCAGGGCGTCGACCGATACGGCGACGGGGCGGCGACTGCTTCAAGAAGCCGCGCACCAGTTTGCTCGCTTCGGGTACGAGGCGGCGTCGCTCCGGAAGATTGCAGAGCGGGTCGGGATCCGCGCGGCCACCGTGTACAGCCACTTTCCGGACGGGAAGGCGCAGCTCTACGAAGAGATCCTCGGCACGGTGTCGGCTACGCTCACCGAACGCATTGCCCATCGCTATGGGCAGAACACGGGGCTCTCTCCCGAAGACGTCATCGTGCAGATGTGCGCCGCGTTTTGGGACTTCTGCGAAGAGCACCCCGACTACGCCACGCTGCTGCTGCGCGAAACGTTTGATACGCACAGCGCCACGCTCGTTGGCGAGGGTGGGCCGGCGCGCGAGGTGGTGGCGGCGTGCATCGGCTACGTGGAAGCGGCCCAAGCGCGACAGGAGCTGCCCGGGTTCGACGTGGAGGCGTTTTCGCTTTGGGTCGCGAGCTACATGCTCAGCTACCACGGAGCACCTGGGCTTCGGCACAACGTGCAGCGGGAGGCTTGGAGCGCCGAGCGCGCCCGGGCGCAGTTCGTCGGGATGGTGCGCGCGCTCGTCCGAGGTTGGGACGAGAGCTGACCGGCGTCGGCGTCAGCGCCTAGCCTCCAAACGACGATGCGGCGCAGCGTGCAGACGTTGGTCTGGTCATGAATCAAGTGTCCTTAGGCCAGCGTTAGCAGTGGTTATGCATGGGCCGTTTGTGCGGTTTCGCGCCGTTGACGGAGTGCTCGCGCGAGTCGATAGGTGCGAGCGGAGGTGTTTCTGTGAAACCCAAAACTCATGTTTCTACGCTGGTTGCCGTGCTCGCGCTGCTCTCGCTTGGGGCGTCGTGCGGTGACGATGGAGGGTCCATGTCGAACCAAGAAATTGCCGAGGCCTTGCTGACCACCGTGTTCAACGACCGGGATACCAGCGCGTTCGCGCAGGGCGTGACCGACGACTACGTGCATCGTCAGCTCGGTGTTCCCGCAGACGCAGGCGGGGTCGCGAGCTACTACGAGGGGCTGCTCGCCGAGAACCCTGGTCTCAACCTCGCGATCCGTCGGACCATTGCATCGGGTGACCTGGTGCTGGTGCACGCGCAGCTCACCACGGCGGCCGAAGACGCCGGCAACGATCGGACCGGGCTCGCCGTGGCCCACGTGCTCGAACTTCGGGACGGGCTCGTGGCGCAGCAGTGGGTGGTGACGCAAGAAGTGCCCGCGACCTCTGCCAACCCCAACACCATGTTTGACGGCCCGGTACCCGGGGAGGGCGACGCCGAGGAAAGCCTCGCGCTCGGGATGCGGTTTTTCGACGAGTTCTTCGTGGCGCAGGACCTCGATTCGCTGAACGATTTCGTCCGGCCTTCGTACATTCAGCACAACCCCCAGGTCGACGACGGCATCCCGGCGGTGCAGGCGTTTCTCGGAGGCGCGCTCGAGACGTTCCCCGGGTACACGCCTCGCGCGGGGCGCTGGGTCGCGCAGGGTGACTTCGCGGCCGTGCTCTACCAAGCGGCGTTGACGCCCGATGCGCCCACCACGACAGGGCTCGCCATCGTGGACATCTGGCGGACCGAAGACGGGGAAATCGTGGAGCACTGGGACGTGATCCAGTTCCTCGACGGCACCACCCCGTTTTGAGCCGGCGATGCAGCTCGTTGACACCGCGGAACGCGCAAGGGACGCTAATGGAGCTCCGCGGCTCCGGCCGGCAGCCCTCGGACAACGGCGACGACTCATGACAGAAGCACCCCCGCCCGTCGCGCTGCTCGTATTCTTCGACGCGGCAGCGCGTCACCTGAGCTTCAAGAAAGCCGGTGAAGAGCTGGGGGTCACGTCGTCTGCGGTGAGCCAGCGGATCGCCGAGCTCGAAGATCGGCTTCGGCTGAAGCTGTTCGTGCGAGGTGCGCGGTCACTCAAGCTGACGCCTCCGGGGGAGCTCTATGCGAACGTAGCGGCCGAGGTCATCGAGCGGCACCGTTCCGGCTTCGCCGACCTCAAGCGCGTCTTCGGGAACGCGGCGCTTCGCATCAACGTGGCGCCGTTCGTCGCGCACAACGTGCTCATCCCTCGCATCGGCGAGTTCCACCGGCTGCATCCCGACGTCGACCTTCGCATCGAGACCTCGATGCAGATGGTCGACCTCCGACGCGAACTGGTGGACGCGAGCATCCGGTTTGGCGACGGCGAGTGGGACGACGTGACGAGCCGACACCTGGTCGACGCCGTGATTACGCCGGCGTGTAGCCCCGCATTCGCCGAAAAACTCCCTCGCTGGACGCTGACCGACGTGTTTCAGGGCCCGCTCATCACCACCGATTCCGACGCGAACGATTGGCGTCGCTTCGGCGCGGCGGTGGCGCACGAAGGCCCGCCGCCGTCGCAGACCGTCGTCGCGAGCTCGCATCTCGAGGCGTCGGTGCTCGCCGCGCAGGGGCTCGGGTTTGCGCTCGGGTTCCTGCCCATCATGCGAGGTTGGTTCGATGACGGGCGGCTGGTTGCCCCCTCGGACGTCGAGCTTTCGGACGCCGGCCTCGGCTACTATGGCGTGTGCCTCGACGAGCTCGACGAAGACCCGCGGGTCGAGGCGTTCTTCTCGTGGGCGTCGGACGTGTTGGCCGAGCTTTCGCGCGACACGCCGGGGCTCTCGGTGGTTGCGGCGCCGGGCGAGTAGGGCGCTGGTGCAAGTGGGCTGCGGGCCGGTCGAAGGGGCCTGCCGGGCCGTGCGTCTGTCGAACGTGTCGCCGTCGACGTAGTGCGACAATCGGCTGGCTGGCGATGACTGGGTCGATGTACCGCGAGGATCGGCCGGCTGGCGATGACTGGGTCGACGTCGCGCGAGGATCTGCGTCCCGTCGGCTGACTGGGTTCGAGCCCAGTCACTCTGCCCGCGCTCGATTGTTCTCGGGCGAGAACAGTGTGTGCGGCATGTTGGCGTTGTGGCGACTTTCGGAGAGACCTAGAGGCAGGGCAGCAAGGGAAACGGCTGCCATGACCCACTCGAAAGTCACCTCCGAGAACAGCGTTGACCAGGGCTCGGCCGCGACGACCCGCAGTCGGGACGGCGGCACCGAACGCACGCCCGCGGACGCCGCCTCGGTACGGCTGGCTCTCGCGCTCCGGCCGGATGCCGAAGCGCTCCGCGACGCGGCCGTCGAGAGCTTCCTCGACGACTGGGCGACCTACGGTGCGATGCCGCCCCGCATCGAGGAGGTTGCGTTCCATTCGGAGCGCATTGCCGACCGGAACTACTACACGATTCTATGCGGTGGCGAGCTGGCCGGTGCGATTCTGGTCGAGCCGCAGTCCAACGACGCCGCGGAGGTCGCGCTCTTCTTCGTGACGCCCGCGTTCCAGAATCGGCGCATCGGCGGACGCGCGCTCGAACTCGTGGAGGCCTGCTATCCGCAGGTTGCCACCTGGCGGCTCCTCACACCCTCGTCAGACCCTCGCAACCGCCGCTTCTATGAGCGGCACGGGTATCGGGGCGTGGGCACGTTAGCCCCGGAAGGCAGGCCCGGGCCGACCGTCATCCGGTACGAGAAGCGAACGCCCTAGCGCCTCGAAAAAAAGCACGGAGTGCAGCGAATGCTGTGGTGCCTGGTCACAAACCGAGGTGCTCCCTCGTCTGCTCTTCAAGAACGGCCGTGTGTGCATTCGAACCGACCGCGGCTGATTCGAAAGGAACTGCATCATGAAACAACGTCTTCCTCTATCCGCGTTCCCGAAGCCTGCGCTCGGGGGCATGGTCACTCTCGACAAGTACCTTCATGCGACACTGGATCGGAAGCTCCACGAGCTGTTGAACCTCCGCGTTTCACAGATCAACGGCTGCGCCTACTGCATCGACATGCACCATAAGGAGGCGCGAAACGCCGGTGAGTCGGAGCAGCGCCTCTATGGTGTGGCGGCGTGGCGCGACGCCCCCTACTACTCGGACAAAGAGCGAGCCGCGCTGGCGTGGGCGGAAGCGGTCACGAAGCTCGATGGCGACGGGATCGACGAGGCGCTCTGGGACGAGGTGCGCGACCATCTCAGTGTGGAAGAAATCAGCAACCTGACGGTGGCCATCATCGCAATCAACGGCTGGAACCGGTGGAACATCGCCATGCGCACCGAAGCGGGGCGCTACGAAGTGGGCATGTTCGGGTGAAGGCGATGCTGAGCTTCATCAACCCCGACGTCCTCTACGACCCGAGGCCGAATGCGTATTCACACGTCGCGGTCGTTCGGGGCGGGGGGGCGCTCGCCTACGTTGCGGGGCAGGGCGGCGAGCGACGGGACGGTTCGCTCCCCGACACCCTCGAAGAACAGATCCGCCAGGCCTTCGAGAACCTCCGTGCAGCCCTCGAGGCCGTCGGTGGGCGACTCGACCAAGTGGCGAAGCTCACGACGTACGTCGTCGACTACGACGAGAGCGCCCACGTGTCCCTCGCGCACGCCACGCGCGAGGTGTTCGGCCAGGCGCTACCCGTCCAAACCTTGGTGCCTGTTGGACGACTCGCGCTGCCGGGCATGAGGTTCGAGGTGGACGCGGTCGCACACCTGCGAACCTAGGCGATTGACTGCGTCAGCGGGCTAACGGAGCGGGTCGAAGATCGGCGTCGCGAGCCGTTGCTCGAGTCGCTCAACGAACACGCGAACGCGCTCCGGGGCGTGTCGTCGCGACGGGCGGACGAGCCAGAGCGGATAGGTGGATACCGTGTAGTTGGGTAGCACGACCCGCACTGAGCTCGCGCCAAGCGCCATCATGGAGTCGGGGAGCGCCGCGGCGCCGGCGCCGTTCGACACGAGGCTGAGCAGGCCCTGACCCGAGGGCGTCCATGCTCGGTAGCGAGGCGCGATCCGCCGCGGCTCGCCGCCGTCACGCGGCGTGAGCTCGAGCTCGGGTTCCGCCCCCCGCATGCCGACGAAGGGGACCCGTGTCAGCGCGTCGACTACGGTGTCGGCGTCGCCGCGAAGAAGCGCATCCCACGGGCTCTCTCGTTTCACGGCAATCCAACCGTGCTCCTGGCCGACTCGTCGGGCAACCAAGGACGAGTCGGAGAGGGCACCGACGCGGATGGCGAGGTCGATGTTGTCTCGTACCAGGTCGAGTGTTCGATCCTCGGCGAGCAGGTCGACCTCGAGCTCGGGGTAGTCGGCCATCATTTCGCAGACCAGCGGAGCGACGAGGACATCGCTCAGCGAGGCCGGTGCCGTGAGACGAAGGACGCCGACCGGATCGTGGCCGCGACGTTCGAGGGACGCTTTCGCGTCCTGCCAGTGTTCGCGCATCCTCGTGACCGACTCCAAGAACGCGGCGCCATCATCGGTTACCGATACGGCGCGGGTGGTCCGAGCGAGCAGCCGGACTCCGAGGCGCGCCTCCAGCTCTCGGACCTTGCCGCTCACCGTGCTCTTCGACACTCCGAGGCGTGCGGCCGCGCGCGTGAAGGAGCCGCAGTCCGCCACCTCGACGAAGACCAGCGCTGCGGCGGCGAGCTCGGGATCGGGGCTCATGATGCGGTGATTGTACGCTGAACAGAACAATGCATTCAATAATCAATGATTGTTCTCCATTTGGGCCGGCGCCAAGTTCCCATCGTCGAAAGGAGCTCTCATGACTCATCTCATCACCGGCGCCACGGGCGCACTCGGACAGGCCATCGTCGCTCAGGTTCAGGCACGCAATGCGGCGGAGGCCTGCGCTCTTGGCGCGCGCGATCCGTCGCGTCTGGCCGCCTCGGGCTTTCGCACGCAACGGGTGGACTACGATGACCTCGCTTCGATGCGCGAGGCCTTCAAAGGGGTCTCGACGCTGCTCCTGATCTCGAGCAACGCCTCCAACGAAGCCCGCATGCGGCAGCATGCCGCGGCGATTGACGTGGCGGCGGAAGTGGGCGTCGAACGCATCGTCTACACGAGCTTCGTCGGCGCTGACCAACCGGACGACAATCCTCTACTCGAAGTGCACCACGACACGGAGCGAAGGCTTCGGCAGTCGGGGCTGTCGTGGGTCGCGCTTCGAAACGGGCTCTACCTCGACTCGTTGCTGGACCTGCTGGGTTCGTTTCGTGAGACTCGGGTGGTTGCGCATCCCGCCGGCGAGGCGCCGGCCGCTTGGATCTCCCGAGACGACATTGCTGCGTTCACCGTTGACGTGCTGCTCGACCCGGAGGTACGGGACGTCGCCCTCGAAGTCGTGCTGCCAGAGACGCATTCGTTCCGGACGATCCTCCGCAGAGTCGAGGAGGGCACCGGCGTTGAGGTGCGGTACACACAGCCGAGTGAAGACGAGTACCCCTCGATGCTTCTCGATGTTGGCCTCGATCCGGGTACGGTCCAGGTCTTGACCGAGGTGTTCGGCGCCATGCGCTCCGGCGCCCTCGATCGATCCAACCAGGAGTTTGAGCGACGCCTTGGGAGAGCACCGGAGTCTCTCGCCTCGTACCTCGGGCGCAACCTGTGAGCGGACAGGATCGGGGGCGGCGCGCCTAGGCGTCGGCAGTGCGGGAGGCGTTGGCGCTGCGACCCGCGCCTAGCGCCGCCCCGTGTCGGCCCGGCGGATCCGGCGGGCCCAGCGCCTCGATGGGGGGCAGCGTCGGATAAGACGCGTGGGGCGCGTCGGACTGTACCTGCGGTTCGGTGCGGGGGCGCCATGCGCGGTTGAGAAACACGGCGCGTGCGCGGAGGGTGCGTTCGACGAGCGCGCGCTCGAGGCGGGTGGGGTGCGGGAAGCCGAATGCGTCGAGCACGGGTTCGTCCATGATGGAGTAGACGGCGCGGCGGGTCAGGGGGGCGAGGGCTTTCGGGAACCAGCCGACGAACAGGTCTCGCGTGGCGGAGCCCACGACGCGGTTGTCTTCGTGGAAGCGAAAGTGCTCGCGTTCGTAGCGCTCGTTGAAGTCGAAGAAGGCCGCGTACGTGGCGGGGATGTCTCGAATGCCCATCCGCTTCCCGACCTCGAACCAGAAGTAGTAGAAGGCGAGGCGCTCCTGCTCGACCATGGGGCGCCAGCCGAACCGCTGGTTCCATCGAATGGGTTCGCATACGAACGTGGAGAGCACGTAGAGGAAGTCGTCGTTCGAGATGCGGAAGCGGCCGTGGATGGCGTTCATGCGCTCGATGGCGCGTCGGCCTCGGTCGCTGTCGTAGCCCCAGTCGACGAAGTTCCGGATGAGAAGCTCGGTGTCGTCGTAGCGTTTTTGGGTGCGCTCGGTGAACTCGCCGGTGCGGGCGAGGAGCTTCGATATCGAGGGCACGGCGTACGTTCGGAAGAGGGCGAGCTCGAGCGAGCGCGTGAGGTCCCACGGGAACTCGTAGCAGGCGTCCAAGCGGACGATGCGCTCGTGGTCGACGACGGGGTCGAGCGTCTCGATCTCGGCGAGACGTGCAAAGCGGTGCTTCATCTGCGGCCTCTCTCGCAGTGGGTAGGTTGACCATACCATACCGCATGGTATGGTTGCCGCAAGTGCCAGCGAAACCCCAACCCACACCGCGCGCTGGGTCCCTTCGCGCAGCGCCGTCGCGCGCCACCCCATCCAGCGCCAAGCCTCCCCGGGCCCCGCGCTCCCGCGCGACGGCTTCACGCGTCGCCCGATCCGGGGCCACGCCCTCCCGCGCGACGCCGAACGACTACTTCGAGGCCGCGATGGCCATCCTCGAAGAGGGAGGCGCCGGCGCGCTCACCATTGCCTCGGTCTGCGAGCGGCTCGAGGTGACCAAGGGGTCGTTCTACCACCACTTTTCGGCGTGGGGTCGGTTCGTCGACCAGCTCCTCGAGCACTGGGCCGAAGTCCAAACCGAACGCATCATCGCGCTGGCCGAGGCGGAGGGCGATATCACCCGGCGGCTCGACCGGCTCGTCGACTTCGCCTCCAAGCTTCCGCACCGAGCCGAGGCGTCGCTCCGCGCCTGGGGGCGAAGCGACCCGCAGGTCCAACGCACCGTGGCCCGGGTCGACGCACGACGGCAGCGCTACCTCGCGGAGGTGTATGGAACGCTGGTGCCGACGCGGAGGGCCAACCTGCTGGCCGCGGGCGCCATGGCGCTATTGGTGGGCACGCAGCAGCTTCGCGACGACCCGTCCCCCGCCGAGGTGCGCCGGCTGTTGAACGAGTTTCGGTTGCTCCTCGACGAGTGAAGCGCGGTCGCCGGCGGCGACGTCACGCGGGTGGCACACGGCAAGCGTCAACTCCGTGACGCGCCACGCGGCTGGCTGTGATAGCCGCGTCAATTGAGAGCTTGCTCACACTCGATGCGGGGCGTTCAGGGCACAGCGTTTCCGGACGATTGCACCCTGACGGAACGAGCGGTCTGCGATGCGCGTCACCCCTTTACCATGGCGGGCGGGAACGGTAGTCTCGCAGGTCCCCCCACTCGTTGTCCTTCGTTGCGGCAAGAGAGTCCCCCCTCGTGTACCACCGCAAGCTCGCGCTCCTTCCACTGCTTGCCCTCGTGCTTCCTGCATCTGGGTGCGACACCACTGCGGGCGCGGCGCCTTGTTTCTCCGAGCTCTCCGTGCAGCTCGACATCTCCCCGGACATCGACGCGGGGGAGGTCGTCATCGACGAAGTCGATTGGACGCTCACCGGGAACGGGATGACGCCCATGATGGGGACCATCGACACGAGCGCGAGCGGCGCGACGGCCTCGGTCGAGGTGTTCGGGCTTTCGCCGGGCGCCTACAACATCGACCTCGAAGCGACCTCCGTCGATGGAGAGACGACCTGCAAGGGTGGGGCGATGTTCAGCGTGGATTCCGGCGTTGCGACCGACGTGGGCGTCATGCTTCGATGCAGAAAGGGCTCCCGCCTCGGCGCCGTGCGCGTGAACGGCAAGCTCAACGTGTGCGCCGAGCTCACGAAAGCCGTGGTTTCACCGCTTCAAACGTCGGTCGGCAACGACATCATGGTTCGCGCCCAGGCGAAGGATCACGAGAACGACCCGATCGAGTACCAGTGGACGGCAGACAGTGGAAGCTTCGCCGATCCGTTTGCCCCCGCGACCTTCTATACGTGTGAGGAGGTCGGAGACCACCAGATCACGGTCACGGTCAGCGACGACGGGTTTGCGCACTGCATGGACAGCTGGACCGTCGACGTGACGTGCGTCCGCGGTGGCGGCACGGGCGGCGCCGGCGGCGGCGCGGCTGGCGGCGCGGGCGGTACTGGCGCGACCGGTGGTTCGGGCGGCGTCGGCGGCAGCGGTGCGGCTGGCGGTGCCGGAGGCGTTGGCGGTAGCGGTGCGGCGGGTGGTGCCGGTGGTAGCGGCGCGGCTGGCGGTGCCGGAGGC